>CAYZET010000049.1:0-18710 GCA_964477215.1 uncultured Syntrophaceae bacterium | reverse complement strand
CTCTGCCGCTGCACCGGATATAAGCACATCGTGGAAGCAGTTCGGCTGACCGCCCGAAAGGCGGGGGAGGGATCAGTTGAGTAGATTCGTGACTGCCAGGAGCCTCGACGAGGCTCTGGACGAGGTGTCGCGTGGCGCCCGCATCATAGCAGGAGGAACGGACTTCATGATTCATGTTCGCCGGGAGCGACTGTTCGGGGACGAGCCTTCGTATGCTTTTGTTGACGTCTCGCGACTTGAGGACCTAAATCGCCTGGACCTTTCCTCAGACCTCCCCTTTGTGGGGGCTGCGGTCACCTTTCGGCGGCTCGAGACTTCCCCCGAAGTCAGAAGCTTTTACGGGGTCTTGGCTCAATGCGCTGGGACAGTAGGTTCCGTTCAGATCCGCACTCTGGCGACCATAGGCGGGAATGCAGCCAATGCTTCTCCCGCTGCGGATGGCGTGACTGCCTTGGTCGCGCTGGGGGCGCGGGCGAGGATCGTGTCCCCTGGAGGCACGCGGACCGTCGCGTTGGAGGAGTTGATCACAGGGCCTAATCGAACAAATCTCTCTCCGGAAGAAATAATCGTCGGCTTTGAGTTGGATCGTTCCGTACGCGGGACCGCGCAGGTGTTCAGGAAGATCGGCCGGAGGCAAGCGGTCGTGATAGCGAGATTGAACGTGGCCGTCTGTCTCGGTCTGGATTTGTCGGATCCTCGAGTAGTCGTGGGCTCCTGTTTTCCGTCTCCGAGGAGGTTAAGTGCTGTGGAAGCCCTGCTGGCATCGGGATCTCCTGGACCGACGTTATGGAAGGAAGCGGGGCTCGTCGCGTCGAAAGAGTTTGTCATGGTCTGCGGTTGGCGGCCTTCCGCTTCGTACAAGACTCCGGTAACTGCCGCACTGGTGACCCATGCTTTGGAATCGGCCTGGGAGCAGGTGGAGGTGCCCGATGACCATAGGTGAGAGTCCTGCAAGAGTAGGGGCATTGGAGAGAGTGCTTGGTTCCGTAAGGTACGGTGCAGATCAAGGGGAGCAGGGAGATCTCGTGCTGGTCTGCGCCAGGGCCGAGCGGGCACCAGCGAGAATTGAAGCCATCGATCTGACTCGGGCACAGTCCGTGCCCGGAGTTGTTCGGATCTTCACAGCTTCGGACATCCCGGGCGTGAATCGTCTGGGTATTATTGCGTCGACCAAGGATCAGGAGTTCCTGGCCGAGGAATACATCCGTCACAGAGGCCAGGCTTTTGCACTCGTTGCGGCGGAAACGGAGAAAGCAGCCAGGAAGGCTGCGAGACTCATTGATGTAAAGGTCGCCGAGTTGCAGGGAGTTTTCGATCCTCGGGAGGCATTGGCTGAAGGGGCCCCTCTGGTCCATCCGGACAAGAGATCCGACAATCTCATGAACAGGAGGGTCATTAGAAAAGGTGACGTGGAGGAAGGTCTCGCTCGCTCTGCAGTAGTCCACGAGGCAGAATACACCACGAGCTTCATCGAGCACGCTGCGCTCGAAACTGAAGGGGGCCGTGCGTGGATAGAAGACGGTCGGCTTATTGTTAAGGCTTGTACACAGAATGCCCATTACGATCACGCAGAGCTGGCAAAGTTTCTCGC
Organism: uncultured Syntrophaceae bacterium; assembly: GCA_964477215.1. Classification (GTDB taxonomy): domain Bacteria; phylum Desulfobacterota; class Desulfomonilia; order Desulfomonilales; family Desulfomonilaceae; genus JBFMDN01. The sequence continues at coordinate 17,119 of CAYZET010000049.1, read as the reverse complement.
TCTGGAGCCGGACCGCATTCGAGTGATTCAGGCTGAGACCGGCGGGGCATTCGGCGGGAAGCTGGACGTCTCCGTTCAGCCGTACCTTGGGCTAGCTGCGTGGCTATTGAAGAGACCCGTGCGAATGACGTACACCCGGGAGGAAACCTTTCTTGGAACCGGGAAACGTCACCCATTCTGGATGAGATATGTGAGCGGAGCCGATAGAGACGGTAGGTTGACCGCCATGAAAATAGACCTGGTTGGAGACACGGGAGCATTTGCGTCCTATGGGATGGCAGTGTGCACACGCGCCGCTGTCCATGCTACAGGTCCCTACTTCGTGCCCAACGTGCTGATCGATTGCCGTCTGGCCTATACGAACAATCCGTGGACTGGGGCCATGCGAGGCTTCGGAGTTCCCCAGGTGGCTGTTGCTCATGAGGGCCAGATGAACGCTCTGGCCGACAAGCTGGGAATGGACCCGCTGCAATTCCGGTTGATCAATGCATTGCGACCGGGACAAGCCACTGCAACCGGGCAGGTACTGACGCAGAGTGTCGGGCTCGTAAAATGCCTCGAAGCACTGAGGCCCACCTACGAGCAGTGGTTATCGGACAGCACCTCCAGATTCGGCATCTGCAGCGGCGTCGGTGTGGCAGCCATGTTTTACGGCATCGGCAATACGGGCGTAAAGAATCCGTCCAGCAGCCAGGTTGAATGGCGGCCTGACGGAACGATTATCCTTTATACAGGAGCGGCTGAGATTGGGCAGGGATCGGACACGGCCCTGAGGCAGGTGACCGCTGCACGATTGAAGGTCGATCCAAGCCGGATCACGCTGGTGCGAGCGGACACAGACCTGACGACTGACGCGGGGGCGACTTCGGCGAGCCGTCAGACGTACATATCGGGTCGTGCGGCATTCAACGCGGCAGCAGCGCTGGAAGGGATGATCCTTGAAGAGTTCGAGGACCTTCTGGAAGCGGACCGAGCTGATTTGGAAATGCGCGATGGAACAGTCTGGGTCAAGGGATCGCCGCAGACGGGGAGGCCTGTCGAGGAGGCAGTGCGTCGGATGGTGGATCGAGGGGGAATGGCAAAGGCAGCGGGCGACTTCGATCCGATAACTGTCCCGCTGGATGCAGAAACCGGGCAAGGATCTCCGTACGGCACCTATGCTTTCGCAGCTCAGTTAGCTATGGTGGAAGTCACCCGCTGGTCGGGCAACGTAGAAGTGAAGCGCGTGGCCGCTGCCCACGACGTGGGGCGGGCGGTCCATCGGAAGGCAGTTGAAGGCCAGATTTGTGGTGGCGTAATGATGGGGCTCGGTATGGCTCTCATGGAAGAGTTCGTTCCAGGGCTCCACGAGAATTTCGAGAATTACCACATCCCCACCATTAAGGACATGCCGGAAATCGATCCGGTAATCATTGTGGAGGAGCCCGAAGAGACCGGCCCCTTCGGGGCCAAAGGCGTCGGAGAGCCGGCGCTGATCCCGAGTGCGCCAGCCATAGCCGGAGCGGTAAGCCGCGCTCTGGGGCGTTCGATGCGTCACATGCCCATAAGTCTCGAGCGGGTGATGGAAGCACTGGGCGAAGACGGCTGCTGATCCAGCGTGCTGCGAGCTCACTCCGCCAGCCACAGCTTCTGATCCGGAGATTCGAGCATCAGTTGTTCACGAGCGCCCACAAAGGTCCGATATCCACCGCTCAGGTTCCTCGATTGGAAGCCATGCTGCAGTAATATCCTGTGGGCGAGGTATCCTCTCATGCCCACGGCGCAGTACGGGACGTACTCGGCGCTCTTGTCAAGCGTGCCCAGGCGGTGTCGCAGCTCGTCCAGTGGTATGTGGATCGAATTGGGTATCGCACCCGCCGTTTCAATCTCCTTCTTGGTTCTCAAATCAATGAGGATCGCACCATTGCGTTGGAGCGAAGGGAGCTCGTTCCAATGAGCTACCGCCATATCCCCCTTGAGAGTGTTCGCGGCCACAAAGCCGGCCATATTGACGGGATCCTTCGCGGAGGAGTAGGGCGGGGCATAGGCCAGATCGAGCTCTTCCAAGTCGAAGACAGTCATGTTGCCATGGATAGCGGTGGCCAGGACGTCTATGCGTTTGTCAACACCCTCTTCACCCACGATTTGGGCGCCAAGTATCTTTCCTGTCTCCGGAGAGAAGAGGAGTTTTATCGCCATGAGAGAGGCTCCGGGGTAGTAAGACGCATGAGATCCGCCGTGGGTGTAGCTGACCCGGTAAGGGATTCCGTGCCGAGAGAGAGTCTTTTCGTTCGGGCCTGTCCCAGCGATCGTGAGCTTAAACACCTTCACAATGGAGGTGCTGAGAGCTCCTTTGTAAACGGACTTCCGCCCTATGGCATTGTCCGCGGCAATCCTCCCTTGCTTGTTGGCAGGCCCCGCAAGGGCCACGGACAGCGGGTAACCTGTGACCAGATCCTTGATCTCCACTGCATCGCCAACTGCATAGATGTCCGGATCGGACGTGACCATGGTTTCATCGACACAGATGTGCCCCCGAGGACCCAGAGCCAAACCAGCCTCCTTTGCCAGCTTGTTCTCCGGAGCGATACCGACCGCGGATACGATGAGCTGGCAGGAGAACCGTTTGTCCAGAGACGTGGACACGACCAGGTTGCCGTCTGACCTCTCGATTGCGGTGACTGCCTGACCGAGCTCCAGAGCCACCCCCTGGTCGCGTAAATGAGCGTGAACCATCGCTGCCATTTCGGGGTCCAGCGGCATCATGACCTGATTTGCCATTTCCACGATTGTTGTCTTGACTCCCCGCTGCACGAGGTTTTCAGCCATCTCGAGGCCGATGAAACCCCCTCCCACAACGATCGCAGACTCTGGCTGGTCGCGGTCCAAGATTTCCTTGATTCGATCCGAATCCGGTATGTTTCGCAGATGAAAGACGCCTTCCAGGCCTATTCCCGGGATAGGCGGCCTCACAGGCTCGGCGCCGGGAGCAAGGATCAACTTGTCGTATGCCTGTCTGTAAGACTGCCCTGAATGGAGCTCCCTTACCTCGATCTCTTTGCGGGACCGATCGATTGCCAGAACCTCGCACTGAGTCCTGACGTCGATGCGGTAGCGCCTCATGAACGATTCTCGGGTGGTAACCAGGAGATCTTTTCGCTCTGAGATCACCCCCCCAATGTAATAGGGCAATCCGCAGTTTGCGAAAGAGATGTGCTCTCCTCGTTCAAATAGAATGATTTCAGCATATTCATCCAGCCGGCGCGCCCGAGCCGCTGCTGTCGCGCCCCCAGCCACGCCTCCTATGATAACCACTTTGAGTGCCATGCGGACGTCTCCCCTTTTTTGGTCATTCGAGGTACGTAGCACACGTTGTCCAGCGTGTCATGAAAAATCCCCGCTGGAATGCTAGTGCTCTATGTCGGTCACCTGAAGCCTAGTGAAGAGTCGACCGGCGAGATCTGATTCGGCTCGCAGCCTTGCTTACTTTTCGGCCGACCGTAAGGCCCAGAACGATGGGAAGCGCCAGTAACAGAGGTCCAATGTTTCGGGGAGTAAACAGGCGGATGCGGAAGAGCTTCCAGACAATGCGAAGCAATTGTTGAGGGTTGTAGAACGCTCGAGTGATCCTCGAGCTAATCCGTTTGAGGCCGGGGCGTCCGAAACCTTCCCGGTATACGATCTGGTCGTCACCGATATAATAGCCTGGTGTTGATTCCACCAGCTCTCGGAGCGGTGAATACCGTTCGATGCGCAGCTTCTGGTACGTTATGGAGTCCAGCCCGAGCTCCCGAGCGAAGACGGGGATTTGCATCATTTCTTCTTCTGATTCACCCACGTTACCGTAGATGAAGTAGCCATGGCAATAAAACGGGTAGCTTCTGAAAGTCTCGAAGGCTTCTCTCAGAGTTGCCGTGTCAAAACCTTTGGACATTTGCTCAAGGATGCGGTCTGTAGGAGATTCAATGCCCAGGAGCATGATTTTGATGCCGGCTTTGACCGCAGCGTCCAAGACCTCGGGGTGTCGATATACTTCTATTCTGGCCTGAACTATGAATCTTTTTCGAATTCCTTCTTGGACGATTCGCTCGCAGATTTCCTTGGCACGGGAAGGAATGACGAAAAAGTCTTCATCTGCAATGAGAACTATACCGGCCGATATCTGTCGTAGTTCCTCCATGACCGATTCTATAGATCGAGCGGAATAGGTTCGTTTTTGACCCCACGGGTTGAGGGTAAACGTGCAGAACTTGCAGTTGTGGGGGCACCCGCGCGCAGTGATGATGATGTCGAATTCTTCTCCCCGTAAGGCAAATCCGCCCATATTGAAGTGGTATTTCTGTTGCCGCAGGGACCGGTCAGGGAATCGGTAACGCTCGACCTTCTGGAGAGGCCGTCTGGAACCGTGCACTATGCCGCTGTGGTTCCGGTAGGAGATCCCCGTGATGTTCTCTAGCGGCACCCTCTGCGCTATCTCGGCTATTGCCTCTTCCCCTTCGCCGTGTACAACGATGTCAACGCCGGGGCATGCTGAGAGCACTTCGTCGACGTAGTCGGTGGCCTGTTTGCCACCCACCACGGTAAACACTCCTCTAGGCAGGGAGTTCACGAGGTTGCACACTTCGGCGTAGTGGTACTCCCAATTGATGCTGATACACAGAAGGTCTATGTTGTCGGCGATGAATCGCCTGAGGTATTCCAAATCCCGCATCGGCCCCGGTAGCCGGAGATCGACCAGTGTCACCCGTTCCACGTACGGCTCCAGAGCCGATGCCACGTACTCGAGGCCGGTCGGAGGAAATATGGCGAGGCCTAATGACCCGGAATGGCTGTCCCGGTAATAGGGATGGAGGCACAAAGCGTGTTTGAACATCTGGGCTCCAGAGCCTCTCCCTTAGGGCGCCAACGGGTGGGGCTCCGGAAAGAGCCGCGCCGTAGCGCAAGACTCTTTCCGCTTGAATTATATCCCGGAGGGCAAGAGTGGAACTCACAAAAAACAGGTTTAAACCTAGTTCGTAAACTGAGTCACAGACGACAGCACGAAGGCACTGAGCTCGCTCCACTCTCGCGTTGGCCATAAGCCAGGAATTCCACGGATTCTACGGGGAAATCTCGGCCTCCGTTATGACCACATGTTGATCCTATGCCCGTTGGCTTTCGACCGCGACGACTGCCAAGCATATTCAGTGCGTGGCAGCAGAGATACTTACCAGCGGGATCTACCCTGATCGCGGCGTCCGCCTCCCGAATTCCCCTTCGGTCGAGCTTCATTAACTTTGAGGTTGCGGCCCATGTGATCTCGGGAATCCAACTCCTCGATCGCCCGGAGACCGTCTTCGCGGTTTCTCATCTCGACGAAGCCGAATCCTCGAGACCGACCCGTGAACTGGTCCGTAATTATCTTGGCGGAATCAACTTCACCATAGCCCTCGAAAAGCCCTTGCAGCTCCGCCTCATTTGCCTCGTAAGAGAGGTTTCCCACGTAGATGTTGATACTCATGTGCATACTCCTTATGGAATCGGCCCAAGATGCACGTCCAGGGCTCGTTTTTGGCTTACGAACGAGGGCTTTTGACGAGCGGGATATAACGGCTCAAAAATGCGGCAAAATCCACGGCACGGGCGCCTCGGTTCTTCGATCTTAAGTCTTGCATAACGCCCGTATTCCTGACGAGAGGTCAACTGGGGAAACACAAGTTAAGCTTGCTATGGAACCATATAAGGGGGACCGGACTCTGTCAAGGGGTTTCCGAGCTCGTCCGCGCCCTGTTCACGTGAAGGCGACGAAAGGAGACGCCGCCAATGCCGCATGACACAGGACTCGATGACTTCTTCGGCCTGATGGGAGAGGCCGGATTGCTGTGCCCGAGCAACCAACCTTCGGGGGGAAACGAGCCTTGACAGCGAACCGACCGTATATTACTCCTGATTCTTTCCTGGCATTAGGGTTGACCTAAGCGTGGTGCGCCCCTGGAATTTCGAGACAACAGTAGGGTCGGGTTTCAAGCCCGCGGTTTCCCGAGCAGAGCTGAAGCGAATACGCAACCGTATTTGCGAGATGGCGTACGAAGCGTGAGGGGTCGTCGATCCGTTTCACGGATCAGACATGGGAGGGAGGAGAACAAGTCATGGTCACGATTACGTGTCTGGGTGCAACCGGCTCGGTCACAGGCTCCAATTTCCTGGTGGAGACCCCAGGTGGCAAGAAACTCATGGTAGACTGCGGTCTCTTTCAGGGAAACAAGGAGATGGAAAGTCGAAACTGGGGGGATTGGGGGTACAATCCCCGTGAAGTCAAGCTGCTGGTGCTTACCCATGCGCACATCGACCATAGCGGGCGGATACCCAAGTTGGTGAAGGACGGATTCCGAGGAAAAATCATCGCCTCCCCTCCTACTGTTGATCTTTGCGAAGTCATGTTGCTCGATTCAGCCCACGTCCAGGAGATGGAGGCTGAGTGGCGCACAAAGAAAAACAAGCGGAAAGCCAAGCATCGCGTCTTGCCCCTTTACACTACCCGGGACGCTGAAGACAGCCTGCAATATTTCTGCGGCACCGAGATGGACAAGATAGTGGAGCCTGAGCCAGGGGTGAAGGTCAGGCTACGAGATTCCGGACACATTCTTGGAGCCTCCATCGTCGAGCTGTGGATCGAAGAAGACCAAAAAAACACGAAAATAGTTTTCTCCGGCGATCTGGGAAGACAGGATGCTCTTATCGTGAAAGATCCTGTGCCCGTAGAAGAAGCAGACTACCTCTTCGTGGAATCGACCTATGGCGATAGGCTCCACCGGACTTTTGAAGAAAGCAAGGCCGAGCTCCTGGAGGCCATCGAATATGCTTATGCTCACCAGGAGAAAGTCATCATTCCTGCGTTCGCTGTTGAGCGCACTCAGGAGATTCTCTACATTCTCGGGGAGTTTTCTCGATCCGGACAACTGCCCGATATCCCAGTTTTCCTGGACAGTCCTCTCGCGATCAAGGCCACAGAAATTTTCCGCAAGAACAAAGCGTACTACGACGAAGATGCTCGCGATCTCGTACGCCAAGGAGTTGATCCTTTCGACATGCCCAACCTGAAGTTCACGGTGACTGCAAAAGAATCGATGGAGATCAACCAGCTCAATGGGTCCGCCATCGTTGTCTCTGCAAACGGCATGTGTAATGCCGGCAGGATCAAGCATCACCTGAAACATAATCTTTGGCGGCCTGGAGCCAGCATTGTGATTACCGGCTTCCAAAGCCAGGGAACTACAGGAAGGCAGATCGTTGATGGTGCCGAGAGGGTCACCATTTTCGGAGAGAAGATCGCCGTCAGGGCAAGAGTGTTCACCATCGGCGGTATTTCCGCCCATGGCGACCAAGCGGACCTCCTGCGCTGGATCGGGCATTTTACACAAAAATCCAGGCCGCAGATCTTCGTTATTCACGGAGAACTCTTGACCAGCCAAACGTTCGCAAAAGCGATCCGTGAAACATGGAATCTGGACGTTATCGTGCCCCGGTGGCGCGAAGTCCTCCGGCTGGTTCCCAGGGAAAGGATCAAAGAAATTCCCGTCGGAGTAGACCGTGAGATTCTGCGCCGGAATCTGCTTGAGATGACTGCCAATCTGGAAGCTGTAGTGTCCCGTCTCAAAGAGCAGATTGCAAAGGATGAAAAGCAATTTGTCGAAACCGATGTGGAGAAGCTTTTTGCGATCAGCGGCGAGCTCAATGCGTTGATTTCAGGCTAGGATGTGTTGCGAACCACACCGCCACGATTTGCAGATTGTCTTTTCCGGGGCTCTGAGGTATGCTTGTCGTCATAACTTGAGAAAACTTTGGGACCCAATACCTGATCAGGAGCCGAAGCCATGTTGAAGGATTCGTTGAGGGTGGGGTCGTTTGTGTGTGTCGCCTTAGTCATAAGCTTGCTGTGCTCGAACACCGATCCTGTTCAAGCGCAAAGCCCGCAGGTACCGAGACTGGAGGGAGTCAGCTATTCCGAGATAGCGGAGTGGCAATTCAGGTACAGGGGAGGGCCTGGGGTGCCAGGCTGCTTCCCAGCGGAATACGGTGCATTCGGCTACGCCCAGCCCATAGGCCCTCCGCCCGCAATGGCGCCTTGTAAGCCCAGGAAGGCAAAGCGGAGCAAGAAATCGAATTAGAGTGGAGCGCATTAAGAACAGGTCCGAACCCAACTTACAGACTGGCTCATAGACGACCGCGTGAGAGCACGGGGCGCGCTCCACCATCGTGTTGGCCATAAGTCAAGAGCTTCGCAGGAATTATTCGGAAGTCTCGACCTCTTTCATCACCACATGTCGATCGAAGGCTCATTGGCTTTCAGCTACGATTGCTGCCATGCATATTCGATGCGTGGCGGTATAGAGCTCCAATCGCGCCGGGATCACGAACCATTGCCGGCGAGGACGATGTGAAGGGCTCCTTTGGGACCTCCGCGAATCGATTATGGGCCACGTTGAGGCCACGTCCTCCGCAGACTGATGAGGGGCCACTTAGGCGGCCATTTCCTGGCCCGTTTGCTGGCGCACCAGCCCATCGAGGGATAGAGCAAGCTGCTCCAGTCTTTTCGCCTCATTCTCCAGGTGAGTTGTTCCTTCGAGACTGTTGTTCATCGCCAACTCCACGTTCCTCATGGCCGCTGCAACCCGTTCGACCCTGGCAAACTGTCTTTCACTCGACGTGAAGATGACGTTTGCCCCTTGAAAAGACTGGGCTATGCTGTCCGCGAGCCTTGCGATGGATTCTCTCGCCGACTCCGACTCTTCCACCCCCCTCATGACCGCCTTGCCCCCTTCTTCGGCGGCCATCACCACCGAGTCCACGGACTTGCGGATTTCCTGAAGAATTCTTGTTATGTTCTGGGTGGCCTCCCGTGATTGGTCGGCCAGTGATTTGATCTCGTGGGCGACCACTGCGAAGCCTTTTCCATGATCTCCTGCCCGAGCGGCCTCGATGGATGCGTTCACTGCCAGGAGGTTCGACTGATCTGCGATGTCCTGGACCGCTGCAACTATGACCTCTACATGCTTTGCGTTCTTGCTCAGCTCCACCACCGACGTGCTCACAATCTCCATCTTCTCCCGGATGATATTCATCTTCTCAAGCGTATCGCCAGTGGCTCTGGTTCCTGCGTTCGCTATTTCGTCAGACTGCTCGGCCTGCTCCGCCACCCGGCGGGCGGTTTCGTTCACGACCTTGGCTGTCTGTTCCATCTCGTTTACGATGGCCGTTGTTTCACTCACCGCAGAAGCCGTCTGGGCAGCCCCTGCATAAAGCTCGGATGCTGTCCCGGCAATCTGAGCGACTGAGGCGGTGAGAATTTCCACTCCTTCCAGTATGCGGCTGTTGTGCCTGGCCAGGCTTTCGCCAGTCTCGTTGAGTGATTGGGCGAGTCGTTGCGCCTCATCGAGGCCTTGAACCTCCAAACGCCTGGTCAACTCCCCCAGCCTTATGGCCTCTGAGAACCCTGCCGCGTCTGCTATGGGCTTGGCAATTCTTCGTGCCAGAACGAAGCAGGCGCCGAGGAGAAGGAATGCGTACACGGGTATTCCAACGTACATTGGGGTCCTGACTCTATTGAGCCATTCCGCCATCGTAGCAAGACGAGAGGAGGCGAGCGTTGTTTGTCTTTCTGCGAGGGACAAGAGGATGGTCTGCACTTGGATGGGTGGATCCAATAACGCCTGGCTCAACCGTGATCCTTGACCTCCCGTGTCAGTTGAATCACCAGCTCGGCCGCGGGACGCGACAGCAGGGTCCGCCACCGAGTTTATCCACTGAATAAAGAGCGCTTCCGACTCACGGACACGGCTCTCTTGATCCTTCTTTTCGGAGAGAGACCCGATAAGCTCGGAGAACGCCGCCTTAGTTTTTTCGACGCCCTGCCGGTAACGATTCAGGTTTCCCGATCCGCCGACCTCAAGATACTCTTTCAAGCCGCTCCCTGTTTCTGCAAGAGCCTTCTGCGTAGCTATCGCTCCTGAGCCAATCTTGCTTTCCTTAATGGCCACGGAAACACTCGTGGAAATGTCGGATAAGCCGGCCACCGTCAGTACTGACGGAACGGTGAGAACAAGTACTGCCAGAACGGCAAAACCGATAAGTGTCGCTCTAATCGTGGGAGTTCTCAATCTCGCGAGTACCTCCTGTTGCGTTGTCTTTCGCGAAAGGGGACTTAAGAATCCGAGTCGATTTTTCGATAATGCAGACCAGACGCCAAGTACGGCCATTTGTTGGATGGTCTGCGGCAGGGAGTCAGTGTATGCCAACACGAGGGCACCGATCAAGGGTAAATTCCCTTGACCCCGGGGATTGCAGGTTTGCCAGGGAGAATTTCCTGATCGAGGGCACCAGCCGTCATTCTGTAGGCCGAGCAGCGGCCGAGCGCGAGGCAGACCGATTTTTTACCACCCCCAGGGACGCATTGCCGGGAGAACCGATCCTACGCCATTGGTGGATACAGCAGAAGGGAGTATTCCGCGCGCCCGTTGACTCGAAGACTCTTTGTCGTTATATAATTTCGCCATGAGTGAGGTGGGGCCATTTTTTTTCTGCCAACTCTTCCCTGCTGGGTTTCCTTGCGACGGTCGCCAAGTGGACGGCAGAGGATGATGCGAGATTCCCTGAACGAAGAAGTAATCTGGTAAAGGGGCGGTTCGCATGACGACGAGAGATCTGCTGCGGTTGTCCTGGAGCCAGGTTGCACGGAAGCGCAAACGGTACCTCGGTCCATTCTTAGGTATGGTCCTGGGTATTGCTTCCATGGTCACCGTGATCACCATGGGAGACCTGATACTGAAGAACATCGGAAGCAATCTTGCAATATTAGGAGGGGCGACTCTGATCAAGGCCAATCTGCATCTCGTCTCTCCAGAGTATCCGGAAGAACCCAGATTCTTCTCCGAACGAGATATCGAGAACCTTCGGCAGATCCCGGCCGTGCAGGCAGTCGCTCCATCGGTGTACTCGTGGTGGCCGACGAACCTAGAATTCCACGCGTCCTACAAGAAGAAAGAATTCAAGTACGTGAGAGTCATGGGGGTAGACAGCTCTTTTTTTGCCATGACTGCATTCTTGCCGATTGCTGAAGGGAGGCAGTTTACGGAAGCGGAAGTGCAAGATGCCAGTGACGTGTGTATTGTGGGACGCTATGTCAGGGAATTCTTGTTTGGGAAGGACGATGAAGCTGTGGGAGAGTCGCTTCAAGTGGGGACTGAGCATCTGAGAATCGTGGGAGTTTTGGGACCATCTGACAACAGGATCTTTGACGAAGTTGTTCTCGTTCCGATTAGCGTTGCGACGAAAAAAATAGCGGGCATGTCGGACATCAGACGGCTGACGATCCTGCCGCAGGACATTTACAGTGTGGAAGTCGTTCACAAGCAGGTGGAACAAATATTGAAAGACAGGAGGCCCGCGGATGAAAGGTGCGAGGTCCTCTTCGATCGCGCCAGGGTCGTCCTGGTGCGAAATATCCTCGAAGTGTTCCAGCTTATCCTCTACGTGGGCATTGTCTCCGTGCTGATTGTGAGCGCAGGAGGCGTTGCTAACGTCATGTTTGCCATGGTCAGGGAACGGACTCCGGAGATAGGATTGAGAAAGGCTGTTGGCGCTACCCCCCGAGATATTAGCGAGCAATTCATATTCGAGTCGTTGATTATTGCGCTTGCCGGCGCGGTAACAGGGATAATTCTCGGGACTGTAGCAGTCGTCATCCTTTCCCAATACGTTCTCAAATACGAAATAAATTACCTCATGTACGTGATATCGATCCTGGTCGCCTCCTTGGCGGGGTTTGTGTCAGGTGTGGCCTCTGGCGTACTGCCGGCCAAGTCTGCAGCAAAATTGGATCCTGTCGAGGCCCTCAGATTCGAGTAGAGGCAGAACGGCAGCGCTGTTACCCCAGAAACTCATCGTGCCGACTTTCTGCCAATGTGACAATGAATCAGGCAGAGTTGCAATAGGAGTTGAGTTTCATGAAGAAAGACGATCTCTTAGTCTCGTGCCTCCGGATGGTATTGAGGAATATCGCTCGATACCGCGCGGTTATGATCGCCATCAGCATGGGTACGATCGGCTTCGTCATGTTCGGTACGCTCAGCCGTTCTGTTGAAGAAAAAATATCCAGCAACCTTGAATTGATAGGTGAAGCCACCGTGATAGTGGCAGGATGGGACGACCGATTGTTTTGGCACCATCCCGGGGAGTACTTTGAAAGGGATGCGCAAGAGCTGTCTCGAATTGAAAATGTCAAGGTTGTCGCGCCTCTTCGTGCTACGAGCAGAGACTTGACAATTTTCCAGGGAAAGGTGGAAGGTTTGCTTTTCCAGCTAACGGCTATCGACGCCCGATACTGGAAAACCGTCTCCGGCTTTGCCGATCGGGGACGACTCATAAACGAGGCGGATGTTGCGGCAGCAAGACAAATATGTGTGATTGGTGCGGATGTGGCTCGGGAAATGTATGGCAATAGAGACCCAGTGGGGTCCGCCATCGACGTGCTGGGATATCGATACACCGTAGTCGGCGTTCTAGGAGGGCCCCAGGATGACGAGGCCTTACGCTCTGTGTTCATTCCCATTTCTCTGGCTACTCAGCATCTGGGGCAACAGCGAGAAATTGTTCGTATGAGGATCAGAGTTGACAGTGTCGACAAAGTGCGCCAGGTAGCAGAAGAAGCACGGGCCAAATTGGCGGCCTTGCATCCAAGCCTTGCCGAGGGAATCGACGTGGTCCATCACGGATCCAGAGTAGACCGGGTCAACCTGATCATGTTTCTTGTCAAGTTGTTTTGCTACGCTTCGCTTGTTGCCATCTTCATTCTGGGAAAAACGGGGCTCACCAACGTTATGCTGGGGGCAGTACAGGATAGAACAAGAGAGATTGGCCTGAGGAAGGCGCTTGGTGCCACAGATGACTCCATTAAGGCCCAATTCATGATTGAATCCGTTATCGTGAGCTTCAGTGCAGCTCTTATAGGAATCGTTGGAGGCGTGATCTTCGTCATTGTGCTCAAGGATTTCTTGGAGGTGGCAATCTCAAACTACATGCTTTCCGGCAGCATACTGTTCGATCTCGTCGTCACAGGTGCCATCGGTGTCGCGGCGGGAATGTACCCCTCGTCAAGAGCCAGTCAACTGGATATCGCGACGGCCCTGAGATTCGAGTAATTCAATATGTCATGATCCATCGCGCATAAGAGCTTTCCGCTCTATTCGCGGGGTTGGGGTTGGCATTGTGCGCCGAATAGGCTATGGTGATCGCCGGTCCGAGACTTAGTGGTAGACGGCACAAATACGGTACCGTATCTGCACCGCGGTGTACGTGGTGAGCGCATCGTTGGCACTGTAGGGGCGGGTCTTGTGCCCGCCCTGGGCACCCACAAGGGGTGCCCCTACGTCGTGGCAGATTACGTGACCGTATTTAGGAAATGGAGCACTTAGCCTATACTCACCCACGGAGATGCATTGAGCCTTACCCAGAATTCTTCCGAGCGCCTCCCGATTGGGGGGGTTCTCTCTCTTTCATTCTTTTGCTTGCTTTGGGGCGCGAATATTGTCAGCATCAAGGTGAGTAACCAGGGGATATCGCCCATTCTCGCTGCAACGGTGCGGTCCATCGTGGCGAGCTTCCTGCTGTGGGGCTATGCCACTGCCCTGCGGGAGAAAGTCTTTCTCCCTTCCGGCTTGACGAGGCACGGGGTTGCCATCGGCTTCCTCTTCGGTGTGGAGTTCCTATTCCTTTACTGGGGATTCCAGTTTACCGATGCATCCCGGGCAGTCATCTTCCTCTACACCCAGCCCGTTTGGACCGCCGTGCTTGCGCACCTGCTTCTGCCGGACGATCGTCTCGGTCTCTCGAAGGCTGCCGGGGTTATTCTTGCTGTTGCCGGCCTGTGCCTCGTCTTCGGGTCAAACCCTGGACAATTGGGGAGCAACCACTGGGTGGGGGACTTGATGGAGGTGGCCGCGGGCTTTCTCTGGGCTGCGACGACCATCTACATCAAGAGGTTTGTCTGGAACACGTCGATTACGCATTTTCAGACCCTTTTTTCCCAACTATTTTTCTCCATTCCGGTCCTGTGTCTCGGATTCGTGCTTCTTGAGTGGGGGGCTCCTGTGTCGCTCACTCCGCCCGTTGTTGCGGCCCTGTTCTATCAGACCGTCATAGTGGCCTTTGCCAGTTATCTCGGCTGGTTTTGGCTTCTTCATCGTTACCAGGCGAGCCGCCTGTCCGCGTTCACCTTCTTGACGCCCTTGTTCGGAGTAATTCTCAGCGGACTGCTGCTTGGCGAGCCACTTACCCTGTACCTCTGGATAGGGCTGGGCCTGGTTGCAGGGGGAATCTACCTCGTGAATCGAGCATGAGTCCAGATCATCGCAGGGCATTCCGATCCCCACGCACCATCCTAATAGTCTATCCCTTTCTGCGGCTCGATCCCTTCACGGTATGCATGCTTGATTTCGAGCATTTCGGTCACGGTGTCTGCTCGCAAGATTACGTCTGGATGGGCATCGCGACCCGTGATAACCAAGTGAACGAGAGGAGGCTTGCTCTGGATGAGGTCCAGCACCTGGTCGAGGTCCACGAGCTTGAGCTTGAGGGCATTGTTCAGCTCATCGCAGATGACGACATCGAAGGCTCCTGAAACCAGCTTTTCCTTGGCCAGCTTGATCGCCTCCTGGGCATTGGCACGGTGCTCCTTGTGGGGATAGGGGTTGCCCTGAATGCCGCAGAATCCCTTCCCCGTCAGATGATGCTCCACCTGGGGAGAGAGCATGCGAAGAGCCTCTATCTCTCCCGCGAACATGTCACCCTTCATGAATTGTATCATGCAGACCTTAAGACCGTGCCCGATAGAGCGCAGCACAAGGCCGAGAGCCGCGCTTGTCTTTCCCTTTCCGTTTCCCGTAATGACTAAGATCAACCCTCGATTATCTTTTGGCTCAAGCATTTGTAACGCCAGCTCGGTCATAGTATCCTCCATAATTTCTTACCATAGAATGGGCATTGTCAGGGAATGTGCAAACCAAAGGAATAGCGGCAGGGGCTGCGCGGGACTACCAAATCCGAAGATGCAGGCTAGAATCCCGCGCTTCGCGGGACTGCACTACAGGGGGGCGTATTCCGCAAATGTAGGGTAGCCCCGCGTTCCGCGGGACTGCCATTCTTCAAGATGCAGGCTACAAGCCCCCACTACATGCTCTCCCATGATCGGGAAGGGCCGCGGGCCGAAGACCGAGAAAGAAACGATTACACGTTGTTGATAGGATCTTGACGGGTCCGCACTAATGACTAGCATCTATAGATAGAGCTTGTTGAACAGGGAGGGATCCTTTCATGGTCATGATATATGAGACACTGATCTTGGCGGTTGCGACATTGATTGCTCCGCTTTTCGGTAAAATGGCAGGTTGTGAGCTCCACGGAAGACCGTTCGGGCTCGTAGGTGCGTCGGGTCTATTCTTCCTTCTAACGGTAGCCTTCAGTGTATTGCCGGTTGAGATATCCTTTGTAGCGTCAATCTGGTACGTCTGCAGCGTCATTTCGTACTTTATCGGGTGGATTGCCCTCCTCGTGGGCGCCTTCTGGCAGCTCTTCGAGGTGGTGGGGCTGTACCATGCCAGAGCCCACGGTTAACCACAACGCGTGGGCCCGCTCAGAGCCGGAGGCCGAAAGCCGCCGGCTCTTGTATTTCCAGATCCTCCCGCGTACGAAAGAAAAGCCCTAGATGAGCCCCATACCTTTCAGGACAGACAGCATCACTGCGGCAGCCACGACCGAACCTATCTGACCGCCCGTGTTGGCTCCCATAGCATACATGAGGAGGTAGTTTTTCTTGTCGAACTTTTGGCCCACCGTCTGGCAAACACGGGCAGCCATGGGATAGGCCGATATTCCCGCTGCCCCCACCAGCGGATTGACCTTCCAGCCGGTCAGTCGGCACATCAGTTTCCCGAGGAGCACGCCGGCTGCTGTGTCCACGCAGATTGCCAGGAACCCCAGCGCGAAGATTGCCAGGGTTTGGTACTTCAGGAAAACATGACCATCCATGGTCGCACCGATTGCCAGCCCAAGGAAGAGAGTGACAATATTTGCGATCTCATTCTCCGAGGCATGGGTAAGCCGGCCGACCACACCGCTTTCCTTCATGAAATTTCCGAGCATGATGGTCCCAATCAGTGGCAAGCCTTTGGGCGCAATCAAGCCGGTGGCAACGGTAACAACCACGGGGAAGAGAAGTCGCGTGCGAGGAGACACGGTCGCCTTCTTTGGCATCGCCATCTTTACTGTACGTTCCTTGTCGCTGGTCAGAGCCCTCATAATGGGGGGTTGGATGATCGGTACCAGCGACATGTAGCTGTACGCCGCAACGGAAACCGGCCCCAGGAGGTGAGGAGCGTACTGAGAGGTGACGTAGATCGCCGTGGGACCGTCACACGCACCTATGATCCCGATGCAAACAGCCTCCAACTCGGCAAACCCTACTGCAAGCGCCAAGAGCAAGGTTATGAAGATCCCGAATTGACCTGCAGCTCCGAACAGGAGAATCTTGGGGTCTTCCAACAACGGCGTGAAATCCGTCATTGCCCCTATTCCCACGAAAATGAGGAGCGGGAAGATCTCCGTCGCGATACCGATATCGTATAGAAATCTGAGCAGTCCCCCTGTCTCCATGAGCTCGCTCAAGGGAATGTTTACCAGGAGACAGCCGAAGCCAATGGGCAACAGAAGGAGGGGCTCCACCCCCTTCTTGACTGCCAGGTAAAACAAGATTGCCGATATGCAAATCATGACCACATTCGGAAGCCCGTGCCGAGAAAGGTGCACCACTCCCTCAGACAGACCCGATAACCCGACTAGCAAGCTATCCAGCATACACAGCCTCCTCTCTCAGCTTGTCCGGGAGTCGGATCCGGTGGACACGGGGAAGATTTTCTTGAGTAAGCTCATCACGCCGATGAGAATACCCAGGGTGACAAAAGTGCCGCCGGCACCTACAATCGTGATCGTCAAGCCGAAGCTCCAGGTATCCATACACTCAGCTCCTTCTTTGTCGTGCGAAGCTCCAGGAAAGTCGGACTCGATAGCTCCCGTTTATAGTACGGGCTATCGGGCTCTGTTCCCGCAACGC
>CAYZET010000048.1:0-18819 GCA_964477215.1 uncultured Syntrophaceae bacterium | reverse complement strand
GGGCGTCCACATGTGAAAGGGGACCGCCCCGACCTTGAACCCGAAGCCGATGAGCAGCAGTCCAGTGCCCACAAATGCCAGAGACGACGCATTGCCCGACTGCATGTATTTCATGATCGCTGGCAGCCCCAGGGAACCGGCGGATCCGTAAAGCAGCGCTGCACCATAGAGGAAGATAGCGCTGGAAAAGCCCCCAAGCACGAGATACTTCAAAGCACCCTCATTGGACTTCTGGTTACCCGGAAGAACGCCCGTGAGGATGTATACGCTCATGGAAAGGGTCTCCAAGCCTACGAATATGGTGAGCAAATGGTTTCCGGACACCATGAACATCATGCCCACCGCTGCAAAAAGAAGCAGCACGAAATATTCGGGGAGCTGCAATTCATCGTCAGCCATGTATCTTACCGAGATTAAGGCAGTAAGACCAGTGGCGAAAAGAATCAGAAGGTTGAAGAACCAGGTGTATGCATCCACTACCACCAGACCTGAGAAAGGCTCCTGATTGGCCGTTCGCAGAGGACCGTTGGCCATTCCTGCTATCAGGACTCCGACCACACTTATGATGGCGGGAACCGTTATCGCACCCTTCCGGATGAATAAGCCCACGATGAGGACCACAACGCCAGCAATACCAAGAATGACCGCCGGCAGAATGCCTCCTAGATTGATCTCGGGAACTGGGATCATACACTTCGCTCCTAATCCGCGTAATCTCTCGCTATCAGCGGCCGATCGTCTCGTGTGATGATGTCACGGCAATTGTCGCCCCAATACCGGCTGACTTCTGTTTCGCCTTTTCCAGGTCCAAAACGGCCGCTCTCTTCTTTTCAACCACCTGGATGAAATTCTTCACCGAGGGCTCCATGGGCTTGAGAAACGTGTTCGGGTACACGCCGATCCAAACACAAAACACCACGATCGGAGCCAGAATCACAAACTCCCTCCCGCTGAGATCTTTGAGCGACAGGTTCTTCGGGTTGGTCACTTCTCCGAACATCACGCGCTGGAACATCCAGAGCATGTACACTGCGGCAAAGATTACCCCCGTAGCCCCGAACACAGCGTACCACGGATAGACTTTGAAGGTGCCAACGAGAATGAGGAATTCTCCCACAAATCCGTTGAGCCCAGGGAGCCCAACGGAGGAGAGAGTGAAAATCATAAAGAATACAGCGTACATCGGCATGACTTTCGAGATCCCGCCGTACTCGGCTATCAAGCGGGTGTGTCGCCGTTCATAGATCATGCCGACGATAAGAAACAGAGCGCCTGTGCTCAAGCCATGATTCACCATCTGGATGATGCTCCCCTCCACCCCTTGAGCGGTAAAGGCAAACATCCCCAGCATGACGAACCCCAGGTGGCTGACACTGGAAAAGGCGACGAGCCGCTTCACATCCGCCTGCACCATGGCCACCCAGGCGCCGTATATGATTCCGATCACTGCGAGAAGGCAAATCCACCAGGCTGCATCCAGAGCAGCATTGGGAAAAAGCGGAATAGCGTACCGGATGAATCCGTACGTTCCCATCTTGAGCAGGACTGCTGCCAGCATCACGCTCCCTACGGTGGGAGCCTCGGTGTGCGCGTCAGGGAGCCATGTGTGGAAGGGGAACATGGGCACCTTGATGGCGAATGCCAGGAAGAAAGCAAGGAACATCCAGTATTGAGCGTGGGTGGGAACAGGGAATTCGTAGAGCTTGAGTAGATCAAACGTGTACCCTTCCCCGCCTGCTCCGGCCATGAAATACAGGGCCAGAATTGCGACAAGCATCAGGAGGCTTCCCACAACAGTGTAGAGCACGAACTTTATGGCAGCGTACAATCTCCTGGCGGGATTGCCCCACACTCCTATGAGGAGATACATGGGGATGAGCATAATCTCCCAGAAAACGTAAAAGAGGAAGAGATCGAGAGCCAAGAATACACCGATCATTCCCGTCTGCAAAACGAGCAGCGAGATGAGAAACTCCTTGACCCTGTGTTGGATGTCGTCCCATGCGGCCAAGACACAGATTGGGCCGAGAAACGTCGTAAGCAAGACGAGAAAGAGGCTTATTCCGTCAATACCAAGCTTGTAAGAGATCCCCCAATCCCTGACCCACGGATGGCTCTCAACCAGTTGCATGGTTGCGGTTGAAGAATCGAACATGAAATACGCGGCGAGGCTCACCGCAAAGTCCGCCAACATGAACACCAGAGCTATCCAGCGCATGGTTTCTCTACTCTCCCTATTAATGAAGAGGAGAATTACCGCGCCAACCAGGGGAAGGAACGTCGTGTAACTGAGTACGGGGAAGGAAACGTTCTCCATGAGAGGAATTCCTCCATGTCCTATCGCAGGACGAGATAACCGATGACAAAAACGACCCCTACCAGGATCGAGAGTGCATAATCCTTGACAACACCCGACTGAAGCCTTCGCAGGACGGCGCCCCAGCCGCTGACTATGCGCGCTGTTCCGTTGACGATGCCGTCGATCACCGCGTCGTCAAACATTCTCCAGAGAAACTGGGAGAATCGCACAATCGAGTTAACGAACAAGATGTCGTAAATCTCATCAACCCAGTACTTGTTGTACACGAGCTTGTGCAGTCCCGGAAATCTCTCCACCATTCTTTGAGCTGCCCCGGGCTCGGTGAGGTACATCCAACGCGCGTAGAAGAACCCCGCAATGGCAATGGCAAGGGACACGCCCATGAGGGTCAATTCCAGGGCCACGCTGTGATGCCCAGCCGCGTGGCCGCCCTTGAGAACGGCTTCTGCAGGGGCAAAGACCGGGGCCAGAAAATCGCCGAACACGTGCCACCCCTTCAGTATGGGGATTCCGACGAATCCTCCCACCAGTGATAGCACAGCGAGTATCATCAGCGGTACGGTCATGATCGGAGGAGACTCGTGCAAGTGATGGGCAGCTTCAGGCTCCACGCGGGATTCCCCGTAAAAGGTCATAAAGACCGACCTAAACATGTAAAAGGAGGTCATGAGGGCAGCAACTGCGCCAACGATCCAGAACCCCCCGCCGCGCTCGAAGGCAAAAAAGAGGATCTCATCTTTGCTGAAAAAGCCTGCGAAGGGCAGGATACCCGCAATGGCCAACGTCCCGAAGAGATAGGTCCAATGGGTATGCGGCAGGTGACTCTTCAAAGCCCCCATTTTGCGCATATCCAGCTCGCCGCTCATCGCGTGCATCACGCTGCCGGCAGCGAGGAAGAGCAGGGCCTTGAAAAAGGCGTGGGTCATGAGATGAAATATGCCCGTGGCGAAGGCGCCGACGCCGCATGCCAGGAACATGTATCCCAACTGGCTGATGGTGGAATATGCCAGGACCCGCTTGATGTCGAATTGCGTGATGCCTATGGTAGCCGCATAGAATGCAGTGGCTGCGCCAATAACTGCCACGACCGAAAGCGAGATAGGCGCCATCGCGAAGAGGATGCTGCAGCGGGCAACCATGTACACACCCGCGGTAACCATCGTGGCGGCATGGATCAGCGCGCTGACCGGTGTGGGGCCCTCCATCGCGTCGGGGAGCCATGTGTACAGCGGGATCTGAGCAGATTTTCCCGTGGCGCCGACGAAGAGGAGAAGAGTGATCAGGGTGACCAGCAGCCCTCCCTGTGCCAGCTTAGCGTGGGCTTCCGAGAAAACCTGAGTGAAATCGAATGTTCCGAAAGTGACAAAGATGAGGAACATCCCGATAAGGAACCCGAAATCACCTACCCGGTTTACGACGAAGGCCTTCTTTCCGGCATCGGCAGCAGACTTCTTCTCATAATAATAGCCGATGAGCAGGTACGAGCACAGGCCGACCCCCTCCCAGCCCACGAAAAACAGAAGAAAGTTGTTGCTCGCCACCAGGATGAGCATGTTGAACACGAAGAGGTTCAGGTAGGCAAAGAAGCGTCGGAATCCTAGCTCTCCGTGCATGTACCCTATGGAGTACACGTGAATGATGAAGCCAACGCCACTGACGACGAGCATCATGACCGTGCTGAGAGGATCAACGAGAAATCCAATGGGTGCTTTCAGATCTCCAGAGATGATCCAGGTGTACACCACTTTTTGGACGGAGCGAGAGCCCGGATCCATTCCGAGAAGCTCCAGGAAAATCGACACGGCTATGACAAAGGAAGCTCCTACGGATAAGGATCCTATCCATCCGATGGCCTTTTCCGAGAACGCTTTGCCGATTAGCCCGTTGATCGCAAATCCGATCAAAGGGAAAACAGGTATCAGCCAGACCAGATCAATCATTCCAGGCTCCCAATGCGATAGTGCGGGACATCATGCTCGATTTGGCGCCGGTCCATGCCCGCGGTTTCGCTTACCACTTCATGAGACTCATTTCGTTCACGTTCGCAGTGCCCTTCTCCCGGAAGATGGCTACCGCTATTGCCAGTCCCACAGCAACCTCAGCGGCGGCCACCACCATGGTGAAGAGAACAAACACCTGTCCTTCCATGGAGTTCAGAATGTGGGAAAAAGCCACGAAGCTCAGGTTAACCGCGTTGAGCATCAGCTCGAGGGACATGAGGATGACGATCACATTTCTGCGGATCATCACTCCGATCATCCCTATAGTAAACAGCAGAGCAGACAAGAATAGGTAGTGTTCCAACGTGATCATTTGTGTTCATCCCATGTCAAATTGGAGAGAGAGGGACTCTATCCCTTCGTCGCCCCTGTGGACCTCTTCCGCGCAAGGATCACCGCGCCCACTATCGCTGCCAGCAAGAGTATGGAGACGATTTCAAAGGGGAGCAGGTATGTCGTGAACAGCTCCCTGGCCAATATCTCCGTATTGCTCATCTCGGGCACCGCCGCGGGGGCGCCTATCTGAGGCGCCCTCGGAATCACCGCGGTCAGGACAGGCCCGATCATCGTGAGCACACCCAGTGCCAGGACTGCCCCTATCCACCAGCGTGCCGACTTCGCGTCCGCCTGGAAGATCGTGGGACCAAGATTCAGAAGCATGATCACGAAGAGGAAGAGGACCATCACAGCTCCAGCGTACACCACGAGCTGTACCATGGCCACGAATTCGGCCTTCAGCATGAGGAACAGGCCCGCGAGGCTGACCATTGCAAGAATCATGAAGACGACGTTATGAACAGGTCTGCGGAGAAAAACCACACAAAGTGCCGAGACCGTTACGATTACGGCCAGTACATAAAACAGCACCGCTTCCATCAGGGTATACATACCTCCATCGACGGACTGAACTGTCCCGCTGCCACCGCTGTCCCTCAGGGCCGCTCGACGGCCCAGTCCGCATCGACTCCACTATGGGCGACGCTCGACTAGGATCAACCAGAGAGGAGTGGAAGATCTCCTGCACCCGTCCGTCAGAGTCATTCCCAAATGTGTTTACCTACTCACCTACTTACGTGTTTACCTATTCATCCGTGTGCGTAGCGGTCCCGAAGGTCCACAGCACCGCGGGCTACAGCACATGCTTGGCCGCCAGTTCGGTCTGCCATGATCCTTTGTCACTCGACCACGCACCTGGAGATCCCTCGTCACGTTGCGACAACGTGTGCTCTTCTCTCAGCTTGCCACCTTCTTCTTGACCTCGTATCTCGGTTGCGGAGGCTCCAGAAGCTGCTCTTTGTCGAGAATCAGCCCCTCGCGGCTGTAAGCCGAGATCTCGTATTCCGTCGTCATCTCAATGGCTTCTTTCGGGCACACCTCTACGCAATAGCCGCAAAAGATGCATCGTCCCAGATCGATCACATATTTCTCCGGATACTTCCTGTTGTCCGGCTCAGCCGCTCCCTCGATGTAGATACACTGCGCCGGGCACACGGTGGCGCAGAGCATGCAAGCGACACATTTGATCTTTCCCGACGCATGCTTCGTCAGGACGTGCCGGCCCCTCCAACGGGGTGCAACGTCCCACTTCTCCTCCGGATATCGGAGAGTGATTTTGGGGCTGAAGAAGTAATCCAGTGTCAGCTTGAGTCCCTGAAGAAGGGGTTTGATCATTTTTCTCCGTCCTCACGTATGGTTGGGCACACTGTCCGTGCACAAGTAGGATCCATTGCCGATGTCCTCATCCTACGTGGCGCTGAAGCCACAGGGTGTAGAGGAAGGCAGTGAGCATAATGTTGAAAAGTCCGGCCGGTACCAGAACCTTCCAGCCCAAGCTCATGACTCTGTCATACCGCAATCTCGGGTACGTCCCACGAATCCATACGAACACGAACACCCAGAAAAACGTCTTGAGCAGGAACCAAACCACCGGGGGAAGCACAGGTCCCTGCCATCCCCCAAAGTAAAGGGTCGTAATAAGGGAGCTCATGAACAGCAGATGCGCGTACTCTCCCAGGTAAAACAGCCCGAATTTCATTGAGCTATATTCTGTCTGGTAGCCAGCCACCAGCTCGTTTTCGCACTCCAGCAAATCGAAAGGCGTGCGCCCTATGTCTGCCGATCCCGCTATAAGCAGCAGGAGGAACCCGAGAGGCTGCCGGAAAACATACCACTTCCAAATTGCGTCCTGGGATTGCACGATTTCAACAAGGCTCAAAGTCCCTGCCAGCATGAGCACGCCTATGACTGCCAGGGCCAGGCCCAGCTCATAGCTGATCATCTGTGCCCCGGCTCGTATCGCCCCCATGAGCGAATACTTGTTGTTGGAGGACCAACCGCCAAGTATGACACCGTAGGCACCCAGGGACGTTACGGCAAAGATGAACAGGATTCCCACGTTCATGTCCGAGATCACGCCCTGGTTCAGGCCGTACTGGTCTGCGGCCGGTCCCAGGATCCTATCCAGACCCAATCCCTGTGCGAACGGTATCACTGCAAAAGGTGTCAAAGCGCATGTCACGACAATGAGGGGAGCGAGCACGTAAATGAACTTGTTCGCTCCAGAGACCGTTATCTCCTCCTTCAGCAAGAGCTTTGCCCCGTCTGCAAGCGGCTGAAGCAACCCCCACGGCCCGACGCGGTTCGGTCCGAGCCTCACCTGGATCCACCCAAGGACTTTGCGCTCTAGCAGGGTGAGGTATGCGACAAAGGTCAATACTGCCCCGATGAAGATCAGGATTTTAATAATCAGGAATATCACTGCCGGAATCGTGCCTTCCATACGTAAAACCTCGCCGGTATCTATACCTTTTCCACCTTCACGTTCACAGCGGACTCTCCCCACTGGAGGAAAGCATTTAGTTTCAGCTCACCGAAATGATAGGGAACAATGACCGTTCCCGGTAAGGCGCGGCGGGAAGCCTTCACTGTGAGCTCAGTCGAAGCGCCATTGGCGTTGCTGATCCGTATGGCCTGTCCGTCCTTCAGACCGAGCAATTTGAGATCCTTGGGGCTCATCTCCGCGGTAGCCTCTGAGGCCACCTCCATCAGTGAAGCGCTACGACGTGACATCGACCCCGAATGAAACTTCAATATCCCGGGGACCAGGAACAGAGGAAGTGCTTCCGGCGCGGGGCTCATAATGGCCGGAGCCGGAACGAGCCGGGCTTTTCCTGACGGAAAGCCCCCTTCGTACAGCATTTCCTTGCCGGAATCCTCGGAATCGACGCAGGGCCACGTGATGCCCCGGTCTCCCAACCTTTGGTACGACACGCCCCCATATACGTCCACTAGACTCGCAATCTCTTCCATTACTCTCTCGGGACCGGAATAGGTGAGAGAGAGATTCCCCATGAGAGTAGCGAGCGCAACGAAGATCTCCAAATCGCTTTTTGCACGATGTTCGTCTGTGGCCGGGGCCAGCCGCTGGATCCGCCGGTCCGCAGTCGTATATGTACCGGATTTCCCGGCGAATGAGCTGACGGGGAGCACGGCATGAGCCAACTGCGCTGTGGGAGTAAGGAACATGTCCTGAACGACGAGAAATTCAAGCTTGCACAACGCTCGCTCTACCTGCCCACGGTCAGGATACGTTTCCACGGGGTTCTCGCCCACCACGTACAGGCCTTTTATCTCCCCCTGTTCTGCGCTTTCGAGTATCTCCCGCGCACCCAGTCCTGGATTTTCGGGGATCGCAGCGTCCCAGGCCTGAGAGAATTTCTCCCTGGCCGCTTCGTCTGTTATGGAGTGAAGACCCGGGAGGAAATCCGGGGTCAATCCCATATCCACTGCCCCCTGGGAATTTGCCTTCTCGCCTAGTACGTGAAGGCCACAAGCTTCCTTCCCGATCCTCCCCGTGACAAGCGCCAAATTCGCTGCAGCCTGGGCCAGCTCTCCGTTGTGAGCCACACGATTCATCCCTGTCGTGAGAATCAACGTGGCGTGCTCAGCTTCGGCGTATGCCTGGGCGGCAGCTCTGATTACCTCCGGATCATTGTTGGTAAGACGTGCCACCCGCTCCACGGTGTAATCGCTCAGCGAAGCCACCAGATCGTCAAAACCCTCGGCCTTCAAATCTAGGGCTTTCTTGTCGAACCGCTCCTCGTCAACGATCCATTTGAGCATGGCGTATGCAATGAGATGCTCGTAACCCGGTGGAACAGGCAGGAACGTACTGCCCATGCGTTCCGCGAGCTTCGTCCGTACAGAGTCCACGACTATGATTTTGGCCCGTTTGCGACCATGAGCGAGGATGACCTCATTCTTCGCAACCGGGTGAGTTTCGTTGAGGTCCGCTCCGAAGAGAACAATGACGTCGGCTTTCCTGATCTCCCTGATGGAATTCGCGCCTGCTGCGTATCCAAGCATGGGACGCAGAGCATCGGTCAAGCTTCGATAGGTATAGCCGCCCGAGTGATCCAGGTTCGGGGATTCGAGCACGGTTCGCACGAAGCGGTTGAGCACGTAGGCTTCTTCATTGGTAAGCCTCGCCGAGCCAAGGGCAGCGAGCTTGGAGCCTCCGTGCTCCGTCCTCAGCGCCTTGAAGCGCCCGGCTACGAATTGGAGCGCCTCCGCCCAATCCGTCTCGACCAGCGAGCCGTCCTTTCGGATCAAAGGCTTCCTCAGGCGAGTATCCGAGTATATGTACGGCCATCCGTATCGCCCTTTTACGCACAGGTTCCCCTCATTAGGGCTCTCCGCCGGCGATCCCACGTACACGATTTTGCTGTTTTTCTCACCCACTGTGAGCCTGCACCCCAGGCTGCAAAAGGAACAGGTGGTATCGGTCCTTCTCAATTCGAACAAGCGCCCGGTTCCCACGAGCCATTTCGAGCATATGGCCCCCACGGGACAGATCGAGGCGCATTGACCGCAGAGCTCGCATGCGAGGGGGCGCTGGAAATCGGTCGAGACCTCCGTGAACATTCCTCTGTTCACGAAGCTCAGCTCCCGCTCTCCCTGAACCTCGTCACACACGCGCACGCACATGCCGCACCGTATGCAGAGGTTCATGTTGAACCGGATGAAGTGCGACTCGTTATCCACATGAAAATATCGACTCTCCTTGGAAAACGGGAGATCCCCGATCTTGTATTCGTACACGAGGTTTTGGAGCTGGCAATTCCCTGCAGCGTCGCAACTCGGGCACAGAAGAGGATGCGACCTGAGCAGCAGCATAAGCTGCACTCTTCGGATCTCGACGAGCTTGGGAGTATTGGTGGCCACTTCCATGCCGTCCCGTGCTGGATTGAAGCAAGCCGGCATAGTGCGAGTACGACCTTTGGCCGTGACTTCCACGATGCAGAGGCGGCATGAGCCATACGGAATGAGACGCTTATCGTGGCAAAGAGTGGGAATTCGTATCCCGGCTTTTTGAGCGGCCTCCAGGATAGTGGCTCCACGTTCGACAGAGACTTCAACACCGTCGATGGTCAAAGTAACCATAGAAATTCACTCGCATTCGAAGATTAGGTATCTGCTTTCAATGCCGTTCGTCAACCGCCGGCAAACGGACGGCAGTGCAAGCCGAGATTATCTGATCGCTCCGAACCTACAGTTCATGATGCACGTGCGGCACCGGGTACACTTGTTGAGGTCGATTCTGGCTACCTGCTTCTTTTCCCACGTGATAGCGCCCGAGGGACAGTTGCGGTAGCACAAACCACACATCTTACACTTTTCCTCTATGACCACGAAGTCTATGAGATCAGGACACACGAGCGCAGGACAATGCTTGTCCCGTATATGAGCGTCGTACTCATGCCTGAAATGGCTAATCGTCGAGAGAACAGGGTTGGCTGCGCTCTTTCCCAGTCCACAATGGGAAGTGTTGTTGATATGGTGTCCCAGCCAGATAAGAAACTCCACGTCACCTTCCTGGCCTCGCCCTTCGCAAATGTCCGTAAGCTTGTCGAGCATGACCTTGAGGCCTTCCCGGCACGGCGTGCATTTGCCGCAGGATTCGTCGACGCAGAAGCCCGTGAAAAATTTGGCTGTGTCGACCATGCACGTGGAATCGTCCATTACCACGACACCGCCGGATCCCATCATGGCGCCGGCATCGTAGAGGGACTCGTAATCGATCTCCACGTCCTCACTGCCCGCGGGAATACACCCCCCGGAGGGGCCACCGATCTGAGCTGCCTTGAATTTTCTCTTCTTTGGGACACCACCGCCGATGTCGAAAATCAGCGTTTTGAGGGTGGTGCCCATGGGGACTTCCACGAGCCCCACGTTGGTTACTGCGCCGGTAAGGGCGAACACCTTGGTTCCTTTGCTCCCTTCGGTTCCGATAGAAGCGAACCATTCGCCTCCGTTGAGTATGATAGGATTGATGTTGGCAAAGGTCTCCACATTATTAAGATTCGTGGGCTGGTTCCACAGACCGGCCTCAGCGCTCCGCGGTGGCTTGATTCGCGGCATGCCGCGCTTGCCTTCGATAGAGTACATCAGAGCAGTGGATTCCCCGCAGACGAACGCTCCCGCCCCTGGAGCGATGCCGATATCGAAATCAAACCCGCTTCCCAGAATATTCTTGCCCAACAGGCCGTACTCCCGGGCATCGTTGATCGCCTTTTCGAGCCTCTGGATGGCGAGGGGATACTCAGCGCGCACATAGATGTACCCTTGGTTGGCGCCAATGGCGTAGCCGGATATGGCCATTCCCTCCAGCACCGAGTGCGGATCCCCTTCCATGACCGATCTATCCATAAACGCGCCTGGGTCGCCTTCGTCACCATTGCATATGGTGTACTTGGGAAAGCTGTTGTACCGACGACATTCTTCCCACTTGAGCCCCGTGGGAAATCCGCCGCCGCCCCGGCCTCTCAGGCCGGATTTCTTCACTTCCTCGATAACCTGCTCGGGAGTCATCTCCAGAAGCGCCTTGGCCAACGCGGCGTACCCGTCTCGGGCAATGGCCTCGTCTATGCTCTCTGCATCAATTAGCCCGCGGTTACGCAGTACGATGAGTCTCTGGAGCCCGAAGAATCCGATGTCCCTCATCAAAGGCACTTCGGCCTTGGCGGCAGCCTCTTTGAACAAGAGCTGCTCTACTAATCTGCCCTTGAGTACGTGCTCCTCCACGATCAACGGGGCATGCTCGGGCTTGACCTGATTGTAGAAGACGCCGTCGGGATACACGACGACCAGAGGCCCCATGGCGCAGAAGCCATTGCACCCGGTCATCACGATCTCGACCTCATCCGAGAGATGCCTCTTGGCCAGCTCGCGCTCCAGCGCCTCCTTGACGGCGAGAGATCCGCTCGCTATGCATCCTGTGCCGGCGCACATCATGAATTGCATTCTATAGCCGGGACTAACGCTCATCCTTATCTCTCCTCCCGGTCCACGAACGTCTTGTGGTCCCGGGCTGTAGCTCTTGCTCCCGCGGACTTCCCGCTCAGGTTGCCACGGTCTCGCTTCCCATTGCGAGAGCATATTCCTGCACGGGCTTGCCGTCCACCACATGCTCTGCAAAAATCCGTAAGGCCTTTTCCTTGTTGAGCAACACGTATTTCACGGGAGCCTGATCCGCCACCTCGACGGTCATCATGGGCTCCTTTGCGCACAAACCGGCACATCCGGAATTCGTCAACATCACATCGGACGCATCGCGCCTGGCAATCTCCTCGCGGATTACGCTCATGATGTCTCTCGCTCCGGCTGCGATGCCACACGTCCCCATATGTACCGTGATCTTGGCTCGGAACTCACCTTCGCGAAGGATCATTCTCTTTCGCTCACGCTCTTTGATCTTCTTCAAATCGTGTACCGTGATCTTTGGCACGATTCTTCCTCCTGGAACATACGTTTGCTCTACTCCGGGGGGCGTCTCCCTGGCAGGATCCTCCGTGCCCAAGATTACTGATATCCGTCGAGGATCTTAATCGTGTCCTTTGGCTGCACGTTTCCGTGGGTGTCTTCTCCCACGAGAAAGACCGGTGCCAGACCACACGCTCCCAGACATCTCACGGCTTCCAGAGTGAACCTTCCATCTGCACTGGTTTCGCCGACCTCGATACCGACTTCCCTGCGGATCACGTCGAGTATCTCCTTGGACCCCTTCACGTAGCACGCCGTCCCCAGGCAGAGTCGGATCACGTGCCGTCCTCGGGGCTCGATAGTAAAGAACGAATAGAAGGTGACCACCCCGTAAATGTGCGATGCTGGGATTGCAAGGCCGGAAGCAAGGTATCGCTGGACCTCCATGGGAACGTACCCGAACAGATCCTGCGCCTCCTTCAGGGCTGGAATGAGATAGCCTGGATTACCAGCATACTTGTCAATTATAGGATCCAATTTCTCGAGCTCTTCCCATTCCAGAGCTGGTACTGCCGACTTGGCCTTCTTCTTGAGTATGGCGTCTCTTTCTTCCACTTTGCAGTTTCTCCCTTATCTGGCGAGGCCTTTTGCCACCTCGTCAATACCTTCTTTCACATTGTCCCGAATTAGCTGGAGAATGCCGGGATTG
Organism: uncultured Syntrophaceae bacterium; assembly: GCA_964477215.1. Taxonomy (GTDB): domain Bacteria; phylum Desulfobacterota; class Desulfomonilia; order Desulfomonilales; family Desulfomonilaceae; genus JBFMDN01. The sequence continues at coordinate 6,029 of CAYZET010000048.1, read as the reverse complement.
TTCAACGGAAGCTCCTCCAGATCAGGTCTGAGCTCCCTCGTGTCCAGCACATACTCCCGGTTGTTTCTCCTGTGCGTGTACACAAAATCGATCTCCGGGTTACCTTCGATCAGTGTCACCATGGTCTCGGCCATGTCGCCCATGGGCTTCCGGTCTATATGCGAGTGTCGCATGGACGCAGTAACCGTGGTCCCCATTCCGAGCGCGGACTCAACCGCAAGATCGCCGTCCGCCTCTTGCGCCGACTGCTGGAACAGGGACAATCCGAGCCCCACTTTCCGAGTCGTCCGTGTCGTGGTGAACGGATCCAGTACTCGGCTGACAAAGTCCGGATCCATTCCGCGTCCGTTATCACGAACGGTTATCACAAGCTTATCCTCCGCCACATCTTCCTCCACTGTTATCTCCACGAGGCTCGCTCCTGCGGTGATGCAGTTCTCAGCCACATCCAGAATGTGCAGCGAAAGATCCTCCATACGGCGTCCTATGCATGTCCCCGAACGTGGTCACGACACGCATCCCCCCTCGATAAGCCTCCCATCTCTGCCCGCCAGCGCCTTGGTCAATTCCTCGAACGTAGGTGCAGCCATAAGTGCTGTCGTTGAAACGATCCCTATGTCCTCCGGATAGTGTGCGTCCGAGGACGTGATCAGCACATGATTGCGCGCCTGCGGATAGGCAGCCCGCACTGATTCGTAGGTCGAGCGCTTGGATACTTCCAGAGCGTCCAGCTTCAGGCCTTCGGGAATGAACCCGAGCTGTCCGAATATGCCGAAGCCGGACCGATCCACATGGGCCGCAACCGCGACTCCGCCACATCCGTGAATCAGCGCAACCACTTTCTCCGTGCTCAACGTGGTAGCACCTATCAAGAGCCTCTGGTCAAGGTCTACCACTTCGTCAAATTCGTTTGCCACTACCTGATAACCGAACACTTCTTCGTCATTTTGCCCGATCAGGCGGGCATATACTTCTTCCTGAGCAGCAGCCGCAGCCTCATCTGACGGGAACAACCCCACGAGGTGAACTTCCTCGGAGGACGTGATTTCCATACCAGGCACCACCAGCAGCCTCGTGCCTGTAGCTGCTCGCCTGGTGGCGGCGGTATTCCTCGCAGAATTGTGGTCGCAAATGGCAATCACGTCCAGTCCCCGTTTCACCGCGATCTCGACAATGGCCCTGGGGGTCATATCTGCGATCTCAGTGCACGGAGACAATACCGTATGTATGTGAAGATCGAGTCTGTACGTTCGAAGATCGTCCAGTTCGCCTCTCGTGCCGCTTCAGCGACGCTCCCGGCGCTCCCGGGTAAATTCGGCGAGGTTCCGTGTTTCGACCCCAAACCGGAGCCTGGGATGCGCCGCGGGGTATTACCCCCGTCTCCGAATCCCCATCTCGTAGAGCTTCCCGGCGACTTCGTAGGTTTTCAGAGGAGTCACCATAATGGGAACGCTCTGATCTTCGGCCTTTTCCAGGGTATCCGGATCGGGCTCTCTGCCGCCCACAATTAGGATTCCCGCGAGATTGTTGAGAAAGGCCACTGCAACGATGTTTTGGTGCAACTGGAGCGTGATCCAGAGATCTCCCTCCGTTGCTCCGGCAATAACGTCGCTGAGCAGGTCGCTCGCGTAGCCTCCCGTCACTTCACGATCCAACTCCGAATTTCCGGCCCGCACCTCAAGATTCAAGGCCTTCACCACTTCAGCGAGTGTCATCAAAGCTCCTCGACACTGACCTAACGGTCAACTTCCGCCAAGACGATATCCACACTGGACAGTATGGCTATCAAGTCGGCGAATAGGTGTCCCTTCGACATCAGGGCAAGGGTTTCGAGGTTCACGAAGGCGGGGGCTCTCCATTTGAGCCGCAAGGGCTTGGGTCCGCCGTCGCTGATAATATAGCAACCCAGCTCGCCTCGAGGGGACTCGATACATCCGTAGTATTCGCACACCGGCGGCTTGAGGCCTTCGACGACCAGCATGAAATGATGGATGAGCGCTTCCATTCGCTCGTAGATCTCTTCCTGCGGAGGAAAAATGAGTCCTGGCATGCGAGCCCTGATCGGTCCTCCCGGGAGCTTAGCAAGAGCCTGCTTGAGAATGCGGTTGCTCTCCCTCATCTCCTGGACTCGGATCAGGTACCTGGAGTAGACGTCGCAGCCCCATTGCACGGGTATCGAGAAATCATACTGCTCGTATCCGCTATAGGGCTGGCTCTTTCGCACATCCCATGCCAATCCCGAGGCTCGAATCATGGGTCCGCTGGCGCCGAGCGCTATGGCTTCTTCCAACGGAAGGATGCCGACACCTTTCGTCCTGTCTACATATATGGCATTCTTGGTTAGGAGAGTTTCGTACTCGTCTACCCGTCGCTCGAAATGGTTGGTGAACGCTGTCAGACGTTCGATAAATCCCTCTTCCAGGTCGCGATTGAGGCCTCCGATCCTCAAGTAATTGGGCATCAACCGTCCGCCTGCGGTGAGCTCGAACAAATTCATAATTTCTTCTCGCTCACGGAGGCCGTAAAAGAGCGGTGTCATGGCCCCCACGTCATGGGCGTGGGTACCCAACCAGAAGAGGTGGCTGAAAATCCGGCTCAATTCCGCCATCATCACGCGAACGACTTGAGCCCGTTCCGGAACCTCGGCGTCGATAATTTTCTCAACGGTCAAGCAGAAGACGAGCGAATTGCTGGAAGCCCCCATGTAGTCACACCGCTCCGCTAGCGGAATGATCTGGTGATAGTGCTTGTTCTCGCACGCCTTTTCATATCCACGGTGGAGATACCCGAGGTACGGCACAACGTTCAATACGGTCTCGCCTTCCAGGTCTACAACCGCGCGGAAGACCCCGTGTGTGCTCGGGTGATGCGGTCCCAGGTTTAATTCGAACGTCTCCGATATCCGGTCCAACGTTCGGGGTTGTGCTTCTCTCATGAGCTCAATACCTCGGTCTTACCCCCTTTGGGAAGTTCCGGCGTGTCTGCGTCCGTTCCTTCAATCGGAAAGTCCTTGCGCAACGGATGACAATCCCAGTGATCCGGCAGAAGCAGCTTCCTCGGATCCGGATGCCCGGAGAAAACCATCCCGTACATTTCAGCGGTCTCCCGTTCGTGCCAGTTCGCTGTGGGCCAGATATCTGTGACCGAATCCACAGTGGCCATACCCTTTTCGGGCTCTTCCAGGATTGTTTTCACCCGAAACCGATGATTATGTTTCAGGGAATAGAGTTGGTACACGACTTCGAATCTCGGTTTGTCCGGATATCGGTCCACTCCTCCAACGAACGAGAGAAAACTAAAGTCCAGGTCCGGATCGTCTCTCAGGAAGAGACAGACTTCGCGGATCTTCTCCTTGACAACCGTGACGGTGATCTGGTCACGAAACGGCACAGTAGCTACGATGGATTCCTGTCCAAACCGTGAGATGAGCTTATCTCTAATCGCTTCCTGATTCATACGCGGGCTCCCTTAATCCGATGCACGCGAGGATTACGTATAGACTGCTCTTTCATCACTTTGGCGTGGAGTTGAAGAATTCCGTCCAGCAGAGCCTCCGGTCTAGGGGGACAGCCGGGAATGTACACGTCAACGGGGAGGTATCGATCAATCCCCTGAACCACCGCGTAATTTTTGTAAATACCTCCGGTGCAGGCACACGCGCCCATGGCAATTACCCACTTGGGCTCCGTCATCTGCTCGTAGATCCTGAGAACTGCTGGCAGCATTTTCTTGGAGCACGTTCCGGACACGATCATAAGGTCTGCCTGCCGGGGGGACGGCCGTGCGACTTCCATGCCGAATCGGGACAAATCGTATCTGCTGACAAAGGTTGCTATCATCTCAAGAGCGCAGCACGCCAATCCGAAGCCGAGAGGCCACATGGAGGATTTCCGCGCCCAGTTCACGAACCACTCCAGGTTCGTAACGTGAACGGTGTCATTCAAGTGACGTTCTATTCCCATTCGAGGGCACCTTTTTTCCAAACGTAGACGAGACCCGCCAGGAGAACGAGCACGAATATGAGCATTTCTATAAACCCAAACACCATAAGCTTGTCATAAATCTTCGCCCAGGGAAACATGAAGATGATTTCTATGTCGAAGATGACAAAAAGCATACCTATGATGAAAAATCTGACGGGAAAACGCCTTCGTGCGTTACCTATTGGATCCATGCCGCACTCGTACGGCATGAGCTTCACCGGCGTAGGATCTTTTGTTGAAAGAAGTGAGGAGAGAACTATGATGGCCACGCCTATAAACGCTGAGACCAGAAATATCAGAAGGGCTGGTAGGTAGCTATCGATCATCCTGCTTCTCCGGCTCGATCAGTGGGCGACAGAATGGCGCCTTACCTGACTGGCCTGAACTGCCTCAATGATGCGGAGGGATTTCAAACTGGTGCTTGGTTCACAAACCGTTTAATTCTCAGTCATCCTGGGTCCCTTGTCAAGACTTTTTTGCCTCGCAGCGAGGGATGTTTTTAGCCCACTGGCAGGGAGGCTCTGTCCCGAAATAGAAATTCGATATCAAGTCGTGTTCCCGCTCCAGGACCAGACAGCAGCTTCATCATGTCCGAGCAGCGCTTGATGTTCGCAAGGCCCATCCCTGCCCCGAACCCCATCTCACGTATCCACGGCGGAGCAGTAGAGTACCCTGGTTGGAGCACCTTGGTAAGATCCTCGATACCGGGACCGTGATCCACTGCGGACACTTTCAGGCGATCCTTCCGCACATCGACGGTAATAATTCCACCCACATCCGTATGAATCACCAGGTTCATTTCCGCCTCGTACACCGCCACCGACACCCGCCGAACGATCGGGGGGGCCACACCGAGGCGCTGGAGAGATTTCTTGATCTGGCTCGAGGCTTTGCCCGCGTTGTCGAAGTCCCTTTCGCTCACGGTGAACCGCAGAATCACGCTCGTGTCGTCCGACTCGATATCCTCGAAAATGTGTCGGGCTCGGTAAGACTGGAGCTTTTCCGCTTCCTTCTTCTGAAAGCTGACATCCATTTCTTTGAGCAATGCCCGAATGATCGTGCCGGTCGTCACAATCCCGACAAGCTTGCCGCCCTGATCGACCACCGGAAGTCTGCCGAAGCCCTCGCGGTCGAGGTTGCTCACCGCCTCGATCACGGAGGCATCCTTGAGGATGGATTTTACCTGAGTCGTCATGTGTTGACCCGAGGGCTCGTGCAACTGTCCCCGTACCGTGACGTCGATCACGTCGGTCATGCTTATGATCCCCACCATCCTGTCGCCTTCCATGACAGGGACGCCGGAGATTCTTTTGGCCCGCATGAGCTCTTTGACCTCATTCACGGTCATGGAAGGAGTCACGGTGATCACCTTGCGGGCCATAACATTTTCCACTCTCGTGGTGTAGATCAGCTCCTGGACTTTCGTTATGTTTTGAGTTTCGATGATCACCAGGAACCTCTCTCGATTTTCACGGGGCCTCTCCCGGGCAGGCCTGCCTGGTACAACCGTCCGCACGCTTCGTACATTGTGTAACCCACTCGAATGAGCGTAATACCGGATTCTCTGGCCAATTCGATAGTTTCCGGAGGCGGCGTCTTATCGCGGACAAACACGACTACCTCGATTCCGGCCATTTCCGCTGTACGCACTACCTGAGGATTGGTCAGGCCTGTCATAAGCACCATGCCCTCTGCGCCGAAGGCGAGAACGTCGCTCATGAGATCCGCGGCTCCCCCAATGGGAAAATCGGATTCATGATCGTGGCTATCCACAATGATATGCCCGTCCAGGACCGTGACTAACTCCCGGATTTTCATCTGCGCTCCAGGTCGAACTCACAATGTCGAAAATCACACTTGACCATTGCGTCGTTTGCTTGTCAAGCACAACAGGCCCTGCAGCACTGTTTCATCGTTCTAATTCTCACATACTGTGAAACTTCCTGCTTTGCAAGGGGCCTTGGTGATGTGCTATCTGGATCGTGGTTCACACGGAAGAGCCGGCAGCGTCATCGATCATCAAGGGGGTATCGAACGTCAGCCGTT
>CAYZET010000047.1:18434-18852 GCA_964477215.1 uncultured Syntrophaceae bacterium | reverse complement strand
GAAAAGCAGCTCTATCAATCGGCCAACGATCGGGTCGAGTATCCGTGGATTCCTCTCCAGGGCCTCCTCCATGACCACGAGAGCAGCCATTCGCGTCGAAAATTCCTCGGAGATATAGAGAGGGAGGACAGCCTCGGGCTGTTCGGCCCGACAGAGGATTGCCGCCGCGTCTTCAGCCCTGCCTGCGTCCATCATGGACTTCAGCACGGAAGTGAGCGAATCGCTTGCGTGAACGATTTGCCGCGCCAGGTCCTGCACCGTCACCCGGCCTACAAGAGTCAAGCCCTCGTTAACCACAATCGTGGGAGTTGACTTCACTTTGTACCGTTGTGCCACATCCTCAAACCAGAGAACATCTACCACGGAGACCGTGATCGATGGCTTTGCCACTCCTAGCATCAGAGCGGCTGCCACTGCA
>CAYZET010000047.1:1819-18424 GCA_964477215.1 uncultured Syntrophaceae bacterium | reverse complement strand
CAGTGCGGACATGCCTCTGTCATGAGCACCAGCAGGTGAGCCGATCCCGAGAGCTGTTCAAGCGTTTGCCCTACGCGGGCTCCCAGATTCATGCCAGCCCCGCCGAGCCAGGAAATGGCATCGAGAAAGGGGCTGAGCTCTCTCCCCTCCGGCATGGCCAGATAGTGTATATTCCGATTCTGCCCGTCTGAAAGGGTCAAGGAAGGTTTTCCTGGATAAATGGGTTCCGCGGTCTCTTCGAGCCCAATCATGTCCTGAGACACGCCTGAAACCTGACGGGCTATGTTAAAGAGATTGGTCTCGAACGGTCCGTCCGTGCCTGTGGAATGGGCTAGAATGGTCACACGTTTGCACATAGTGCGGCACGCTGCCTGAACATTCGCGAGATCAAGATCTGTCAGCACAGTCTGCTCCTTTTGCCGCTGTAACGGTAGCGGCTTCCACCATGATTCGGTGGATCGAACGCAGAAGGGAGTCTCACACAACAGGGTGGTGGCGCTATCTCTCTCAGGGAGTCCATGCTTCAGGAGGAAGAACTTCCCCACCCAAAAGGGGGCGTGCTCCTCTGTGGGTCGTGCACGGCCAGTGGCATCGTTCTATCCGGATAGCCGGTATCCTGAGGGCGAACGCCCTGTGTCGTCACGTCTTTCCGGCTTTCCGACTCACCCGGATTGGTTTCTTACCTGGGCCCTGCCGGAACGTACATAATCGACACTTGGCCTGCGCCAGGGGCAACCTCGTACGGGGATGCTTCGCCTCTTACAGGGGCAGGCATGTAGCTCCAGAGGTGCGCTCCCAGGCTGTAAAGACCTCTTCCCGCCAGTGGCACGAGTCCGTTATGAATTGTCTGGGAATCCTCCCCCGCGCCCTGTGGACTGGGCCCGGGCGAAAAAACCGGCTGTCCGTACATATTCATGGGCCCTGCGTACGAAGTATCGTACATGGTTGGAGGTTGTTGAGGGATTGGCTGGGGCGGCGCCGGTTGAACCGGCTGCGGGGCTTGTTGCACGTACTGTGGAGGAGCCGCCGGATATTGATAGGGGACATAAAGCTGCGGGGCTTGTGCATAGCCCACTTGCGCGCACAACAACAATGCCAACGCTGTGAGATAAGTCATTCTCATAGGTCAGACTCCGCCTATAATAGTCTTAAGAATCATGTGTAGTTTAGCATACCAGCACGGCCAAATGAAACCTCTCTTTCATGCTTGACAGAACCATCAAAAATATGAAATAATTATAAATGCCATATCACTCGGAGGTCTATGGAATGAGCCGCATAGTTACCATATGCGTTTGTGTGCTGCTGGTAGTGGCACTAGCCGCTCCCGCGTTCAGCAACGGCAAGGGCTCCGTCGCCGGCAATGCGTACGCACGAGGCGTGTCCGCGGTTGAAACCGTGGAAACGGCGTTCAGCGGATGCCTCAAGAATGTTTTCAGTCTCTGCAATCCCTGTCTCGACCTAGTGAAAGGTTGTGCCAACGTGGCGCTTATCCCGATCGAGGCCCCCTTCAACCTGATTTGTGGCAAGCCGGTATTGGGTGGACCACCGCGGGCACAGGCGCCCAAGGTTCCAATGCCGAAAAAGCCTGAAATGCCAAAAAAACCAGAGTCCGGCGCTTAAGCGATTTCTCTTGGGGAGATGGCCGGGAATTCGTCCTGCCAGCGATTCTCGGCCGAGGGAGGGTGTATGTTGGGGAGGATTCTGCCTCTCGTCGCGCTGGTCTTTGCAGTGGCCGTGTCAAATCCGGTCGGGGCCGAAACGGTTCATCACAATTCCATGTCAATTTGTGCCTTGATTATTAGTGAATTGACAGAGGGGAAAATAGGGGTCACACGGGCACGGGAGATCTCACTGGCTATCGCTGAGGCCGCGAACCGGCATTTCGGAAGAGTAACCTGCGGAGAGATGTGGCTCTATCTGGCAATCGTCCACGTTGAGAGCGGATTCCGAAACAACGTCGTGAACCATTACAACTGCCGGGGAATGTTTCAAATCCATGCGCCTTCTTGGGCTCGGAAATTCGGCGTGTCGTACTCCGATCTCCTGGATCTGGAGACCAATGCAGACATCGGGATACAGATTTGGAAATACTACTTCGAAACGTACAAGCGCGTTCCCCCAGCGCTTAGCGCTTATAACTCCGATCATCCCCGCGCGGCCGCAGGATACGCACGAGCGGTCCTGAGCTTGCGTATGCGCATAAAGAAGCGGTACACGCAACTTTACAAGGCCTTTAGATCCGCAAAGATGATGGCCGCCTTGGCTCCCGACATTACCCCCTCTGAGCTGCAAGAGAATCCCTTTTGAGCGGAACGCCTCTCGGTGATGAGTCCTTCCCTAATCGGACATCGTGCGTGCAGCGACGGCACCACGCACTCAGCACCCTGAGGCACATCCGGAGGGACCGGCCGAATTGTCTTTCGCTGGAGCTACCGCGGCGGACCGTACATAAACGGGGCAGTAACTGATGCAAGCGCGTCCCACGGATTCCAAATGGAAGGATTGTGATCCATGGGAATGTAAGGGTCGTGACCGACTGGATAACATGAGGACACAGGGCCGTGGGGCGGGGCCGTATACCTCGGTATGCAACTCACGCATCCGCTCAGCGCGACCGTCCCGACGACCAACATGGATAGAAGCAAAGTTCTCGCACGTCTCATCATGTATCCTCAGTCGTTTCCGATAGGGCATTTTACCTGTTCTCGATTACCAGATCAAGGCAAAAGATTTGCACCGTGCCGTACCTGGACGGCCCCGGACCTTGGTCGAAGCTGAGCGGCTACCCCTTCCTTTCCTCCCGAGACAGGCTCACCTTTGAATCTCGATCATTGTGGAAGCACCTGAGGACCTTAGCTGCCTCCCCTCGGAATCGATGATCAATGCTTCCACATCAGGCGTGCTTTCAATAAGCTTGAGCCCTTTTTCAGCTCCGAGGACGAAGACAGCGGTGGACAAGGCATCCGCCGCTACGCCGCTGGGCGCGATGACTGTGACAGACTGAAGGCCTCTAGCAGAATATCCTGTGGTCGGGTCAAGGATATGGTGATACCTCGTGCCGTCCTTTTCAATGAAGCGTTCGTAATCACCCGATGTCACGATGAATTTGTCTTTTACGCTCGCCACGGCCACGATTCCCCGCGGGATGCGCGGGTCCTGAATCCCGATCCTCCATGGCTTCCCCGGCCCCTTCTCTCCCATGGCAAGAATATCCCCCCCTGCGTTCACAAGAGCGCCGGACACACCCGCGTCTTGAAGAACCGCACGGGCTCGGTCCAGGGCATAACCTTTCGCTATGCCCCCCAGGTCCAGAGACATCCCCGATTCAGGCAATGTCAGAGTCTGTGAAGCGACGTCCACACGTATTCTCTGAAATCCCGTCTTTGACAGAGCCTCCTTCGCTTCATGGGGCTCGGGAACACGCGCTTCACTCTCTCCGCTGAAATTCCAGAGCTTCGACAAGGGCCCCAGGGTGGGTTCAAAGGCACCGCCCGTGAGCTCTGCAAATTCCAGGGACTGCTTGATAAGGTTAAACACCTCCGGGTTGGCCTTTATGCTGCCGCTGCCAGCGGAATCGTTGATCCGAGAGAGCTCCGACGGTTTGTGAAAAGACGTCAGGTTCTCCACACGTTTCAGCTCTTCAAAAACAGCGTGGATGGACGCTTTTGCCGTCTGAGGGTGAGCAACTACCGCGACCTCCACGATCGTGCCCATCAAGAATTGGGTTGACTTGTGAACCGTCTGGGAGTCGCCACCCCGGCACGAGCTCAGAACGAGGAGCAAGATCGGAAGAAGCCAACGAAGACCAAGCACCATGTCCCTCATTTCCCAACGGCTCCCGAGCTCGAGTGAGTGTACATACGCTGACCCACAAGCTTCACCGGCACGATCATGGTGTAATACGGAAACATGTACAAAGCCGCCAAGGTTGGGGACAAAGGACCGAAGAATTCCGCAGAGAACACTATTACCAGCACGTTGTTCATTATGGCAAAACTAATCCCCGCAGCCAATCGCTGCGCAGGCTCCCACCGGGTGGCCACGGCGAATCCTGTGAGATAATAAATGACAGAGAGAACGTAAGCAAGACCAGCGGATACCAGAATCTGGATCGGATTGGAAAAGAAATATGAGGAATATTTCGAGAAGACCCCCAGGTTCACCAGGGAAAAGAGAACCATCGAAATGGGGAACTGATGCTTGTTGATCTTGGCAAGGGCTCCTGGTGTTATCCTCCGCAGCACTATGACCAGAACCATGGGAAGAAAAATCACGAGAGCCAGCATACGCATCATGACCCACACCGAAATGGTCACTTCAGCTCCCGCGAGCATCTTTACCAGTGCAGGGAGCGAAAAGGGCACAGCAAGCGACGTCACCATCACCATCCGCAGTACGGTCACCATGTTCGCACCCACGAGCGAGCCCATGAATGGCGCAACCACTCCTGTGGACATTCCGGTGAGCAAGAGTACTGGAATCGCAAAATCCGGGATCAAGGCAAGGGTTATCCAATAGAGGATGGCGGGAAGAAGCACCAGCTTTATGCCCGAGAGGACAGCGAGACGGGACAAGCCTGTCCACGACCTGACCAGAAGTGAAGCGAAGTCCATCTTGAGGAAGCTCAAGAACAAGAGGAGCATCATGAGATGGAGCAGGCACGGATGAAAGACCGTTCCCAGGTACGGAACCCAAATTGCTGCTCCCATGGAGCCAAAAACCACGACAAATATGATCAGGTCATCGAGGCGCATTTGTCCTATAAGTAGCCCGGATTCGGTTGCGTATCCCCGCTGCCGTTCAGCTCTCCCTTTCGGCAGGCCACAAATACAGGCCCGTGGCCTCGTCGAATGCTCGAATCGGGACGGGCCCCGGTACCGGGATCGCGTGAAGCTCTGCCGCGAAAATGCGGGAGCCTTGCATAAGATGACCGCCTATGCAGGCGAAATCTTCTCCTGAAAATACCGCGTGAGCATGGACGAAGACTTCTCCATCTCGTTCGGAAACGTTTCCCTTGCAGGAGACTATCTCGAAATCGCCCTCAAAGGCTCGATTCTGATACTCCCTGGTCATCGGGTCATAGAATCCCAAGACCGCTCCATTCACTGCTCCGATTACGAAGAATGCGGCCTTCTTGATAGATCGAGTCTGAAACTCTCGGGTGAGAGCGTCCAGAAGATCCACTCCCATAGGAAGTCGTGTGAGAAATGGCTGGTCCATAATAGTTCCTCCTGAACAATCCGCCGAACACGCCAGTGCGCCCGGACATGAGGAAGGACACTGGATTCCTTCCCAAGTGTCATGCGCGTGGTGTATGATGGGGTCCAACGGTAGCACCTGGCCCCGCTGGTCGCTTTTCCACTCATTCCGGTATGACGGGGTCCTGAAGCCCCTTGCGGTCGGGAATCGTTGCAGGATAGCCGCACGGGATACAGAGTGCAAGAGGTTCTCTATGAAAGTTGGATACTGCCACCATTGCGGCGAAAAGCTCGAGTACGTGGAGAGGGTGTTTCGCAGTGACACCTGCTCCGGCTGCGGGTCTGACGTCTATTGTTGCCTCAACTGCTCCAACTATGACGAGTCCGCTCCGAACCAGTGCCGAGAGCCACAAGCTGAGAAAGTCTCCGTCAAGGATCGGCGAAATTTCTGCGACTATTTCACCTTGAGCGAAGGCAAACGAGGGAGCAGCGCTCGAGACAAGGTTGCGGAGGCACGACGTAAGCTTGAAGCATTATTCAAGAAATAGCCGAGGGATCGGATGCTCCTCCTTCTATGGCGGGCCGAGATCGGGAGGAGCCGAGGTCTCAAACCTGCCCGTTTCAGTACAATTAGGCGGAACGAAAAACGCGTGCGCAGGGCGACACCCTGTCGTTGTCCCCCTTAATGCTTGACTTTCTCCCTGTGTTTCTCGTATTTTCACTGAAACTCTCCACGGGAGAAAAAATCTGATCGCGTGGCCGCTTCCCCGGAACTAATTCTAACTTGTTTGTGTCTGAATATCGTGAGTCTGGTCGTTGTCTCGACCTTGTTGACCGAGACTGACCAGGATAGCGAATGGGTGAACAAGTGTGTTCAAGGAGATTGTGAGGCATTTAACGCACTTGTTGAGAAATATTATAAAAAGATCTATAACATCGCGTACCGATTCGTCGGTGACGCCGAAGAGGCCAACGATCTGGCGCAGGAGATATTCACGGCCGCGTATCAAAACTTGAACAAGTTTAGAGGAGATGCAAAGTTCTCCACGTGGCTCTTTCAGATCGCGACCAATAGAGGGAAGAACAAATTCAAGTACCTGAAACGAAGAGGGTACTTTCTGAATAGAGGGCAGACCGACGACGATGATGATCGTGAAACAGGACGGGCTATCCCAGACGAGAGTATGAATCCTGAAGACATCCTCGCCAGCAAGCAACTTCAGAAGATCGTTCAGGACGTCATAAACGAGCTGGAGCCGGATCATAAGGAAATAGTGATCTTGCGTGACATAGAGGGTTTCTCATACGAAGAGATAGCTCGAATTCTCAATCTCCCAGAGGGAACCACAAAATCTCGCCTTCACCGGGCGCGGATGGTTGTCAAAGATAAGCTAAAGAAGGTCCTGTCATGAAGGAATGCGAGCGCATTGGCGAGTTGTTCGGTGAGTTTCATGACCGTTGTCTCGATGACGGAAACGAGAAACTCATGCGTGACCACTTCCTTACCTGCACCCCGTGCCGTGAGGATTTCAAATGGTACGGTTTCACCGTGCAGGCTCTTGCAAGTCTCGAGGAAGCTTCTCCTCCGAGGGATTTCATCGCCCAATTGAACCGGAGGCTCGACGGAGCGTACGTTACGCCGCCTTCTCTCCTCTCTTCATACCTGGATTCTGTGAGGAATTTCTTTGCCACCTCTCCTTATTTGCCTCTTCCCGTAGGTCTTGCAACGCTAGCTCTTGTGGTGGTAGTAGGCTTTGCGGTCTACGATCACACAGGGGGAGAATATGTCCAGCCCGTTTCGGTGCTTCAGGCGCATCAAGAGACGCCTCCGGGCTCCATGACCGCGGCGGGAGATGCCAAGGTCGTCCGGTCCCTGGAGACGTCTCCGAGCCAGCCGCTTTATTCCCCCCCCAATTCTTCGTTTACCTCCCCGGCCCTCAACGTTCCCCGACAGTTTGTTGCTAACCCAAAATCTCTCACGGGGGGAATCGCCGTGGGGAACCAGCGATTCGCTACGGTTGCAGAGCGCATAGGAGGAGATAACCTCACGGTCGAAGCTACCAGTGTTGACCGGGCAATCGAATCCGTTAAGAAGATTCTGCCTGATATGCGGGGAACCGTCATAGAGGAGAAATCGCCAGGCAGAGTGGGGGAAAGGGTTCTCGGTGTAGTCATTCCGCGCGGCGCATTTAGTAATCTCACCACAGAGCTCATCAATCATGGCGCCGTCGCTGTGGGGCTCAGGCCGGAAGCCGATGTGCCTGCCCCATCGAATTCCGAGGCGGGTCACGTCATGCTCTATATTCATTTCGTACAAACACAATAGCACAAAGTTCCCCCCGTTAGCGGACGTTGCAGAGACACCCCCGCGGGAGTGGTGTTCGAGCGTCCTGCTATTGCTCGTCCGCCTGGTTCCCGGGCAGCGAGTTTCGGACGAGAAACGTGAGCTGAAAGGACAAGTCGTTTGAAGCTGGGTATTGTCGGGCTTCCAGGGAGTGGAAAGAGTACGGTCTTTAGAGCGTTGACCGGAGGCGCTGAGAATACCGACCGAAAAGGCCATGACGATCCCCGGCTCGGCGTGGTAAAAGTGGAAGATCCTCGACTGGATGCCCTCGTCGCGTATCAGAACCCAAAAAAGGTGACGCCGGTAACTGTCCACTATCTCGATATTGCCGGAATAACAGGTGAGGCGAAGGCGGGACGCACCATAGGTGACCGGGTGCTTGCCCACATGCGCCCCCTCGACGCGCTCGTGCACTGCGTTCGATTTTTCGAATCCCCCTCCCTCGGCCCTTCTCAGCCCATCGCGGAATTCCGTTCGGTCGAAGAAGAAATGATTCTTACTGATTTGGCCTCGGTCGAGAAGCGATTAGAAAGAGCCGAGAAAGATTACCGCAAGGGAAAGAAAGATCTCGCCGAGGAGCTCGAGCTCCTCACCGAAGCCCGGGCGTTGCTAGACCAAGGAAGCCCTCTTCGCCTGAGACCTGAGCTCACTGAATCGGAAAAACTGAAAGGATTTGCGTTTCTTTCCGCCAAGCCCGAGTTGGTGCTCGTAAACGCAGGAGATGACAAACCCCCTGCGCAGGTAAGAGATATCGTATCTCAACTGAAATTCCAGATTGAGGGCCAGCTACGGATCGATGTGGACTGGCTTTATGCCGATACGGAAGCGGAGATGGCACGGTTGACCCCGGAAGAAGCAGAAGAATTTCTGGCGGAGATGGAGCTCGAGGAAGGAGCGAAGCAGCGGATAATCAAGACGTCCTTTCGACTGCTTGGCCTCATCGTATTTTTCACCGTGGGAGAACCCGAGGTCCGAGCGTGGCCGTTGCGCGAAGGCTTGTCGGCCCTCAAGGCAGCGGGCACGGTGCATTCCGATATGGAACGGGGCTTCATCAGGGCTGAAGTGGTCTCATTCGCGGACTTCGAGAAGGCCGGCACCATGCACGCGTTGCACAAAACAGGCAAGATGAGACTTGAGGGGAAAGACTACGTGGTGAAGGATGGAGACATCGTTCTGTTTCGGTTCAACGTGTGAGCCGAGCGACCTCAGGAAGTAATCCTCCGTTTCTGCCGGGGGTTACCCGTGAGAGGCGCGGCGACACGGTATTCCATAGCTAATGAGTGTTTTTTATTGATTTTTTGGTGTGCTTGCGCTATGGTGAGCCATTCTGAGCACATGAGATAGTTTTTTCTGTCCCCAATGAGCCAGTCGGGCCGAGGAGATTGTTCTTCCCATGGATACATCGGTTAGGTTTCTCGGTGAAGCGAGAATCGACTCGCCCGTCAGCAGTGGCCCCTTTGTGGAAAATCACGAGCGGGTCCTGTATGACTTCTCGGCAGAAACGGTTGCCAACGAGATTCGCGAAGGGAGGGAGCCGGTTTCGTTTCTCAAGGCTGGCCCTCGGCGCAAGATCTTTTTCGACCCCAGCAAGCTCAAATGTGCCATCGTGACGTGCGGCGGACTGTGCCCGGGTCTGAACAACGTGATCCGATCGTTGGTTCTCACCCTTTATCACTCATACGGAGTGACCAACATAATCGGTATCAGGTACGGTCTCCAGGGATTCATTCCCCGGTATGGGCACCCCATCCAGGAGCTCACGAGGGACTGGGTCTCAGAGATCCATGAGCTGGGTGGAACTGTCCTTTCTTCCTCCAGAGGTCCACAAGACATCGAGGAGATTGTCGACGCCCTGGAACGTATGAACGTGGGAATACTTTTCACCATAGGTGGCGACGGCACGTTCAGGGCCGCGGCGAAGATTGCGCAGGAAATACGTGTGCGCGGCTCAAGAATTGCCATCATTGGTATTCCGAAGACAATCGACAACGATATTCTCTTGTGTTCGCGATCATTTGGTTTTGAGACCGCGGTGAGCAGGGCAGCAGGAATAATTTCTTCTGCGCATGTTGAGGCAAACGGCGCCCCGAACGGCATTGGCCTCGTCAAGCTCATGGGCAGACAGTCCGGCTTCATTGCCGCGAGCGCCGCGCTGGGCAATAGCTACGCTAACTTCGTGCTGATTCCGGAATCGGATTTCGATTTCGAGGGACCGCATGGGTTGCTCGCTGTGCTCGAGCAGCGTCTCTTACGACGAAAGCACGCGGTGATCGTGGTGGCAGAGGGCGCGGGCCAGAAGTACTGCGACGTCGGTGGCACGGACGAGTCAGGAAATGTGCGCCTCGGTGATATAGGTCTCCTTATGAAAAACAGGATTAACGAGCACTTTCGTTCGATCGGGATGGAGATCAATCTCAAGTATTTCGATCCGAGCTATTACATTCGGTCTGTGCCTGCCACCCCTGACGATTCCGTGTTCTGCGCTTTTTTGGCCCAGAATGCCGTGCACGCTGGCATGGCAGGAATGACCAACGTCATGGTGGCCATGTGGCACACGGACTTTGTGTACGTACCGATAAGGCTTGTGATAACAGGACGCAAACAAGTAGATCTCAACGGGAGGTTGTGGCGCAGCGTGTTGGAGTCCACGGGGCAGCCCACGTTCAAGCCACATGAGTAAAAGATTGCCATGACGGCAGAACATTCTGCTGTGCGTGGTGTCAAAAACGTAGACCGTCAGTAAATTGTCATGTATGATCCTAGTACCGGAGGTATGACATGAATAGGAAGTTGTTAGTTCTCGTCGGTGCGTTGCTCGCGGTGTGCATAGTCACAACATCGAGCCACGCAGGCCTGTTTGTGGCCACCGCCAAGAATCTTCGCGGAGCCATTTATCTGGGAGCCGGCCCGACCCCGCAACATGCGTCGGAACAGGCTCTGGTCAAGTGTTCGCAGGATTCTTTTGTTCCACCTTCATGCAGAGTGATATGCGTTCGGATGGAGGCGCCTCCGTGCCCGCCGCCCGCTCCAATGCGCAAGCCCATGAAGCTTTACAAGAAGAGCTCGTATCAACCTGGGTACCCCATGGGCATGCCCAGACCCTGAGGCTTGTCTTTGCGTTTTTTCCCCCGGGTGACCGACACCCGGGGGATTTGGAGATCAAGACATGAGGGTGCTCAAAGCTCTCGGCGTGGGAGTAGTGTTTGCCCTCGCCTTCTTCGGCGTGCTCTTCATTGGGTTCAATCTCCTTAACGAGTCCCACGGAAGGGCAGTGGGTCCTTTCATGAGCGGCGTCACCGCTGTGGTGACCGAGAACATGAAGAAGGACCTGATGAACACGCCTGACAAGCAACTCGAGCAAGACTCTCAGGCATTTTCCAAGAAGCTTTATCCAGTCCTCAAAGGTGCCGCTCTCGGGCAAGTGGAAGCCTTTCTCAACGACCCGGAATCCGCGGAAATGCGAGAAAAGATGCGGAGCGCTGGAAAGGCGTTCTCGGAGCAGATTGTGGTCCCATTCATGGGAGGCCTCTCGGAAGGGTCCGCGGGTTTGGCCGGGCAAATGGATAGCAGCCTGGACAAAGTCCGAGAGCTGGGCACGAAACATCAGGACATCATCGAGTCGGTTACTTCAGGCCTTAAGGCACTCAAGGAACTGGCAGAGAAACATCCCCTCCCTCCGCTTCCCGGTGCGTCGCCAGCCTTGCCTCAGTCTCCTCGATCCATACCCGGGGTCCCTCCCCTCGATCAAGATAGTCGTTAACAAAGGGCTTTCCTGTGATCCTGTGGTTCGGGGGGCTTTCACAAATTGGTGGCTCTCTCTTCCCGACTCCTGTCTTCTTTACAGGAGAACCCCTTTCGGGTAGGATGCGGGCCACATTGGATTTTTCCTGCCCGAGATGCGCAGCCGCGCGTGCCGACATAAGGAAGGGAGAGGGAAGGAAATGGACCACAAGAACCCGGCGACGGTGCAATACCCGTCTACTCAAACCCACGCTTCCGCACCGTACGCCATCTCCCGGAGGGAGTTTCTTCTCGGGACCGGCGCCGCCCTCTGCGCTCTGCTCTTTGACGTTTCGCCGGGAAGCTCTTCTGCCGCTCCCTCTGTGCGAGTAGGGGTCATCCTCTCCGGGGACGCGGACGACGCTGCGGAGCTCGATTCTCTGATCGCGGGGTTCGAGCTGTTTGTCAAGGAGCAGAACGCGGGCATCTTGCAGCTTACCAAGAAGAAGGCCGGGACAAAGGATGAGAAAACCCTGGAGGCCCTGGTACGGCTGCTTACCCACGAGGATCTCCACTTTCTCATCGCTCCCAATTCTCTGGCGGGGACCGAGAAGTGCATCCACGGACTTCCCGAGGAAAAGGCAATCCTGTTCGTCACCCATCCATCGGTAAAGCTCGTGGCAGGTGAGATGTGCGCTCCAGGTATATTCAGGCTCACACCCAACACGTACCAGTCAGCCCATCCCCTGGCTCCCTGGGCATTGAGCACTCTGGGGGCCAATGCTTTCCTCACCGGCCTGAACGACGAGCGGGGAAATGAGGAGGCTGATTTCTTCGCATACGGCTTCGAGCGCGCAGGGGGAGCCTTTGTAAATCGAATGATGGCCCCTTTCGAGTCAAAGGCCATTGCAGATGTGGTGAAAAAGATCGAGGAAGTGAAACCGGATGTGGTCTTTGCGTCATTTCGGGGAGGCGCGGCCGCGATGTTCATCAAGCAGTACTCCGAGCTCATGGGCTCGGAAGCTCCCCCCCTGGTCGGTCCCGAATCCTTGGCCGCATATCCTCAACCGGCCCAAGATCTTGGAAAGATGTGCCACGGAATCAAGACTCAAGGATTTCTCAAGGATCCGGTGGAATTTACGTCAAGGGTGAAAAAGCGGCTCGGCCTCAAGATTACGAGCGCGGAAAGGGCTGCCGAAGGCTACGATATTGCGCAGGTAATCCTGAAGGCCTGGGAAAAACAGGGGGAGTCGGAAAAGGGCAGAATCCCGGGTTTGACGAAAATTGTGGAAGATCTTCAGATCGACGGCCCCAGGGGGAAAATCCGATTCGACCAGAACCACGATCCGATACTCGAGACTCACGTGGCGCAGTGGGAATGGAGCGGAAAAGGTCTTCGGCGGGCCGGCTTCAAAGATCTCGGAGTCTCCAGATCGGCCGACTTTGGCTGCGGAAAGGTTGGCTTCCCCTCAAAACCGGGTCAGGAAGAAGAGAGGGACGAAGATTAAGGACGTCATTTCGAGGATACTGTCAGGTATTCGCGGCAACGCGGTTTTTCCTGATAGCGATGGCAGACGCTAGGAATGGTGGCGAGGGGCAACTTCTTCAAGCAAGGGCGAGTTTGGACCCCGCCGCTACCGCCGGAATCTCGGCGCGAATTTCCCGTATCGCTGGCGTCTCGCCGGCATTCTTGTTTTGGACTGGTCTTGAGGGACGGCCTCCGAAGCAAACACACGACCGTATGTACCTGAATGTGTACCAAGGTTTCGCCAGTCAGTGCGGCATGTCTTCGACAAACGGAAGGCTTGAGGCTTTTTAGACGTTGACAGAGTGAGTCGGACTTTGTTAACGTGCTGCCATTCCGGGCTGAGAATTCCATAGCGGTTGTCGCGGGTAGCAGTAGGCTGCCCGATGTGGCCGCACTTTGTTGAAGTGAGGAGTGTAATATGAATAGAGGAAATCTGACACGGGTTGTAGTGGTGTCCGTGGCGCTGGTAGCCGTGTGGAGCACGGCAGCATTAGCCGGAGGTCCCGTGTGCCCCCCTCAAGGGTGTGGCCCGGCCTATTGCCCGCCGCCCGTGTGCATGCCTCCGGCATGTCCTCCGATCCCGTGCGCGCCAGCAATGTGTCCGCCACCTGCGTGTCCTCCCCGACCCTGCGGTCCGGAGCAGTGCAAGCCCAATCCCCTGGCGCAGATTTGTGAAGGAGCGTTCAGGCTTGTCACGGGAGTAATAGCTCTCCCCTTCAAGGTAGTCGATTGCATGGTGGACCAACTTGCCTGCAAGCCCAAGTGCGGATACGCACCGGCTGCATGTGCTCCAACTGTGGCCTGTGCCCCGCCGATATCCATACCACCGTACATTTTTGGACCGCCGCCCATGAGCTATGGGATGGCACGTCCGCCGGCTGTAGGATTCGGCCAGCGTCCTCCGAGAAGAATGTCTCCCATGGCCCAGGGGAAAAAGCAGGTGGACATGACGCTCATAGCGGACGCCAACGAAGGCTTCTTCGGGACGTACTGGTAAAAGCCCGGCGCCCAAATTGTGATGGATGGAATGTTCAAGGGGGATACTCATGCGGTATCCCCGTTTTGTTTGATATACTGGATCTCTCTACGAATAACCTGAGGGGGAGTTTCCTTGCGCCCATGCAGAAAAGTGCGCTCAGGTCCATCGCCGGATCCTGAATATACGATCCTTGGCGAGATTGATTTTCTTCATCAGCTCCTCATCTCCGCCCTTGATGTCCGGATGATGGCGTCTGCACAGCTTCTTCCAAGCCTTCAATACCTCCTCTCGAGAAGATTCGACGGGTACTTCAAGAATCTCGAAGTACTTCCTCAGGCTGTACTGGAACGGATTGACCGAAGATCTGCGATGACGCTCCCAGAACTCAAATGGAATCTCAGCACCGGCCGATGCCTGCCGACGACGGAGTCTCCATCGGAGCGTGGCGTACGCGGATCGTAACATTCTCTGGTATGCTTCCTTTTCGAGCCGATCCTTCCTGGTGGCTGCAACGACTCTGGCGAGCCTCGCCATGAGCTCCTCCACCCGCACCAACCCCAGGGGCAAAAGACTGTAGGCCGTTGGCTTCGCCGGTCCCGCGAGGTACTGGAGGTAACGGATGAACGCGACAAGCTCGGCGTTTTCCCACTCCGAGTGGTCGTAGCACCTTCCGTCCGGGAAACCGGGCGCGTGCGTGCACTGCCCATAGCCCCCATTTTCTCGACCGTACCATACTATTCCCAGACACCTGGCCTCATCGATGTCCACGATCCACACCCCGTTTTCAGCGCTGCTAACAACTACCCTCTTGTCCAAGTCCCGGTCTATATGACGAAGAATCTTGTTCAGTCTGTAGTCATTCAGCCGGAAAGCTGCGCGCAGACCCTCGCGTGAGTATCCTGGGGTCTCGAGGATCGTTTCCAATACTTGTTGCTCCAGATGAAGCATCATTCTCCTCCCCTGGGGACTCTCATGAATGTGATGAAGCCGTAAACCGCTCCGGTCGCTTCATGTGCGAGTCGGAAGACCATAATACCTAGTTTGTGCGCATAGTATCTCCCCGCGGCCGGGATGTCGCTGGTACTATGAGGGACAATCCTTGGTACACTACACACCGCGGTACGTAGTACATTATATTGTTCTGCATGAGAGTCGGAATTGCAAGGAGAGTCGCAAAAGGGGCCAGAAAAGACGGCACCTCAGGGGAACGCCCCGACGTGCCTTCAGAAAAAGAAAAGCCCGACCGAGAGAAGAGCTGGGAGGGAGACGGCCAGGGGGTCGGTCGGGCTTTTATCTGGCGAAAAAGGCCGTCTGAGAAATCGTTCCAAGCGTCGAGCCCCTCCACCTGCTCGGCGCGGCTTCGAGCTTGTGTCAGAATACGAGTCCCATTTGAACCACGGCGCCTTCCATTGCCGTATCCATCAGACGCGCATCACTGTACTTCTTCTTGTAAGTGGCGAAGCGATAGCCACCTTTCACGTAGCCCCATCGCCCATTGTTCAGGGGGATGCTGTACTTCAGGGCAGTGCTGATGTTGGAGCCGATCGCATCGTCTCCGAAAGCGACGTCCGCTTTGCACTGGAATGACAGGGTGTTGCAGAGGCGACCCGTCTTCAAGCACTTCTCAAATTCCAGGCCCGCCACGGCCATGTTGAGATCCGTGTCCATGCGCTCTCCACAGCAGGTCACGTCAATGACGCTGAGCATGTCATCCAGGCGCAGATAGCCCCCGTATACGCCGACCCGAGACCGGTACGTCCTCACCGGTTCGTAAACCAGCCCCACCTGCTGGATAGTCCGCTCCCACTTTGTCTTCACGGTCTGGCCCGTGTTGAACAGGTGGTTTCCGAACACGAATTGCCTGTTCGGAGTCCCGGACTGCTCCATGACCATGGGCATGATGGAGTATCTCAACGACCAGCCAGGTCTGAACCGATAGGCCGCGGTAAACTCTGGGACAACTCCATGATCCGGGACCTTGAGGTCGTCATTGAGGTCGATGTCGTCGCCATAGCCTCCGTACCAACCGTACCACCCGTAAGCGCCGTACGTGCCCCTAAGGAACCTCACCTTGCCCTTGTTCCTGGCAAATACCAGTTGAGCGTCGAGCTCCCACCCTTTCGGCCTGGCTATGGGCAGCACGCACTGCGGAGGAATTTCGTATCGTGCGAACGCATGGCCGTAGTCCTGCGGAGGCTTGCACTTTACGATCCTCTTGTACGGCTTGACCTTGCTGATCTTCTTTTCAGGGGTTTGAATTGCAGGTTGGGCGGCCACGGTCGTTTGCGGACGTTCGGCCGCGACGAGTTGTTGCTGTCCTTCGACGAAAGCGGCCTGTTTGAGGGTCCAGGCCTGGGCTTCTGAGCCTGATGTCACTACAGCAAACAATAAACATACCACTACAATAGAAAGGTTTCTTAGAATCATACCCTCCCTCCCAGGAGCAACAGTCTGTTAATACGGAGGATCACCTGGAAGATTTTGATTGTCAAGAAAAAAATACAGAGAATTGGTAATTTAACCTAATAACCTAGAATCAGGATCAATTCATGGTCAGGAAATAGCGAGAAACAACTTTACTATTTTATATTAACCATTGATTATAATGGATTTTAGCTCCTCACCATATTTTCCGGCTGGAAGAGCTCGCCGCAAGATATCCACCGAAAAACCCGCCCCACCCACCTCGAAACATCAAGGTTCCCCTCTCTCACCTCCACAGGTATCACCTGGCTCCGAGGGGCCCAGGGAGCCCATTGTGTCGGATCGGTCGTCACGAAGAAAATCACGCACGGGATTCCTAATCCGGCTGCTAGATGGCTTATTCCTGAAT
>CAYZET010000047.1:0-1809 GCA_964477215.1 uncultured Syntrophaceae bacterium | reverse complement strand
ATCATTTCCGATAAAAAGGCCTGATCCACCCAGACCCGTGCATACCCGGTGGAGTGACTGTCTCTCCAAGAGGTGTGTACGCGGTCCCTTCACGAGCGAATTCCAGATCGGATCGTCCTTGAGAAACTCGTCTTCCTCTCCTGCCGTGATCGCCACGTCCCACCCAAGCCTCTCTTGCAGTCCTCTCGCGAGCGCGGACATGAATGCCATTGGCACGCATTTTCGTGGGCTTCCGCTTCCAGGGTGGACCCAGATGATTTCTTTGACCCTCGAGCTCATCAGATGCGTCAAGGCCGGCTTACGTGGGGGAACCGGAAGTCCGAGCCTTCGGTGGAGATGCTCCACCACGTGGATTCCTGCGGGCGGCCGAGAGCCCACCGTAAAGCACTGTCCGGTCCCTATCCTGGCGAGGTTGCTCACGATCCGCTCGGGACGCTCCAGCACCACGTACGCTCTCCCGAATCGTGGAGCGGACCCCGAAGTGCCGGATATCTCATCCTGGAACAGCCAAAGCCAGTCCGGATCGTCAAGAGGTTGAAAGGTGACGTCCGACGGAAGCACGAGCCGGTGTGATCGATTCCCGAGAAACGTGAGCCGTCCGGGGATGAGCCGCTGAATGGTACGGACAAGGGGTACGGAGAGAATCGTGTCTCCCAATGCACCGGGCCGAACCACGAGAATCCCGGGAATCCGGGCACCATCTTGCACTGATGTCTCCTCAAGGATAAACGGGCGCGCCCCCAGTCTGCCTCCACCTTCTCCGCTTCCTTGCCTCATCACGACCCAACAGGCAAGCCAAGCCCCGCGGTCCTACGCGGGTCTCCTTTCCGGAGAACGGGAGGGAAACGTTTCCTTCATGGGCAGAACGCATCCGAGAGCAATGATAGAAGCGACCAAGAGTGCAACGAGCATGATCTGGTATGCTTCCGACGCATATGCACCGTTCGCTGTCCGGGGGTATGAATCGAGGATCCACCCGAGCACGGGCTGGAAGATTCCACCGCCGAGGAAGGGAAAGAGGTTTACAGTCCCAACCGATGTTCCTGCGATCTCTACGGGAAACAGCTCTTTGGTTGTGGTAAAGCCTATGATCACGATAGCGGAGGTGGACACGGAAAGAAGAAGCATGAACGCGCACAACGCGAAAGAGGGCACCCCCTTTGGGAACATGACCACAAAAGCCATCAGCACCACCTGGAGTGTCGAGAACACCATGATGACCTTCTTTCTGCTGTGAAGTACCTTGTCCGAGAGAAAGCTCATGAACGGGCTTCCGACAATCATGCCCACCGCAATCATATTGAGGACGCCTCCTGCCTCCGCCTTGGTCATACCGTACATCTGCATCAGGTACGGTCCTGCCCATAGGCCTCCGAATCCGAAGAATACCCCGCAGGTGAAGAAGAACCATAGTGCCACAGGCCAGAAATGCTTGTTCGTGACTACCTGTTTCACTCCCTCCCAAACAGGAATATGCTGAGGAGGAGTCGCCTGACCGGATCCACCGTAGTCGATCTCCAGAATAGTGGGCCAACCCAGATCCTGGGGACGGTTCCGTACGAAGAGCCAGACCAGGGCGGCCATGACCAGGGTCCCTGCCCCTATGAGCTCGAAGGACAAACGCCATCCGATCCAGCCGGTCAAGAATGCCAACGGCATTGCCGCGCTCAGCGCGCCAATTCCGCCCATGGTGCCGAGGATCGCGGTCATGAATGTGAACTCTCGAACTCTGAACCACTGGGACAGGAGCTTCATGGCCGGAATAAACACCATTGAAACCCCGAGGCCCACCATAACTCGAGCTAACAG
>CAYZET010000046.1:0-19086 GCA_964477215.1 uncultured Syntrophaceae bacterium | reverse complement strand
AGTCCCAGATGTTTTGTAATACCCAGGCTCTGATTTACATACCAGGCCACGAACAGTATGAATAAGATTTCAATGATCTTACCTACGCTTGGAAAGCTATACGCCAGAGGAAGTATGCTATAGATTATGTTCGTCGTTCTTTCTTCTTTGGGAAGTATCTTGGCAAATAGTTCCTTCGATTTCTCGGCAATAATTGCTAATACTACAAAGTTGTTTCCAGTTGTGAATCCTAGGACCAGAGCTTCCTTGGAAAAATTGAGCACATCCTTGAATGTGAATCCGGTGAAGCAGGTGACAACCATAGGCAGCAACCAGAATGTCAAGACAAGGGTTGCCAGTATGTAGCAGACAAAGTAGACTTCAAGACGCTGCAACTGCTCGAATGAGATGGTGCCCACGAAGGTGGCCGTGAGAGCGAAGACGCCAATTGGGGCCGTCTTGACTACCATTCTCGTCATTTGGGTGAGGGCCTCTGCCAGGACCGACAACATTTTCAGGAATGGCTCTTTGTCCTTGACGCGCAAGAGAGCTGCGCCAAGAAACACGCTGAAGAAAACGATCGCGGGAACCAGGGCGTCGGACAGGGCGTTAAAGATATTGGCCGGAATATAGTATTCCAGCAGATTAGTAGCTTCAACCGTCCGAGGCTCGGACACGCTAAAAAAGGAAGAGCTCTGCGACACCGGAAAGGCATAGGTGAAGCTAAAAATCACAACCAGTCCGACAAGCCAGAACAACACCAACATAAGCGAACCCTTGCCGGCCATGAGTTTGGCATCGCTTGGGGAGAGGGACCCGACTCCTTGGATCAACGTCACCACCATATACGGGAACACGCCCATCTGGAGCAGCATGATGAAGGCCTTACCGATGACGTTCAGAGGCTGGCAAAGTTCCCCGAAGAAAAGACCACACAACACGCCCAAGCCTAGGCCGACAAAGATCCAACTGGAAAGGCTGAGACGGGAAAGTCTTCGTAACATGTCACGACTCTGGGAGATTAGGTTTCTTGATGAGGAAGCCGTTTTCGTCTTTCAGGGTTATTTCGTAGACCCCCATATTCGATTCGCCCTTTGCCATAGTCGCGGTCCCGCTGTACCCCAAGCCTGTAGGCGCGTGAAACCGCTGATCTCCGAATGCCAGGAAACAGCTAGTAACACCCCTTATTGTGCCGTCTGTTCTTTCCAAATGGCATTCCACCGGCATATTAAGATCGGGAGTGACGAGAGTTTCGTCGATCTCTGCATGAAATTCAGCCTTCAATCGCTCTTTATCCCAAGAAAACGACACCCACGCATACCTCTTTTCGATCCCCGCCACGAGAGCTTTGTAGGCATACCGCAACGAACCGGACCCTTCCTCAGCCCGCGTCTCCACTACTGCGTTCTTGCTATCTCTTAGCTTGCCCAAGGTAGTAGCGTAGTATCCGAACGTGAACCCACCCAAGCGGAGCACGGGGATCGTATTGTCATCATACCGTGAAAAATCGCCTCGCACTTCTGCGACGATCCGGCATTTCCACATCATTGCGGGCAAGCCCTCACAGGTAGCCTCGTCAGATGTTTCCCTATAGGTTTGCGAGAAGTGAAGAGTACCAAGCTGCTGGGATGCCGAGCCCACCTGACATGAATCGCCAAAGAGCAGACACTGGGGGATGTCCCGAAACGAGCTGACCTGCCCGTCCGGCTGAGAAAAATCAATCAGCCATACGCGGTCATAGGTCTCGTGGGGCCAAACGAGCTGCCGCAGGTGTGGCACGCCCAAGGCCCTGGCGAGCGGGACTATGTCCATGTGCGCTGCGCAAATGAGCACTGACTTCGAGTCCCATTCCCGGCTTGCTCGCAACCACTCAGCAAGCTCCGTTACCTCGCCGTAGGCAAAACGATTAATCACCGTCTGCCCAAGAGCCTGGGCCAGAGGCTCAACGGTTTCCTCGCAGCGAACCGAGCTCTTGTGCTGTGAAGGACGCTGGGCAATGATGGCAGCCGCCAACCCATGTTCGAGAACCCGTGGATCGCTTTGGAAAAACTGGGCCAATGCCTTGGCTCTGGTGAGCCCTCTCGGGTTAAGATGGATCTTGTGGCGGTCTTCAAACTTCTCCGCATGACGGATAATCATCACCTGGGAGGGCATAGCCTGCACGGAGATGGCGATTCCCATCAGCCACCCCATGCACAAGGCGATGCACCAGACAGACTTTACCCCTGCTCCACCTGTGAACAAGGGATCCCTTTCACTCGCATGTCGTCGGGCCGCAGGGACACGGCGTTTTAGCTTAAAGCATATGCAGTGATGTGAAGGGCCGTGGATTCGGTGGATGAAACGGAAAGCAACAGCCTCCACTGGAGTTTTTTTACTTGCCGGTATGGCTCAGAATTACGGGGACGGTCTCACCGTTTCAGCGGTCTTGGGAACTGCCGAATCCGTCAAAGTGCGATAGTCATTGCATGCAAGAATCCCGCTTGCGGTTCACTAAGTGCGCGGCCTTCGCCAAATTGCAGTCCCGACCCGCATGCCAAAAACCCGGCTAGGACACATTTCACACAATAGCTTGCATCCCTATTTCGGAAAGATGGCGCTAGGTTCGAGAGAGCCCCAAGCGGGGTGGTATTGATGAAAAAGCCTTTCCTAGGTGTCGTTTGATGATAACGCTCCCCGATGCCCGAAGTCAAGCCGAATCTTTCGGGTCAACCTTACCTGAACGCAGTCTGGCGGTCTTCGATCAAAGGAGAGCTCTCACCACTTCGGCACGCATCCCTCGGCTCTTGCCGGAGAATCCCTGTCTTTTTCCCGGAGGTTAGCCGCATTGATACCAGGATGCATACCCGTTAAGAGCAAACGTCATACCCCGCTCACCAGGGATCTTTCTTGGAGATGCCCCCGAAAAGCGCTGCTCTTCAAGCTCTGAACGTCGCGAGTCTCAACCCAGCTCTGATGTTAGGATCGACCACCTTCTTGCAAAGTCTTGGCAACGTCTTCAACTCGTTGGTTCTTTCATTCACTATCAAGCACCTGGCGGACTACCTGCAACAATTCCTTGGACTTGAAGGGTTTCGTAATTGTCGCCTTGGCATGCGTATCAAAAAATCCTCTCGTTTCCGGATCTATGGGTAATCCACTGGCAATAATTGCCTTCAGGTTGGGGCTCATTCCGAGAAGCTCTTCGAGACACTGCTTGCCGCCCATCTCCGGCATTATCAGGTCCAATATCACGAGCGAAATTCTATCCTTCTCCTTGCGGAAAACCTCCACCCCTTCTCGACCGTTTGCGGCATCAAGCACGGTGTACCCCCCCAAGCTCAGCAACTCCTTTGCCCAGGTCCTCACCAATTCCTCGTCGTCGACAAAGAGAATTGTCTCCGTCCCGAAGGCAGGCATTTCACTCGTTGTGTCCAATGGCCATCCAGCCTGCTTCTCCGTTGCCGGAAAGTAGATCCTGAAGGTCGTGCCCTTGCCTCGATGGCTGTCGCAGGTGATATGTCCGGCATGCATCTTGACGAGCCCGAAGACTGACGAAAGGCCGAGCCCTGTGCCTTGCCCTGGCTTCTTGGTAGAGAAGAAAGGCTCGAAAATATGCTCCAAGACATCCTTATCCATACCGTGACCTGTATCCGAGATGCTGAGGCAAACGTAATCACCGGGTTGTACCTCCGGATATTTCCTACAGTACGCTTCATCCAGTGAAACGTTTAGAGTGCCGATTACCAGTCTCCCTCCTTCGGGCATAGCGTCTTTTGCATTAACAGCGAGGTTGAGGATTATCTGTTCCACTTGAATCGGATCCGCATGTATAAGGCGGAGACCTTCTTCCAAATTGAGACCTATACTGATCATTTTCGGGAGCGTTCTCCCCAGCAGTCGAGCAGCTTTTTCCACTTCATGGTTGAGATCCAGAGGGCGGGGATTGCTCTCTACTCTACGACTGAACGTGAGCACCTGCTTTACCAGCTCCGATCCCCTCCGGCTTGCCTCACGAATGGCTCGCATCGCCTGATAGTTTGGTGAATCCTTGTCCAACCTGAGCATCACCAGGTCGGCGTAACCAAAGATAATTTGTAGCAAGTTGTTAAAGTCGTGGGCAACGCCCCCTGCGAGAGTGCCGAGCGCCTCCATTTTTTGGGCTTCTCTCAATTGTTTTTCAAGGAGCAGCTCGTGGGTAATGTCTCGAATTGTCGAAATCGCCACAGGCCCCCAAGAAGCGTCTTCCGTGACCACTGAATCGACCAGGGCCTGTATTACAGACGCATCTTTCCTGACATATTGACATGGCACGTCATGTGCCTCTCCCTTGGTCCACAGGTCCGGAAAGGCATGGCGAAATCTGTCCCGACTTTCCTCAGTTAAGAATACATCGATAACATTGCCGACAATTTCGTCGGGGGAATAGCCCATGTGCTGTATCCACTTGGCGTTCACACTCCGAATTCTGCCTTCCAAATCAAGGGCATGCATCATCATGGGTGCCTGGTCGTAAAGCTGCCTGAATCTTGCCTCACTTTGCTGGAGCGCCGCCTGATATTCCTGGTTCAGGATCATCTGCTCCTTCTCTCGCGTAAGATCCTCCAAGAGCACCAAAATGAGGCGTTCACTGGCTATCCTGATGGACCTGAGCGTCAGGCGGCCCCAGATTATTGTCTCACAGACCTTCAGTACCGCGCGAAATACCCTGGACTTCCTATCAGAAAACACTGCTTCAATGACAGATTGAGCCTTCTGAGCGACCGATTGAACTGGGAATAGCGAGGGATAAGGAGCTCCTAGAATTCGCTCATAATCAGGCGAAATCCTTGAAAAGGCTTCGTTCGCGACCGCAATACGGAGGTCGTGCTCCACTAGCAACGCAGCGATGGGTAATGCTTGGATCACCTTGCCGAATGTAGTCTTCCAGATCTTTCCCCCGATATCGAAGCTGCCAGAGGCTGTTATCTCTTTGGTAAAAAGACCGTTTAGATCTATTGTTTCCGTGGATTCCCTGTTGCCTAACAGGTGCCTTGGGAGTGAAGGCTCTTCATGGACTGAGTCGGGGGAAATCTCCTCCAAAGGGCTTGTGCCGGAAGTCCTCGGACCGTTGCGCCTGCCCACACCTTCTGTCCTGAGATCCTCAATTCGCCTTCGCAGCACCTCCAGCTCGTCGCGGATCTGTTGCGATGTGTCGTCACGTTCAGGCATGTCCCCCCCCTGTTCCACATATACAAAGCAGTCCTGTCAATTCTTGGTACGGGCAAACTAAAATTCTCAACACTGAGTTGCAGTCGCCGCATTTAGAAGAGGCTGTGTGAGCGGGTCTGGCCGGGGATTCCCAGTCCTCTGACCGGTCACCGGATCCATATGCCGCTTTGACCACGTGCCCGTTTACTTCTCCAAAAACCAGGGGACGTCGGTCAATTGGCTGACCAACCGATCTTACTCCGTTTTTGAGCGTATATTACCTCAGGTCCCCGGTCAAGAACTATCTTCGCAAGGGTTTCTCGCTGACTTTCTTTGACCCGGCCCTGAGATGTGGGTATTATCGGTGTGAGGTACTGCGTCCTTGGCCGGTAGGCACGCCTTTTCCAGTCGTCCGATGGTCTTGAGTGAAGAGCCACGTGAGACCAATGTGATTCCACGTCAGGGGGAAGAATCCTTGTGTGCGAAGAGCAACTCTTGTTTGTCGAAAACCTGGCCAAGGCTCTCAGAGCCTCTGATATGAGATTGTGAATATAGTTATCTGGGGGGAGCAACCCATGCGGACAGCCGCAGCGACTGGGCTCGATCCCATTCTAATGGGCATCAATCCTGGAGAAGAGATCCGGGAAATTGCGGGTAGCGGGAAATGCCTTGAGGGACTCTTGAATGTCGACCCTCCAGGTGAAGCTGTGCTTTTCAAAGGGAATTCTTTAGGTGCCCGGGCAAGCCTATCTGCCAACCAAGGACGACCAATATGAGTGACGGCTCACACCTGCATCAGAAGAAATGGCCGTGGATTGCCTTGTTTTTCGTCATGGCCGCAGCCTTTCTGGCCCTGGGATATGTGTACTACCTGGGCGAGATACGGGCAGCAAGCTCGCATGAATACGAAAAACTTCACGCCATTGCAGAGCTCAAGACCAAGCAGATTCAAGAGTGGAGACGGGAACGGATGGCCGTTCTCCAGTTGCTGGCTCAAAGCCCCTACTTTGCTGCAGCCGTCCAAGAATTTGCTCTCCGGCCGGATGCGAAGGATTTGGAATCTCGTCTTCGCAAGCGGTTGACGGCGGTCACACATGATCGCCGCTACCAGGATGCGCTCTTGGCAAGTTTGGATGGGGAGATTCTGGTTTCTGCCGAAGGGGGGTGTCAGGAGCTCGACCCTGCCACAAGGCAGACGGTGAAGGATGCACTGAGCAGTCGTCGTCCCTTCATTGGTGACTTTTATCGTTGCTCCATCGACAACAGGATCCACATCGACGCGGTAGCCCCGATTCTTGGCGAAAAAGACCGGCCCGTGGCAGTGCTCGTGTTCCGGCTGGATCCTGAGGCTGAGCTGTACCCCCTGCTTCTGTCGTGGCCCATTCCTAGTCGAACAGCGGAGACCGCACTTGTCAGGCAGGACGGAGACCATGTTCTCTTCCTCAATGAGCTGCGGCACCGTCCCAATAGCGCTTTGAGACTTCGAGAGCCTATGGCAAACCCGGATCTCCTATCGGTGAGGGCGGTTCTCGGCAGGCACGAGCATTTTGAAGGCAAGGACTACCGGGGCGTTGAGGTGCTTGCAGGCGTATTCCCGATTCCTGATACCCCATGGTTCATGGTGGCCAAGGTCGACAAGGACGAGGTGCTGGCTGCGGTCAATCGAGAAGCCTGGCTCATTTTCCTTCTGGTGGTGATGCTCATTATTCTCGCCGGAGTGGGTACCGGCTTGGTTTTCGTCTTTCGTCAGAGACTTCTGTGCGCGAATTTGTACCAGGTCGAAAAAGAGCGGAGCGAGGCTCGAGAGGAACTGAGAGCCACGCTGTATAGCATTGGCGATGCGGTAATCACGACCGATACCGGGGGTTTGGTCCGACATATGAACCGCGTCGCGGAGAGGCTCACAGGCTGGAGCGAAGCTGATGCCGTGGGTTTCCCCCTCCATGAGGTGTTTCACATCGTGAACGAGGAGACTCGCCAGGAGGTCGAAAACCCAGTGCAGAGAGTGTTGCGAGAGGGGATTGTGGTTGGGCTCGCCAACCACACCGTACTCATAGCCAAGGATGGAACGGAATACGCCATTGCTGACAGCGGAGCCCCCATTCGTGGAGCTGACGGGTCTGTTCTCGGAGTAGTTCTCGTCTTCACAGATATCACCAAGCAACGGGGTATGGAAGAAGAGCTTCGGAACAGTGAAGAGAAATATCGGACGTTATTTGAAAGCGGCACTGAAGGATTCTTTATCTTGTCCGACGTGTTTGAAGACTGCAACGAACAGGCCTGCCGCCTCTGGGCATGCACCAAAGAAGATATAATCGGCCATTCTCCGTCAGAATTCTCGCCGCAGATTCAACCTGATGGAAGGAGCTCGGAGGAGGCTGCGCTCGGCTATATGGAAGCAGCAATGAGAGGTGCCCCGCAGCGGTTCTATTGGAAGCATCTCCGTAAGGATGGCGTGCTCATTGATACGGAGATATCGTTGAAAGCGTTGGACTTGGGGCGCCGTCGGGTGCTCCTTGCCACCCTGTCCGACATCACAAAGCGCAAGCGGGCCGAGGCAGCAATTTTGCGAGCGAAGAACGAGTGGGAGCGAACCTTCGACGCAGTGCCGGAGCTGATATGCATACTGGACAACAACTACAGGATCGTGCGTCTGAACAGGGCTATGGCAGAGGCACTGGGCTTTTGCCCTGAAGAGATGGTCGGCAAGACCTGTTACAAAGAAATCCATAATACAGAAAGTCCCCCGCATTTCTGCCCTCATCTCAAGTTGTTGAAGGATGGCAAAGAGCACAGCGTAGAGATTTACGACGAGGGGCTTGGAGGTCACTTCTACGTAACAGTCTCCCCACTGCACGATGCTGAGGGTCGTCTGCAGGGATGTGTGCACGTTGCACGAAACATATCTGACCAAAAAGTACTGGAGAAAACGCTGCGCGAGAGTGAGGAAAAATATCGAACCGTCGTTGAGGAAAGCTTCGACGGCATTTTTGTTCAAAAGGGCACTGTTATCACGTTTGCCAATTCCCGCTTGCACGAGATGCTCGGCTACGGCTCGGGGGAATTGGAAGGCCTGAATCATTGGTTGATCTACCACCCTGATGACCATGATACGGTTCGTTCACGGGCTCAAGCCCGCCTCCGGGGTGAATGGGCTCCCCCTCGGTACGAGGTGCGCTTGCTCAGAAAAGACGGGACTTCGTTTCCAGGAGAAATCAGCGCAAAGGTCATCCTGTTTGACAAAGAACCGGGTATACAGGTCTGGATCAGAGACCTCACCGAGTCCAAACGCCTTCAAGAGCAACTCATCCAGGCTCAGAAGATGGAAGCAATCGGGATCCTCGCCGGGGGCATCGCGCACGATTTCAATAACCTCCTCCAGGTAGTGCTGGGGTATTCGGAACTGTTATTAGCCGACAAACAGGGGGACGATCGCGAGACCGCAGACCTCCTGAAAATATTTCAAGCGGCAAGGAGCGGGGCCGAGCTCGTCCAGCGGCTGCTCATGTTCAGCAGGAAATCCGAATTAAAGCCTGTCCCCATGAATCTCAACCAAAAGATAATCCAGGTTGAGAAGCTCCTGCGGCGTACTATCCCCAGGATGATCGACATTCATCTCGATCTCTCACCCGATCTGCCAGAGATCTATGCCGACCCTTCCCAAGTGGAGCAAGTGCTCATGAATCTAGCCGTGAATGCCCATGACGCTATGGCGGATGGTGGTACGCTAACCGTGAGAACAGCAACGGAAACATTTGATGAAGAGTGTTCCTGGCTCCACGTTGAGGCCGGTCCAGGCAAATACGTTCTGCTTGAAGTCTCGGACACCGGCCATGGGATGGACAAGGACACCATGGAATATATTTTCGATCCGTTCTTCACCACCAAGGAGATGGGGCGAGGTACAGGCCTGGGCCTCGCGATGGTGCACGGAATAGTGAAACAGCACAACGGTTACATCACTGTGTACAGCGAGGTCGGGAAAGGAACCTCGTTTAGAGTCTACTTTCCTGCCATGGAAACTGAAGTGGACACGGATGTGGAGACCTCATCCGAGATGCTGGCGTTTGGTACGGAGACCATCCTGGTGGTGGACGATGAGAAATTTGTCAGGGACTTGGGCACAAGGATTCTGACCAAGCACGGATACACCGTTCTCCAGGCAGGAAACGGTAGAGAGGCGCTCGATCTCTTCAAGAGAGAGCTTTCGCAGATATCCTTAGTGATTCTTGACCTCATCATGCCTGAGATGGGTGGCAGGGAATGTATTAGAGAGCTCCTGAAAATAGATCCGAACGTGAAAGTGCTCGTGGCAAGTGGGTATTCGGCTGATGCATCGGTAAGAGAAATGATTCAAGCGGGCGCAAAGGGTTTCGTAACCAAGCCTTTCAGGATGAAAGAGATCCTGCGAACCGTTCGTCGAGTTCTTGACGAACGCGCTGACCGTGAAGTTTGACCCTTCAATTTTTGTATTGACGAAGGAGCGCGGCTGGGATAGGATGATGTATTGGACCGCTAATAGCCCATGGCTCCTGGACCGCAGGGGTGGTGGCCGACGCGGCAGCATCTTGCAGGGTTTCCCCCGAGGTGACCGAGAGGTCCGGAAACACCTGAAAGAAGGGATTTGATACTTCCAGCCTAACGTCAGCAATTCGCAATCTCAGCCGCACCAGAGTGCCCGCTCGCAAACATCGGACGGGCGTTAGCTTATGTACATCGCCATAGGGTAGAATTCGAGACGTGCGAATTTGGGGGCCCGTTTCCCCAGTATCCGCATGATCGGTTCCATCGCGACGGTATCAAGAAAAAGGGGTGATTTTGAATGCCGGGAGTTTATGTCAAGGAAGATGAGCCTTTTGAAAATGCACTGCGACGATTTAAGAAGCAGGTCCAGAAATCCGGAGTCTTGACGGAGACGAAGAAGAGAAGGGCTTATGAGAAGCCCAGCGTGAAGCGCAAGAGAAAGGCTATGGCTGCTCGAAAGAGACTCTTGAAGAAGCTGAGACGGATGCGCCACAAATAGGGCTTTGGACAGGATTGGAAGGAAGCTGACGGCGAATCATTTATGAATTGTTGTCTTGGGAGTTGAAACTCGACGCCTTTTCCGGTATTGGCTTGTCATTGATAAAGAAACGCGGGGAGGACGGGTTCCCATTTCTCAAAAAGCTGCGCCAGATTTCGGTAGCCTGCGCGAACGGTTGGAAGAGGGTCTCGGCCTGACGATCCTCTTCTACGCCACAGCCGCTGTCCTGATTGTGGCCGCTGGCTTGAAAACCGGGTTCGCGCTTCGAGGGCTGGGGACTGCCGAGCTCATTGTGCTGTTGGCCATCAGCGTACCGGCAGCGCTTCTGTTTACGGTTTCCCTCACCGGTCTCATCTGTTACTTCGTGTTCATCCCCTCCATAACACATGACGCGCACCTCTTCACACGAATTCACGGAAGTCATATTCTGCATCCACTGACAACTTCCGTGGTCTTGGGATTGGCAGGGTTGTGTATTCTGGTCGGAGACATGGTCGCGTGGGGAATTTGGCTCGCGTTGTTGGCAGAATACATCCTGCAAACGACCCTGATCGTTAATCGCGTCCGCCGCGAGCACCTGCTAAACGGCCTCGATGGAACCCCACAAGGGACCCTTTTTCTGCTTCTCCACCTGGTGCTGGGGACCGAGATCATTACCGTGGCAGCAGGCGCGAAACCTCTGGCACCCTGGCGCGTAAGAGATCTCCCGGAGGATACCTGGATCGTGGATGTGCGCACCAAGCCGGAATTCTACTGGAACCGGCTCACGGGAGCAGAAAGCTATCCATGGGGTGCCGGGGTGGCAGAAGCGGCTGCCCACAGGCCTAAGGACCGGCCTGTGCTTGTCACCTGCCTGTCAGGACACCGCTCGCCTACCGTGGCGGTAATGCTGAGAAAACTGGGATTTCAGACGGTCTATAACCTCAACTGGGGCATCCTTTACCTTGTCCTTATCGAGAGAGGCAAGAAGGGTGAGGGACCATTTAGCCTCACGAGGCCACGTCGGGACCCACACCGGAGAGGCGAAGACGTCCGAGGTCTGTCCATAGGGTACGTGACCCTTCAGGCGCTCATTCTGATCCTCGCTCCAGTAGAGCATGGGTTCCGCAAGATACATGTGTCTCAACTCCAGCAAGTCCTTGGCTGGGTGCTTCTCTTGGCAGGATTAGCCGTGGCCTTGGCCAGTTATCGATCACTGGGAAAAAACTTTCGCGTGTACGCTGCCCCGAGAAGAAGCGGGACACTAGTGACTTCCGGAATCTATGGCTGGTTGCGTCACCCGATGTACACGGGTGTAATCATTTTGTTCGCCGGGTATATCACCCTCTGGGGCAGTCTTCTGAGCATCCCCTTCTGGCTCGCCTTTTCAGCCCTGTACGTCATCAAGACCGTCAAGGAAGAGGCGATCCTGGCTAGCCGATTCCCTGAATACGAGGATTATCGAGCGAGGACATGGAAATTCATCCCGTATGTCTGGTAATCCCATTCAGTCTATCCGATATGTCCCAGCCCTTCCGCAATCGCCGTCCGTCCCACTCGCACGACCGGGGGAATGGCTGCTGCAATCCCCACAGCCAGTGACGTTGCCAGTATCAGTATCAACGTTGCAGACGATACATTGAACACAGGGAGAAAGGCCTCGAGCTGGCTTTGAAAGATCTTGCCAGCCGGAAACAAGAGGAGAGCGCCTGCCAGTCCGCCCAGCAAGGCTATCGTAACCGATTCCCCCGCCACCAGTATCGCGATGAATCGCGGCCCAAAGCCCATGGTCTTGAGCACGGCATATTCAGCAGACCGTTCGCGCGCGGTCATGGCCATTGTGTTTGCGAGGACCAGGAGAATGATTGCGATAACCACAATCGAAATGATTCGTATGGCTCCCAGGATCGCCTCTGTCATGGCGACGAATCCCATCTGAAATGCCTTCTCGGTTTCGGTCAGGGTCTCGGCCAGGGAGCTTTCGAACAACGCATCGATATCCCTCGAGACATCCGCCGATCGATTCGGATCATCTATTTGGACCAAATACCATCCCACTCGATCGACTCTTTGGGGAAAGACTTTTTTCGCCACCTCGTTGAGGTAGTCATATCTGAAGAAAAAAATCGTTTCATCTACATTGCTCCTGGCGCCCCTATAGATGGCGCCAAGCACCAGCTCGATAGTCCCCGGGTAAATCGTCCCCTGAAGGGGGATCACGTCGCCCACTTTCCACTTGAAGCGCTCGGCTAGCTTTCTCCCTGCTATCGCTGCGTTGCGTTGCGCGTCAAATTTAAGTTTTTCCTCCGTGGAAAG
The DNA here is from genome assembly GCA_964477215.1 of uncultured Syntrophaceae bacterium. Taxonomy (GTDB): domain Bacteria; phylum Desulfobacterota; class Desulfomonilia; order Desulfomonilales; family Desulfomonilaceae; genus JBFMDN01. The sequence continues at coordinate 6,620 of CAYZET010000046.1, read as the reverse complement.
CAAGAACTCCGGATACATACCCAGGTAATCGGAACCGCTTATGGCAATTTGAGCAAAGAAGTTCTTCTTGTCTATGTAAATCCCTCCGTACCAGGAACCGTACCCTATGCCATTTACTCCCCTCACCTGTAAGATCTTTGTTCGATACGCAAGCGGCAACGAATAGATGAGAGAGATCTTGTTCCGCACGATAAGCCTGTCGGCTGCGGAGGATTCCACACCCATGTACCATGCGTCCACCAATGTCCTGAGGATGCCGAACGAGCACATCGCTATAGCTATACCCACGAGGGTGAGGATAGAGCGGAGACGATGGCGAAACACATTTCTGAAGATTAATTTGACAAGATCCATCGTGTTGGCGGGCTCAAGGCAACAGCCTGCTGGGATGACCCCGACCGAGGCTGGATGTCAGCTCGTTCCATCGGTCGAGCCCTTGCCTGATTCGGAGGACACGATTCTGCGCATCACCGCAGATCTGCCGGACAGCGCCTGCGAGGCTCCACTCCAGATGCTCCGTTGCCCAACGCGCGATTCTTTCAGCTTCTCGCTCGATCTTTCGTACCCTGCGCACGGCAAGCCAGTAGGCAAGGAAGAGCTGGCACATCCCCAGGACAAGAAGCCCAACGAGGCCTTCGGAGCTGAAGAGCGAGGACAGAACAGATATCACAATATTTAGCAAGCCACCGGCAGTAGGGTTGTTCACCCATGACTCGATTCTCGATACACCAGCGAGCTTCATCACAAGAATCGGGATAGGCAGGAACAGTACCGCCTTCTGCACCCCGCGCCGCCACTTGGCTGCGGGGCCGTTCACGGTCGCGCTCCTGTTCCGTATTGTCTTTAACACGAGGGCTTCGGCCTCCTTCGCAGCAAGGTCGATGGCACTGCCGGGAGAAATCCCTTCAGTCTGCCCGTCCCCAGGGCTGAAGGCAAATAGAAGCTCTGAGCGAGCCCGAGCTGCCACTCTTTCCGCGTAGTCCTTCTTGTTTGCTGTAAGGCCCTCACTTGCCCGTGCAAAGGCTTCTTTCACCGTGAGCTCCGACGCGGTCAGGCCTGCCCAGCGCCTGGGCACGAGCACTTTGAGAAACCATCTGACTGCCGCGACAGAGGCTTCGCTTCGTACGAAGTAATGCATGACTGCTGCTGACAGATCCTTCTCTCGCTCAAGGATGTCCGCTCCGTCGGTCATCTCAGCGGAGGGCTCGGAACAGACTGTCTCGAGCGCTTCCAGCGCTCTCGTCTTTTCCTGGGGTCGGATTGCGCTGCTCACCCGCTGAAGCAGAGCTCTGGATTCCATCTCCAGATTGACCGTTTTAATGGACATGATTTCCTTGGCATTTCGGCGAGCCATCAGGAAATCACGGAATCTTTGGAACTCCCTTGCCAGCGCGGGCTCATCTTGCATGCCGGTAAATTCCTGCTCCGCGGAAAGACTGAAGAGTCGAGGTTGTTCCACTCCTGCCTCATGTTTCAACCTGAAAGTCAGATCGCCAAGCACTTCCTTGAGTCTGGCGTGCTCGTCCGGACGGCCCTTCTCTATAAGCTGATCGGCCTTATTGAAGACAAAGGTGAAGCTGTCCTGATGCCGATGAGTGCTTCGAACCAGGTCGTAGAAGGCAGCGTCCGCATACTTCTCCGGGCTCACGACCCAAACGATGGCATCGAGCTCGGGAAGAATCGAGAGCACGGCGTCACGATTTTCCTCTTGGATACTGTCGAAATCGGGCATGTCGAGGAGCACCAGGTTCTTTACCGCCTCTATCTCATGCACAGCATCAGGCTCCCGGATGAGCTTTGCGACCTGTTGGAGGCCTCGATCCCGTTCTTTGTGCCGATATACGACTGCCCGATCGGTAAAGGGACGCCTGTCTGAGAATCCGGAGATAGTCTTCCCTGCCAAGGCGTTGATGAGCATGGACTTTCCCACCCCGGTTCCACCGAGGATCCCCACGTAGAGCGCCTCTCCTGGCTCGTACGCTTTCTCCAAGAGCACTCGGAGCTCTTCGAGGTTGGATTCACGCTGCGCCTCGCTCAGGAAAAAAGCCCCATCTGTCATGAGGAAGTCCCGAGCTCGTTCAAGCGAACGAGCGATCGAGCTGCGATCCATCATCTCATGATCGTCACCTGGCTTCATGATGTCATTGCCATAAGATGTGCCTGGGACAACGCGCGAGAACGCGCTGAGAGGCTCCTTTTGCAGGCAATCTCCACAAGCACCTGCGAAGAATCCCCCATAATGGCGAGCTGCCATGCAGCCGTGTAGACGCCGACGTTCAAACTTATTTGGGTCCTATGCACGCAGGTCCGGAGCAATCGATATCCAGGGGCCTGAGCCACGGAAACCAGACAGGTATGGGCTTGAGCGACAGGCACGGAGCGGGCAACTGGATAGCCTTGCCTGTGCAAGGAATGCAGATGGTAGCTCTGCCGAACGATACCCAGGGCAGAATGTTGAATTCCGTCTTCACGATGGTCGGCCAGATGGGAACGTCGAACGGCACCGAAATGGGCCCCACGGTCTCGGGGGGAACTGGGGGGTCAGGAATACAAACTGGAGCGTCTCCGCCGGCAAAAGACGAGACGGACAGACACATCAATGCACATATCAGCGCACTACAAACCGCTAATCTCGCTGGTACCATCCTCTTTCCCCATTACAACGGAACAACCGCATGTCAAGAAATTCAAAGCTCAGACCGAATGCTACCATTGCGCCAGGCGGGCTGTCAAGAACGATCCACCGACGGGCCAGGGAAAGGGGCAACCTTACAGGTGTTTGGCAGTTGCCCCGAGTCTTAGGCGGAGGGAATTACTTGTCGTATGCTTTCTTGGCCATGGTGGCGTGGGCGGCAGCAAGCCGCGCTATGGGCACGCGCGGTCCGGAGCAGGACACGTAGTCCAGTCCGATCTGATGACAGAATCGGATTGACGCGGGATGTCCTCCATGCTCCCCGCAGATACCGATTTTCAGATTTTGTCTCGTGCTGCGGCCTTTGGTGACCGCCATTTTCATCAGCGAGCCAACTCCATCCACATCGAGAGCTTCGAACGGGTTTTCTGGGACGATTCCCTCTTCCTGATAAAATGGGAGAAATTTGTTCTCAGCGTCTTCCCTGCTGAAAGAGAATGTGGCCTGGGTGAGGTCGTTCGTTCCGAAAGAGAAGAATTGAGCCACTTCTGCCAATTTGTCCGCAGTGACGCAGGCGCGGACCACCTCGACCATGGTTCCAAAGTTGAAATTCAGCCAGACACCGCTGGTCTCTTCCACATCCTTCCTCAACTCATCGACGCACTTCTTGATCCACTTCAGTTCGGAAACCGAGCTGACCTGGGGCACCATGATCTCGGGGTGTACCTCGATTCCCCGCTTGGTACAGTCAGCAGCCGCTTCGAGGATGGCCCGGATCTGCATCCTGTAAATTTCAGGGTTCGTGATTCCAAGCCTTACACCACGATGGCCCAACATGGGATTGACTTCCTTGAGAGCCCTCGATCTCTGGAGCATGAGCATCTTCTTCTTGATGGTCTGATCAACCACCGACGGGTCGAGCGGGGCCAAGTCCACAGGGAGAAGCGCCATCTTGCTCAAGTAAACGGAATGGAGGTCCGCATCTACCAGCTTCACCCCCTCTATCATATCCGAGAAGAACTTTGCTCCTGTTTGGAGCCTCTTGAGGATCTCCAACTGGCGGAGCAATTCGTTTTCATACGGGAGGAATTCATGTATAGGAGGATCCAACAGCCGTATGGTAACGGGATACGGCGACATGGCTTCAAAAATGCCGACAAAGTCGGAGCGTTGGAATTCAAGAAGCTTGTCTAGATAAAATTGTCGCTGGGTCAAATCTTCGGCCAGAATCATCTCGACCACGAGCGGCAAGCGTTCGGGGTCGTTGAACATCCTCTCTGTTCTACACAGGCCGATTCCTTTTGCACCGTACTTCCTGGCCTTTGTTGCGTCAGCGGGAGTGTCCGCGTTTGCATACACACCAAGACGAGCAGACTCGTCGGCCCAAGCCAGTAGGGTCTCGAGATAACTACTGAACTCTGGCTCGACGGTGGGGATCTCCCCCATGTATACGTTTCCGGTCCCACCGTCGATAGTGATGATATCTCCTTCGTGGATGATTTGATCACCGACTACAGCCTGACGGTGTTCCGTGTACACGCGAATACCCTCCGCGCCGGCCACGCAGGGCTTCCCCATTCCCCGAGCGACGACCGCTGCATGGGAGGTCTTGCCCCCCCGGCTGGTGAGAATTCCTTGTGAAGCAAAGAAACCGTGGATGTCCTCCGGCTTCGTCTCCTCACGCACCAGAATGACTTTTTCGCCGGATCTGCCCGCCTCTTCGGCCCGATCCGCGTCGAAGATGCACTTGCCGGAAGCAGCCCCGGGAGAAGCAGGCAATCCCGTGGCCAGTGGCTTCCCTTGAAAATTGGGATCCAGACCGGGATAGAGCAATTGCTCGAGGTGCTCCGGGTTGATCCGCAAAAGTGCCTCGTCCTTTGTCAGCAACCCCTGTTGGAACATTTCCACCGACGTGCGTACCATAGCAGTGGCGTTCATTTTTCCATTGCGCGTTTGCAGGCAGTACAGAACGCCTTTTTCTATGGTGAACTCAAAGTCCTGCACTTCGCGGTAGTGTCGCTCAAGTTTCTGGCGGAGGTCCTCCAGTTGCGAATAGAGGTGAGGCATCTCTCGTGCCATGTCCTGGAGAGGCTTGGGAGTCCTGATCCCTGCCACGACGTCTTCACCCTGGGCGTTCACCAGGTATTCTCCAAAAAGCTTGTCTTCACCGGTTGCCGGATCCCGGGTAAAACCCACACCGGTACCGCTGTCGTTGCCCATGTTGCCGAAAACCATGGCTACGACGTTTGCGGCAGTGCCGTTAGCCAGATCAGGAGTAATGTTGAATTCTCGGCGGTAATCCACCGCTCGCTTCCCCATCCAGGACTTGAAGACAGCCTTGATGGCTGTTTCGAGCTGATCGTATACATTCGAGGGAAACGGCCGGAACGCGTTTTCTTCAACCACGTGGTAGAAAAGGTCGCAAAGCTCTCTCAGGTCTTCGGCAGAGAGGTCCACGTCAGAGATAGCACCCGCGCGTACTTTTATGGCCTCCAATGATTCATCAAATGGCTTGTCGGGAACCCCCATGGCCACTTTGCCGAACAATTGGATGAATCGGCGTTTTGCGTCCAGGGCGAAGCGTTCGTTTCCGGTCTGCTTTATGAGTCCCTGAAGAGTCTCTGAATTGAGTCCGAGGTTCAAGATGGTGTCCATCATTCCAGGCATCGACAAGGCTGAACCGGAGCGGACGGATACGAGCAGAGGATTATCCGGGTCACCGAACCCCTTGCCCGTTTTCTGTTCCATTGCCCGTATGTGATCCCGGACATCGTCCATCAACCCAGCAGGGAGCTCCCCTTTTTCCAGATATGCCAGACAGGCTTCCGTGCCAATGACAAATCCCGGTGGGACGTTGAGGCCGATTTGGGTCATCTCACACAAATTGGCTCCCTTGCCTCCGAGGAGCTTCTTGTTTTTCCCGTCCCCTTCCTCGAATGCAAACACGAATTTCTTGCTCATTTCACTACCCTGCTCCTTTCAATCGTATCGCGTGTGGGCACCCCCCAACGGGCATTGCGCTCAATTCCCCAAGGTTTCGACCCAAACGTGCACGTTCCCATAACTCTGGTGGACACTCCCGGGAAGTGCATATGGTATTGTGGCATGATCGGGGCGTAAGGCGACATGCTTCGGTTCTCTGAGGTGTCGGCCCGGTCCTGGAACAACCGCGACTGGGCGACTCATATCAGCAATCCTCGAACCTAACACACATCCGAAAACCTGCGCAAACATTATGTTCATGATTGCGTAATCATTCGCTCACTCGAAGGTAGGGACAGTCCTGGGCACCCACGAGGGGTGCCCCTACACGGACGATCGATCCCCATGCGCAAGGGACAATCTGCTCGGCCGACAACTTCACCCCTCCGCCACGAGGCTCTCCCTCTAGGTGGCAATCAGGAAGGCCGTCGTCCGACCCCCGCGACTGGAACGATGCGGGCCGCACGGACCAAAGAGCGGACTGTCCAGCTTCCGCGTGGTCGGGTCGAGACCACTCCTCACGAGGTGCCTTCTCCCATTCCCTCAATCTTGTTCACGATGACCTGCCCGAACTCGGAACAGGACAATTCCCGCGCTCCGGTCATCTGACGCGCCAAGTCGTACGTGACCGTACCCGCAATAATGGCCTCCGAAATCCCCCGAACAATGAGATCCGAGGCGGCGCTCCATCCCATGTGCTCGAACATCAGGGCACCAGACAAGATCAAAGAGCCGGGGTTCACCTTGTCCAGCCCTGCATATTTTGGTGCCGTGCCGTGAGTAGCCTCAAACACCGCGCACCGGTCTCCCACGTTGGCTCCCGGCGCCATGCCGAGTCCTCCCACCTGTGCAGCGAGAGCATCCGAAAGGTAATCTCCGTTCAAATTGGGCAGGGCAAGCACTTCAAACTCTGTTGGTCGAAGGAGCACTTGCTGGAACATGGCGTCCGCGATTCTGTCGTTGACGAGCACTTTCCCGGCTGGAATCGAGCCATCTGGCGGCAGAT
>CAYZET010000045.1:0-19577 GCA_964477215.1 uncultured Syntrophaceae bacterium | reverse complement strand
GGGTTTGTCCTGCGTGTGGAAGATCACACCCACAGGAGATGGATGAATGTCCTGTTTGTGGAGTTATTGTGAAAAAATACGTGGAAAAACTCGCCCGCGAAAAAGGGGGATAGGGTCAGGTCTTGTCTTTTGACTTTCTTTTCCCTGTCAGCCGTCCTTCCTACCGGACCGCAACAAGAATACCGGCGAGACGCCAGCGCTACGGGAAGCTCGTGAAGCCGCTACGCGAAATTCGCGCCGAGATCACCCCGTTTCGGGCTGGCTCTTTTGCCCATACTTGAGTCCGGGGCCATACTGACCGGCCCGTGCCCATAGGGGTTATCGCCGGTTCTTGCAGGGGTATAAGCCTCCCCTTTCGGGCCGTTCATAGGCATCCCGGCACCGTTGCACACAATTCCCATGGTCGCTGGGTCTCTTTGTTGGCCTGAATGTCGCGTAGCAGTCCGTCAAGCATGACTGGAGAGAATACGCGGAGAATCCCAGGCTTGCGGGAGGGTCGCAAGGGCTCGTAACCAATGCAAGAGCTAAGAATATTGCTGCGAGCATCACGCACACCCCTCTGACGATTAACCCTTCCTCATTCGTTCCCCTCTTGATTAGACACTCGTTAAACCGTCCGCGATCCTTGATACAGTCTTCCTTGCCGCGGTCCCCTCCACCTCGCCGGCAATGTCCCCCGGGAATTCCCTTTCCCTTAAAGCAACCCTTTCTCGTTGACTGACTTTTCCATTAAACGTATGGTTCCGAAGCACGTACTACACTGCTATGCATTGAATATACATGGCATCCAGGCCTTTTTGGAGCGCTCCTTCGCTGTCTGCATGGAGAAGCAAGATGCAAAACTCCCTCGGTAAGACCGTTCTCAGGTACCGGTGGCTAATCTTTGGGATCATGGCAGTAGCTTATCTGTCAGCTTTCTTTCACCGGGTATCTCCAGCGGTCATAGCACTGGATGTGCAGGAGTCCTTGGGCATCTCTGCGGGCATGGTGGGTCTGCTCGCCTCAGCATATTTTTATAGCTATGCTGCCATTCAATTTCCTGCTGGGCTGCTTTCCGACTCCTTGGGGCCGAGAAAGGCCGTCACCATTTTCCTGCTCGTTGGTGCCCTGGGCAGCGTCTTGTTCGGTCTAGCCCCCACCCTGGAGATCGCCGTTCTCGGCCGCATTCTGGTAGGACTCGGAGCCGGCATGGTGTTCACCCCCACGATGAAAATCCTGTCAGCATGGTTCCGGGTAAATGAATTTATGCGTGCCAACGGGTTGTTTCTCGCAATGGGAGGTGTCGGAGCCCTCTCGGCCGCGACGCCTCTCGCTCTCATCACCGGTTGGGTAGGTTGGAGAACTTCATTCGTTATTATTGGAATCACGACAGTGGCCCTCTCGTTGTTGGTGTGGGTCTTGGTACGAAACCGTCCGGAAGACCTCGGTTGGCCCTCTTTGGCCGATCTGGACCCAGTGTACGGAAAATCCCTAGCTCCGCCCAAAGAAATCCCCTTGTGGGCAGGGGTTCGTCGAGTCATTGGAGAAAAGTACTTCTGGGCAGTAGCCGCGTGGTCGACCTGTTCCATGGGGGTCTTTTTCGCATTCGGAGGCCTATGGGCTGGACCGTTCTTGATGCACGTTTACGGAATGACGAGAGAAGAAACAGGCAGTATTCTCAACATGTTCGCTGTGGGCATCGTGGTGGGAAGCCCATCAGTGGCGTACCTTTCAGAAAGAATTTTCCTCAGTAGGAAAAACGTGTTGATGGCAGCATCATTTGTACTGCTAGGAATATTGGGGGTATTCTGTCTGGCTCCTTCAGGGATTCCCGTACCGGCCCTCTATGTACTCTTCTTCTTGTTGTCCGCAAGCGCTCTCGCTCCCGGGGTTATCAGCATCACCACGACTAAAGAGCTCTTTCCAATCGAAATTACCGGTACGTCCATTGGGACGGTAAACTTGTTTCCTTTTGTTGGAGGCGCGGTGCTTCAGATTCTCGCAGGTGTTCTGCTGGACAGTTTCGGCAAATCGGAATCCGGTGTATATTCTTTGGAAGCCTACCACGCTATGCTCTTGTCGCTGCTCCTCGTGGCCTTTGTCGCGCTCGTGTCCACTTTTCTCATGAAAGAAACCTATCCAGAAACAGGGCCGGGTGGCTGATGCAACCACGCCACCGTACGTGCCTGAAAGTCTCCTGATCACCGGCGAGACGCCGGCGCTACGAAGACTTGATTACTGCGGCTCGTGGCCGTCCGCGGCGGGTCCCGCGAAACGCGGCATTTTAATGGACTCCAGCGGAGACCGGAATGGAGCAGATTTTGATGGTTCGATGTGACTTCGAGGTCAAGGATGTTCAGGAAATCGTTTGCTAGGGCGATCTGCTGGGCCCGAGGATCAGGTCCTTCAGGCCTCTGGATTCCAATGCCTGGTTGTACGCGGAGACGATATCTCTCTGGGAGAGAATCCCCTCGACCTTTTGAGCCTTATCCCCAGAAGCGATAACCGGCAGGCGTTCAACGCCATTATCGTTTATGAGGTTGAGGGCAGTCGCAAGGTTGTCTTCCAATGTGACCGCGATCGCTGGGATAGTACCCAGATCCCGCGCTATTACCACGTCGAGAAGGCTCTCCTCGAAGACAACGGTGCGGAAATCTTTCAGCGAGAGCATTCCCACCAGATTCCCCTTATCATTTATCAGAGGAAACGATGTGTGTTGGCTGTGCGGCAGCACCTCGATGAGCTGTCGCAAGGGCATGCGCTCGGGGATGGTCTCCGGATGCCAGGTCATGAAGTCCTTCACTTTCAGGCTGCGGAGGAGATTGGCGTCCCTGCCTGCTTGAATGTCTATCCCCCTCCGTAGAAGCTTGAGAGTATAAATCGATTCCTTCTTGATCCTTCGAGCTACAAACGTAGATATGACACAACAGATCATCAGAGGTGGGATGATGCGATAATCCTGCGTGAGCTCAAAGAGCATAAGGAATGCCTGGATGGGTGCATGGGTCGTTCCGGCGACCACCGCGCCCATGCCCACTATGGCATATGCCCCGGGCTGAGCCGTTACTCCGGGGAACAGAGAATGTACAAGAACGCCAAAGGCCCCGCCAGCCATAGCACCCACAAAAAGAGATGGAGCAAAAATGCCTCCCGAGCCTCCGGATCCGATTGTTATGGATGTGGCCAGAATCTTCAGGGGAGCCAGAAGGACAAGAATGGCCCATGTTTCCTGGTTCAGCAACGCTTTTACGATCGCTTCGTACCCCACTCCCATGATTTGGGGAAACTGTAAAGCGATACCGCCTATCATCAACCCTCCTATGGAGGCTTTGAGATAATCTGGGATCTTCCAGGAATCCCACAGATCCTCCATCTTGTAGAGCATGGTCGTGAACGCTACCGCCAGCAAGCCAGCCAACAAGCCGAGAATTGCGTACAGCCCCAACTCCCATGCTGATTCCAGGTCGTAGGGAGGGACTTCAAAAGCGGGAAAATTACCCAAGAAGTAGCGCGACACAACCGTAGCGATGACCGAAGAAAGGATGATGGGGGTGAAATTCTTGAGAGCGAAGTCAGCGAGAACAATTTCCATGGCGAAGATTGCTCCCGCTATCGGAGCATTGAACGTTGCAGCTATGCCGGCTGCGGTCCCGCATGCCACGAGCACGCGCATCAGGTCGTCGGGAACTTTAAGGATTTGCCCGATGGTGGACCCAATAGCGCTTCCAATCTGGACTATGGGTCCTTCTCGGCCCACTGAGCCACCTGAGCCGATACTTAGCGCGGAAGCAAGGCTCTTGACTACCACTACTCGCTTCCGAATAATCCCCCGTTCCATTGTGACCGCGTTCATGACCTCCGGCACGCCATGACCTTTGGCCTCCCGAGCAAAAAAATAGACGAGCGGGCCGACAATGGCACCACCGACGGCAGGGCCCAATAGCACATGCCACCAGCTTAAATGGGGGACTATGTACGTGAAAGGCTCGTTGCTCCCGTAAATCAGAGCCTGAAAGAGGCCGATGAGGTGCCTGAACAGTACAGCGCCCAATCCTCCGAGGAGGCCGATAAGCACACCGAGGCCCTCTGGAAGAAGAGTACCGGCATGGTAAAGTATCCTGGACAACGGTTGTCGCTTGTCTTGGTGCTCGGTAGCTGGTATGGCATTCACAGGCTCTGCCAAAGCCTCGTCCTTCCGTCGCCTCGGTTTTCCGGCATCAAGGTGCCCACTGCAGCACGAAGCGCTTCCTTTTCAAGGCTATGTCTCGCTTCGCGCCATAGCAACGCGATTGCGCGGCTACGAGAAATCAGCGATCTGCCTCGGGGCCAGCTGCAGCAAATCGATCGGCTCTGAGCTGCTGGGCTCGACGCATTATGGCATGGGTGTTTCGCCGATGCTATAGGGGAATCCAATGAAAATGGACCCCGCCCCAATTCGCATTTCGGAAGAGGGACGGGGCCTGCAGTTTGATAAAACCCATATGGTCCGGTCTGCGGGAAATTGCGGACTCTTTGATGTTTGTTCTCCTCACCGGCGCACATCGAAAGGAAACTGGCCCTTCTCCCGTTCCTTTTGGTCAGGCCTTCCTACGGAATGTCTGATTTGCTGCTGCATTTGCTGATGGCGGAGTTGGTCTGCCTGCCTTCTTGCCTGTTCCTGCTGTTTCCGCATAGCTTCAGCCTGTCTCATGCGCTCCTGCTGTTCCCTCAGGCGTTGTGCGGCCTGGCGGTTCTGTTCTTCCTGATGCCGCCTCTGAAGCTCGGCCTGCTTTTCCCGTTCAACCTGTTGCCGGCGAAGCTCCTGGGCTCTCTTCTCCTGCTCCTTCTGTTGGAGCTCCTTTTGCCTTGCCTGCTCCTGCTGCTCCCTCAGGCGTTGTGCAGCCTGGCGATTCTGTTCTTCCTGATGCCGCCTCTGAAGCTCGGCCTGCTTTTCCCGTTCAACCTGTTGCCGGCGAAGCTCCTGGGCTCTCTTCTCCTGCTCCTTCTGTTGGAGCTCCTTTTGCCTTGCCTGCTCCTGCTGCTCCCTCAGGCGTTGTGCAGCCTGGCGATTCTGTTCTTCCTGATGCCGCCTCTGAAGCTCGGCCTGCTTTTCCCGTTCAACCTGTTGCCGGCGAAGCTCCTGGGCTCTCTGCTCCTGCTGCTCGAGGTCCGAACGGAGCTTCTGCCGCTCAAGGCGTTGTCGCATTCCGGGTTCAGGGTCAGTTTCTCGAGGCTTCTGGATGAACTGCCGAGTATCGGGACGTTCCGGAATCTTCGCTGCAGGTACACTGCTTTCCCTGGTTCTTAAATCGTCCAATTTTTGCTGAATGATCGCTCGAGTTTTTTCTTCAGGACCCTGGGACCGCTTGGGATGCTCTTGGATAAACTGAAGAGGGGTAGGCGACCCGGCGGGGGCTGATTTCGAGAGCTCGTGAAGTTGCCGAAGGAGCTCCTCACGCTTCTTCGGTTCGGATTCCGCTGCCGCCTTCTGTGCCATTCGATCGAGCTCTGCCCGCTTCGCGGCGGCCTGGGTCCGCGCTTCCATCGATTTCTGAACCTCGGTCAGCTTTCTCTGCATGACCTCTTTCGTTCTCGGGTTGGGGTATTGGGCTATATCTTTTCTCAGGGGATCCAGGGAGGGGACCGACGAGAACGGTTTGGGGCCATCCGGAGACTTCATCTCTTGAAGCAATTGTTTCCGGAGCTTATCTTGTTGCTCAGGCTGCTTTGCTGCTGCAAGCTGTTTGAGCACCTGTTTGACGTCGTTGCTCTGATGTGGCAGAGGTATGTTGCCCTCGAATACCTCTCCTCGGAGACGGCCGAGCTCTTTGTGAAAGGCGAGCCGCTTTGCGGGATCTTTTTCTCGAGCAATCTTTTCCTTCATCTCGATGAGTTGAGCGCTCGTCACGTCAGCGAGTCGATTCTGAACCCTTACCTCGTTAGCGATCCTGTTTTGAAAGGCGTTTACGGTGTTGATGTTCTTTTCGGAACCGAACGACGCGGTGACAAGCTTGTCGAGATCGAGCTCTCGAGGAAGCTTCGGAGCCAACTGACGACGTTGAGTGTCTAGGCTGGAAACGCGGTGCTCCAGTCGTTGGAGTCGTCGGAGCGTCCATTCCTCTCGCAAGGTCAGGTCTTCCAATTGTCTCCTGAGATCTCGGAGCAAGTCCGGACGCCTGGAAATCTGGGCGAGGTGGATGAGCCGGTGAAGATCCTGGTGGCGAGAGCGTATGTCGTGAAGGTAACGCCTTTCGTACAAGACCACTTTTTGGATAAACGCGTACCTCACCCACGGTTCGAGAACGGCGGAATCATAGGTCCAGCCGACGGCAGGCGGGAGTGTTACATAAAACTGACCGATGCCGGGAAGCAATACTGTGCATCCTTGGTCGTAGTATTGAACAATCCTAATTTCGTCGTACGGGTACACATCAACCACGTCCCAGTAGTGTACGTACTGGTCCGGAGTGAATTCGTAAAATCGGGGCGGAGGAGGACTAGGAGCGTCCTGATACGGTGGCACACTGGCAATCCTGCACTCCTCCACGAGGTCACTCAACGTCCGTGGTATGGTAGTGGCAACCACGAGTTGTTTCAGCGCTTCTGACGAGGAGGAGAGTTGTTCGACCGCGTCCTTTCCTTCTTCGATCGTCACCGACTGGCAGGCCGAAACTATCCGTTGTCCCCAGCCTCCCGGTCGGGGGTTCTTGACCCGGACCTTCCCTGAAATCACCGTGATCGTGGTTTTGGCAGGCTCGTAAACCTCCACCACGAAATCCGCGGGTTCGTCGATGCGAGCAGGCGATACGGCTCCCACGGGAGTGACGACCTCGTACATCAGATCCGGATGTGCCTGCTGCGCGTGATGAGTTACTCTGACAAGTCCTTCTACCAGTTGAAGCCTGTACACCGTATTAGCGTCTTCCACTTCGGGCGAAAAAAGCACGGTTGAGAACTCGCCCAGAGATGCGGCCAGGCCTTTGGTCCAGGTCAGGAATGCCTTACTGTCTTTGGCTGTGGTCACGGAATCCCAGGGGCCTATGAGGCTTCCTTGCTCCAGCGGCCTGATGTCCTGGTCTCCCTCCCCTCCCGAGATTTCCCCACGTCCTTCGAGAGCACTCACTACTCCGCTCGTAGGATCAGGACCCTCTACGGCGGTTGCAGCGTTTGGCCATGGGGCCAATCCGATCGAGATGCTAAGCACAAGCACTAACCAGGCAGTGATTCTTATCCCTATTTTTGACGATTTCATCATTACCTCTTCATGTTTCGAGCCGGTTCCGGGACTTTCGCTAGCGCTCAAGGTCGTCACCTTTCGGTACGAGGATAGGCCCCCCATAGTACTATTCGAAAGACACTGGGTTTTCTGACAAACCAGCACGAAACTTGTTTCTGTGCGGGGTGCTTTCCGGGGAGCCGGTCTTTCAGGTGTGGTCAAGCCGGGAGGGTTCTAGAAACTGAAAAGAACTCCGAGATACAGACCAGAAAGGCCGTACGCCCATTCATTATTCAAAGGTTGGTTATCTTCGATGTACTGTACCAGTCGACTGGATGCTCCTGCAGTGAAAACGACGTTCGGATAAGCTTCCCAGGCAACACCTGCGTTGAAAGCAGCCAGATAGCCCCTGGTGACGAGGTGTATGCCCTCCAGAGTCGCGGAAAAATCTACGCCGTACGGGAACAAGTATCTGGCTTCAAAACCAAGCACTGGAAATATGCCGTCCAGCCGACGGGTGTTTGAGATGATTCCTGCTTCCTCCGACTCCCCGTTGATCGTCGCAGCGCAAACCACATAGTGGGCCCCTACGCGGGGCCCAGCCCAGAATGAAGCAAGGTCGAAGAGCCTATACGCGTACGAGGTGTGCACCCAATTGAAATCGATGCGTGTTTCGAGGGTGCTGCCAGAAGGATACGTTTTGTTCTGGAATTTGAATGAGTACGGAATCTTCTTGATTCCCGTGGGCGTGGCCAAGAGGTAGCCAAAATCCACAAAATGGTTGTCGAGAAATTGCGATTGCACGCGCACGGTTGTCGCCTCGCCTGTGTCCACTCCCAAACCAAGGACGATGTCTACTCGAGACCCGGTGCCCGGCCGGCCTCCGGCAGGGATCAGTGTTTCGCCGGAAACGGAGAGCATGCTTCGCTCGATTCCTACGAGGAAACGGGCCCCCGGGATAAGTTGAAACGGCTCCTGCGCAGATGCGGGCCGAAGCGCCAGGACTTCGAGAATGGTCACACAACATAGAGCAAAGGTTGTGAGTATTTTCATGCCAGGTCTCCGGCATTCGAGGCCAGGACGCGCCCGGTTCATGGCTCCTGCCAGAAGAATCGTCCGGCTCGCGGCAGAACGTGCGGGGCAGCCCTTTGGCGAAAAACCGATTGTGGTGCCTCCCGCGAAAAACCCCCATTGTTTACCAAACTGACCTCGGTTGCGCTGCTTTGCAGTCACGGGAGCATCATTTCTTGTGCCGTCTCAAAGGCAGATCCCCAATCGGTCGACTTCTCCGGCACCGACTATATATACTGTTCCCTCATGCTCAGCAACAAGAAATGTCGGGACAGGCGTTCTCACGCGTGTGACACCGCAACGGGCGGAGAGGTCTATACCGCCAAATCAACGGACGAGACGCCTGTTCTACCAGACTATGAATGTCCTCGTCGCATGGGAATCGGAGAGAGTTTCTGGCGACTGAGATATGGCGGGCCTGCACCTGACAGAGCAACCTGCGGTCGTCCCCACAGTGGTGTTCTGTTGACATCGCTTCATAATCGTGCACCGATTCGGACAGTGGGAGCGACCGCCTTGCGAGAGCAGAATCATAAAAGGAGCTCGTCCGTGAGGGGTGTCGGAAAAAGACGGGGATTCAAGCTCTTGGCAGTTTTTCAGGATGACGAGAAGGCACATGGGAGCTCAGACGTGGGCGATTCACGTTCGGGACAGTCACATCGGTCGTTCGATGCGACTCCCGAAGGTAAAGCGCCCACAACAACTGAGATTGAAAAATGTGCTTCAGGAGGGTGGATACTGTCATGGCATGCGGTACGAGCATCAAGCGGCTGCTGCATCGTCTTCAATCGGCCATCGCCCTTCATTCAGCCACCTCACCAGCGAGGCATCTATGGCATCCTCGAAAACGTCGCACCGCGCGGCTATTTCTTTGAAAGAAAGCCCCTGCTTCAGCATCTCGTGAACGTTTTCAGGAGTCATCCTGACCCTGGAGCCGTCCATTTTCAACATAAGTTACTCCTTTTCAGCGTACTACTGAGCGCACTATTCTATAAGAAATCCAAAATCCCGGAAGGTTCCCTCTTTCTTCAAAGAATGCTCGGATACGCTTCTCATGCCTCAAAAGTCTTGTTAAGACCTCTTGGGTTGTTGAAATTGTGACGGATGCTACCTCACAGGAGGCCGAAATGTCAAGAAAATTGTCCTCCGCGCCCCATAGGCGTCGTCACGATTGAACCGGACTTATCCCGCCATTTCAGCCTGTCTTGCACAGGTCGCCGCAGCCGCTATTGTTTGAGATGAAACGACGGCTCCAGCTCCAAGGTATCTCCAGGAAAAACCGTTTGTTGTATATCGGGAAATACGATCCCCAAAACCTCGTCCATGTGCTCTACCGGAATTATTTCCACTCCCTTCCTGATCCTTTTGGGAACCTCCTGGAGGTCCTTTTCGTTCTCGCGAGGAATAAGCACACGGGTGACGAGTCCCCTCTTGGCGGCCAACAGTTTTTCCTTCAGTCCTCCTATAGGAAGTATTCTCCCGCGAAGAGTTATTTCTCCGGTCATGGCCAAATCGGCAGGAAGAGGTTTCTTAGTCAACGCAGAGACCAGTGCACACGTCATGGTGATGCCCGCAGACGGCCCATCCTTCGGAGTGGCACCTTCCGGCACGTGGATGTGTACGTCAACCTTGTTGTAGAAATCTGCCTTCAGGTTCAACCCCCAGGCACGGGATCGCACGTAGCTCATGGCCGCGTGGGCCGATTCCTGCATCACCTCCCCGAGCTTGCCTGTCACCGTAAGGCGACCGGATCCGGGCATCAGGGCCACTTCAACGATGAGCAGCTCGCCACCCGCCTCAGTCCAAGCCAATCCCGTTGCGACTCCGGTCTTTTCCTCGAGCTCTCGAACACCATAGCGGAACTTGGGCACTCCCAGGTACTTGCTCATCTGTTTCGGCTCGATAGTCAGGTGCTCTTCGATTTGCTCACCCACCACCTTGCGCACTATTTTCCTGCAAACCTTGGAAATCTGGCGCTCCAGATTGCGCACCCCGGCTTCCCGAGTGTATCGACGAATAATTCTCAAGATTGCCTTGCGCGAGAACTCTATCGAATCCGGTGACAGACCGTTCGCCTTGAGCTGTTTCGGAACAAGGAATTTCTCTGCGATGTGGAGTTTCTCGAGCTCGGTATACCCCGCCAATCGGATGATCTCCATCCGATCCTGGAGCGGCGCGGGAATGCCGTGCAATGTATTCGCAGTAGTTATGAACATGACCTGTGACAGGTCGTAATCCACATCGAGATAGTGGTCGTTAAATGCATTGTTCTGTTCAGGGTCGAGAGCTTCGAGGAGAGCCGCGGAGGGATCTCCACGAAAGTCCATGCTCATCTTGTCCACCTCGTCCAGGAGCATTACCGGGTTGATCGAGGTCACCTTCTTCATGCTCTGGATGATCTTGCCCGGAAGGGCTCCAATATAGGTCCTCCGATGACCCCTGATTTCAGCCTCGTCCCGAACTCCTCCGAGAGAGATGCGGACAAATTCCCGTCCCGTGGCCCTGGCAACAGATTTTGCCAATGACGTCTTCCCGACTCCCGGGGGACCGACCAAGCACAGGATCGGACCCTTGACCTTTTCCACGAGCTTTTGGACCGCAAGGTACTCCAGGATGCGTTCTTTGATCTCCTTGAGCCCGTAATGATCCTCATCCAGGATCTTCTGGGCCTCCTCGATGGAGAGCTCACTGATGGTCCGCTCGGTCCAGGGCAAGGCAAGGAACCAGTCAATATAGTTTCTGACCACCGTGGCTTCCGCGGACATTGGGGACATGAACTTGAGCTTGCGTATTTCTTTTCGGACTTTTGCGTCAGCCTCGGCAGGAAGCTTTTTCTGGGCGAGTTGTTCCTCCAACTCGGCTATCTCGGTCTTAAAATCGTCCTTCTCGCCCATCTCCTTTTGGATAGCCCGCATCTGCTCGTTGAGGTAATACTCCTTCTGGCTCTTCTCCATCTGCTTCTTCACGCGATCGCGGATTTTTTTCTCGATCTCGGCAATTTCGACCTCGCTCTGCATCAATTCCAGGAGTTTTTCGATTCGGTCCTTCACGGAGCTCTTTTCCAGAAGACTCTGCTTATCCTCCAGCTTGAGGCTGAGCTGACCTGCAATGGAATCGGCCAGGCGGGACGCGTCTGTCATGGATCGGACCGATGAGACGAACTCGGGCGCGATTTTCTTGTTATGAGTTAGATAGCTCTCAAAAACGGTCTTGAGCCCCCTCACCAGGGCTTGCATTTCCACTTGCCGTTCCCGGATTTCGTCCTCGAGGATTTCCACTTCGACCCTAAAGAAGCGGTCCGTCTCCGTAAATCCTCTGATGAGACCCCTGTTGCGGCCCTCGACAAAGACCTTGATGGTATTGTCAGGGAGCTTGAGCATTTGAATGATCTGCGCAACGGTTCCCACTTCGAAAATGTCCTCTTCCCCGGGATTGGTTTGTTGGGCAGTCTTCTGAGACGCCAAGAAGATCATCTTGTCCGCTTTCATAGCGGCTTCCAGGGCCCGAATCGAACGTTCTCTACCCACGAAGAGAGGGACCACCATGTGCGGGAACACGACAATGTCTCTCAACGGAAGAAGTGGTAACCCTATGAGCTGATATGATGGCATATCGTCTTTTTTGCCGAAAAACATTTTAAAATCCTCTCGCTGCGAACGGGAAGCCATCGCGCCCCCCGTCACCTTGAACTGTGGAGCTTTGCTCAAATCACGTCTATGCGCTGGGGCACCCCCGGCGGGGTCCGGGGAGATGTTCGGTCAGCCGATGATTATTGGACAATCCCCTCTCGCGTTTTCTTCCCAGGATCGAAAGTGAGGTTGCACAACGTGCCATTTTTCGCTCCCCTCCGAAAGCATGCAGCTCTCGCCCCCCTGGAAGCCGTCACATAGTTGTCCTGCACATACCGATCCACCACTATTCGTCTTGCCGCCGCACTCTTCGACCCGCTACTATGACGCCGATTCAGCCTCTTTCTCAAATACGAGGATGCATTGCTCGCTGTTCAGAATTACGTCCTCGTTAACAATGACTTCCTGCAGGTTCTTGTACTCGGGCAATTCGTACATAATTTCGAGCATGGCAGCTTCGAGAATCGAGCGCAATCCTCGGGCCCCCGTTTTTCTTTTCAGGGCCTCGGATGCGACAGCTCGCAGGGACTCGTCGGTGAATCGCAGCTTAATGTGCTCGAATCCAAAAAGCTTCTTGTACTGTTTGACCAGAGCATTCTTGGGCTCGAGCAGAATCCTCACCAGCGCGTCCTCATCGAGCTCATGCAGGATGGCGGTAACCGGCAACCGACCCACGAATTCGGGAATGAGCCCGTAGTGAATCAGGTCCTCCGGTTGAACATGCTCCATGATGTCCGGATCGATCTTGGTCTTGCCGCCGATCTCCGCATTAAACCCCATTGATTTCATGTTCAGGCGTTGCTGGATCACCTTGTCCAGGCCGACGAATGCTCCACCGCAGATGAATAGGATGTTTGTCGTGTCCACCTGGAGAAATTCTTGCTGCGGATGCTTGCGACCTCCTTTCGGCGGGACATTGGCCATGGTGCCTTCAACGATCTTGAGAAGGGCCTGCTGAACTCCTTCGCCGGACACATCCCGGGTTATGCTAGGGTTCTCAGTCTTACGGGAGATCTTGTCGATCTCATCGATGTACACAATGCCCCTGCACGCTCGGGAAATATCGTAGTCTGCATTCTGCAGGAGCGTCAGTATAATGTTCTCCACATCTTCCCCGACGTATCCGGCCTCTGTAAGAGTCGTAGCGTCGGCTATGGCAAAAGGCACGTTCAGAATTCTGGCGAGTGTCTGGGCAAGAAGGGTCTTCCCCGAGCCGGTTGGTCCGACTAGGAGAATATTGCTCTTCTGGAGCTCCACCCCATCCAGGTCCGGCTTGGATTCGATGCGCTTGTAGTGATTGTGAACGGCCACTGAGAGGATCTTCTTGGCCTTCTCCTGGCCGATCACGTACTCGTCGAGCGCTCTTTTCAACTCGGACGGTTTTGGAACCTTGGAGCGGGCCCGTCCCAGCTCTTCCTTTTCATACTCCTCTGCAATTATTTCGTTACACAGCTCAATGCACTCGTCACAAATGTAAACCGTAGGCCCCGCAATCAATTTGCGGACCTCATCCTGGCTCTTCCCACAAAACGAACAGTACAGAGAAGAGAAGTTTCCTTTTCTGCCCGCCATGAATTCCTCCTTAATCCTCCCGGTCTTTGCAGGCAGACCGCTGAACTGGCTTATTCATTTCGCTCCCTATTCACCATACCCCATCTCAGAATTCATTGCAGCTTGGGTCCACCCAGCTCTCTCTGGGAGATCACCTTATCTACTATGCCATACTTGACGGCTTCCGCCCCCCCCATGAAGAAATCCCGATCGGTATCTGCCTCGATTCTTTCGAGAGGCTGGCCGGTGTGTTTGACCAGGATGTCGTTCAGCTCCGAGCGCATCCTCAGTATTTCCCTGGCATGAATCTCGATATCCGTGGCTTGTCCTTGGAACCCTCCCATGGGTTGATGGATGAGGATCCGGGCATGGGGAAGAGCGTGGCGCTTTCCATGGGTACCTGCAGCCAGGAGCAAAGCTCCCATGCTCGCAGCTTGCCCGATGCAGATCGTCTGCACGTCAGGTTTAATGTACTGCATCGTGTCGTAAATCGCCAGCCCGGACGTCACCAATCCTCCCGGGGAATTGATATAGAAGTTGATGTCCTTATCCGGCTCTTCGCTCTCGAGAAAGAGAAGTTGGGCAATAACAAGGTTTGCCACGTGGTCGTCTATCGGGGTCCCGAGGAAAATGATCCTCTCCTTGAGGAGTCGCGAATATATGTCGTACGATCTCTCGCCTCGGCTGGTTTGTTCGACAACTATAGGTACTAGCATGTTCTCACTCTTTCTCCGTTTCTTCAGCTTCCGATTCTTCTTCAGCAGGCGGCTTTACTTCCTCGATCTCGGCATTCTCTTCGATGAGCTTATAGATCTTATCTTGCGTGAGGGAGTCGCGAAAGTCCTCCCATATATTGTTACTTTCCATTTGGTCTTTCAAGTGGTCGACGGAAACCTCCAGTATCTCTGCTCTTTTTTCGAGCGCGGATTGGATCTCTTCCTCCGAGATTTCAACGCTTTCTTTCTTACCGATCGCCTCGAGGATCAGACCGGCCTTCACCGTTCGCGTCGCAGCCGGCTTCAATTGTTCTCGCTGCTGCGGCGTCGGGGGAGGAAGACGACTCGGATCGATGCCCTGGTAGGCCAGGTTCCTGTATGACTCCCGCAGCATGTGATCGACCTGTGCTTCCACCATGCTCTCGGGAACCTCCAGAGGGTTCAGCTCCACAAGCTGATCGACGATCTGTTTACGCAGGTCCCTGATTGTGTCGTTCTCGAGCATCTTGCTCAATTCGTCCCAGATGGATTTCTTCAAGGCATCCAAGTTCTCGAAATCACCAACGTCTTTAGCGAAGTCGTCATCCAGCTCGGGAAGAACCCTGACTTTCGCTTCCTTGACAACTATGTTGAAGGTGGCAGTCTTCCCGGCCAGCGCCTTGCGCGGAAAATCCTCCGGAAGAGTAATGGTCGCCTCTTTGGCCTCCTCCGGCTTCAAACCGTAGAGGTGGGCATCGAAGTCGGGGAGGTAGAAATTCCGGCCCAGCTCCATATGGTAATCACTTACGGTCAGGGCGGTCACCGGCTCGCCGTCGGACGTCACCGTGATGTCGACAACCAGATGGTCGCCCTCCTGGGCTCCTCTGGTTTCCGGAATCGGTTTCAGGCTCGCGAAGCGTTCCCTGAGTCTTTCGAGCCGCTCTGTCACCTGATTTTCGTCCACTTCCCGGACGGTCTTCTTCAACTTGAGCCCCATGTAGCTCTTGAGGTCCACCGGAGGAGGAACCTCGATTTCCGCCGTGTACGTATATGGCTTGCCCTCTTCAACGGGATCCGGATCCAAGCTCAGCACAGCCACGGGAGTAATCTTCCTGTCGTCGAGCCCTGGTTGAAACGTCTCTTCTATGATCTTGCGGGCGGTATCGGCCTGGACCTTGCTCTTGAAATATCCGCGAAGGACGTTCATAGGTACCTTCCCCCGTCGGAACCCCTTTATCTGAACTGTCTTCTTGAGCTCCCGATATTCGGCGTTGAGCATGTCCGTGACTTGATCCTCAGGCACCTCGACAGTTACCCTTTTCTTGACCGAGCTCAAATCTTCAACGTGTATGTTCGTCATTGTCCCTCTTTCAATATGTACGTGTGCGGCCTGTCATGACTGAAGTCATACCCCCGTCACAGCGAAAATCGGTCTCCGGCAGTATTCCGGAGCTTTCAGCGGATGTTTGTATTATACGTCAAACCCCAGCAAAATGGAAGGCCATGGGAATAGCGGGCACTTAGGGGCTCCCATTTTTCTTGAATGGTGGCGGTGGTTCTGTTAGGGGTTCTTCGATCCATGGCCCGATGCCGGACCCGAAATCTCCGGCTTTTCTCTTGGTGCGAAAAGGGGACGTCGGAGTGTTTTGTAAGTCGGTATTATGGTTGAGCTCGTTTCCCTCCCTTCGGCTCGCCAATCATCTTGCAGAGAGGAACAGGATTGCATGGAGAGGGAGTTACCGGAAAAGACATTGATAAGCATCGTGGCTCCTCTGTTCAATGAAGAGAACAATGTGCCCTCATTTGTTCGCCGACTCGATCAAGTTTTTAAGCGACTAGGATACAACTGGGAACTGGTCTTCGCAATGGATCCTTGCACGGATCGGACACAGGAGGTTACCGTCGGCCTCCTGGAACAGGGATATCCTATTCGCCTGCTGAGGTTCTCCCGCCGAATCGGCAAACCGCTGTCCGTCATTGCCGGCCTTGACCATACCAGAGGTCACGCCAGTGTGGTCATGGATGTGGACCTCCAAGACCCTCCTGAGCTTATAGAAGAGATGATCCGGAAATGGCGAGAGGGATATGACGTGGTCATAGCTCAGCGAGTCTCGCGGGAGGGAGAACATCCGCTCTATCTGAGAGCGGCTGAGCTCTATTACAAGATCCTCGCCAGGATCTCCGATGTGGATGTCCCGCGCAATGCCGGAGATTATAGGCTTCTCGATGCTCGTGTTGTTGAGGAGATGCGGCATTTCCGGGAGCATCACGGGTTCTTACGAGGAATTACCGCTGCCGTAGGCTTTCCCACTACGTTGGTACCCTTTCACCGCGACGCGAGACTCGCCGGTCGGACCCAGATTTCTCTGCGGGGTGCCGTGAATATTGCAATTGACGGAATCGTTCCCTTCTCCAGGGTGCCGATTCGATCGATCTTTCTGCTCGGGGCAGTTATGACCCTGAGTGCAACGGCCGGTGTTTTTCTTTGGTTCTTTGCCGGGCTATTGCAGGGCTTTTCCGATCAATGGGCAGTGCTGCTCTTGTGCTTTCTCGTGCCCATTCTCACCGGAATCACGCTTGTTTGTCTCGGGATTGTCGGTGAATACGTCTTGAGGACGTACGAAGAGGCCAGAGGGCGGCCGCTCTATGTCGTGGAGGAGATCTATGAAGCCGGTTCCGCGGGCGGAAAGGGCCCTGATTAGGCGTTCTTATCCGGCCACGATCAATGATGGTTGATAGGTGCAGGAATATGAAGGTTCTCGTTACGGGTGGAGCTGGGTTTATCGGTAGCCATGTCGTTGATGAGCTCGTCAAACGCGGGAATCAGGTAGTAGTGTATGACAACCTGTCGTCAGGGTTCCGTGAACATCTCGAAGCAGCCTCCGCCACGGGCCTCGTCACTCTTGTCCACGGTGACATCCTGGACACGGAGGCTCTGGCCACGGCCATGGAGGGCGCTCAAACGGTGTACCACTTGGCAGCCAATGCGGACGTCAGGGGAGGCCGTGCGAACACTACTGTGGATTTGCAGCAGAATGTCATTGGGACCCACGGTGTCTTGGAAGCTATGAGGCGGTCCGGAGCCTCGGAAATCATATTCACCAGCTCTGCCACCGTATACGGAGAACCGGCCGTGTTTCCGACGCCCGAGACATATGCCCCTGTGCAAACGTCGTTGTACGGTGCATCCAAACTGGCTGCAGAGGCCTTCATTCAGGCATATGGAGAATATTACGGCATTCGGAGCTACGTGTTCCGGTTCGTTTCCTGGATTGGAGAGCGGTACTCTCATGGAGTGGTCTTTGACTTCATCAACAAATTGAGAGACAATCCGGCTCGACTGGAGATACTCGGAGACGGGAACCAGAAGAAATCCTACCTCCACGTTCATGACGGCATACGAGGGATTTTTCTGGCCGTGGAGCGTATGAAGGACAGAAAAAACGTGATAAATCTCGGCCACCGCGAATATGTGGATGTGAATAGGGTGGCCCGCCTGGTGTGCGAAGAAATGGGACTACAGGACGTGGAGCTCCACTACACGGGTGGAATACGAGGATGGCTTGGAGACAGTCCCTTTGTTCATCTGGACATATCCAAGCTGGAGAGGATTGGATTCCGGCCGAGAATCCCCATTGACGAAGGAATTCGGCGGACCGTTCGCTATCTCCTTGAGCACCCTGCAATCCTCGATGCCCGACGCATACCTCCTGGAGGCCGTTCAGACGCGTGAGAATTATCGACTTCTACGTCACACGGGAAATTCTGAAGGTTTTCTCAGTCTGCCTCATGGGCTTCATCTTGGTTTTTCTCCTCGTAGAGCTTACAGACAAGATCAAATACTATTTCGAGTACAATCCCACCGGCTGGCTCATGCTCAAATATTTCCTGGTCAAGATTCCAGGATATCTCTTCTTCGCTATTCCCTTGAGCATCCTTATCGGCGGCGTCCTCGGACTCCTGATGATGGCCCGGCATTTCGAGCTGATCGCCATGCAGGCAAATGGGGTTGACGCGTTGAGCATTGCGCGGCCGGTCCTTTTGATCGGACTATCGGCCAGCATTCTGCTGTTCCTGGCAAACGAATCCGTGATCCCGTGGTCCAACAGATACAGCGAATACATTCAAGACATGGAAATAGCTGGGAAAAGGGACTCTTCCCTTTACCGGAGCGAGCAAATCTGGGTACGCACCGGTGACTCAATAATACACATTCGACATTTTGACCGGCAAAAACTCACATTGGACGCGGTTTCCGTAGTGCTGTGGGACGACGGCTACGACTTCCGGGAAAGGGTTTTCGCGCAAAAGGCCAGGTGGTGGGATAATCAGTGGATTTTCTACGGCGTGAATCGAACCGTCAGAACGGAGGACGGTCACTTTCGCGTCGACCACGTGCCTTCAATGGTGGGGCCATTGACAAAGACTCCCGCGGATTTCTCCGGAGCGGAGCCCCAGGCAAAGGAGATGAACCTGGGACAGCTCGCCCAGCATATCGAGGAATTGACAAGGGAGAGCGAACCACCCCCGCGTTATCTCTTCGATTGGCATGACAAGATCGCTTTTCCCTTCGTGTGCCTCATCATGGCTGCCCTGAGCGTTCCCTTTGCAGTTAAGGTGAACCCCCGGGGTGGCGGGATTGCGCTCGGGCTGGTCTTTTCCTTGGCCACGGCGTTTAGCTATTGGATCGTGCATTCCCTTTTCGTCGCCCTGGGACATGGAGGGTACATTCCACCGGCCGCGGCTGCCTGGGCACCGAACACAATTTTCGGTCTCACTGCGACGTTCTTGCTGCTAAGAGCCTGTACATGAGGAATTGCGCTGCTTTAGTGCCGCTCACTCGTCGGTCAAAATCCGAGAGGAAAGACGCCGTGGCTTCAAGGAGTCTTTTTCTGAAACTGGGCGAAGAGGCCCGGGTTGACGGTATCTTCGAATACCTCTACCGAGGTGTACTGATCCGGTCCGTCGAACCGGACGTACATAACCTCTTCGTTTCTGCTCCCTACGGGTCTTTGACGAAGCTCATGCCCGGAGAGTGTCCACTGTCCGTCTTCTACGCTCTCCTTGTCACCCAAGCGACAGAGGCGACGAAACGTCCCGTCGGGTCGATATTCCAGAATGAGGGTGAATGCGTTTGGGCCCTTGCTGACGAAAGGCCTTCCCTGAAAACTTGTGAGATATGGTTTACCTGGCTCTTTCGTTTTGGTGATTTCCCACACTCCTATCAACTTTGACGATTCTCCTCCCACTTTGGGTTTGTCCGCCTCTTTTTTGTCCAGCGCGTAGAGGGGAGGCATGAACAGGCTGAGGAGGAATCCGGCTGAGGCTACCATCAACAGCTTGCGCGTAGTCACCGTAGGCTCCTTTCCACACCACACTTGGGAAACTACCTGAATAAACACTATCTTGAAAGAATGAATGCAGGGTCTTAACTAATCAAAAGATTTTGCGTTATTA
>CAYZET010000044.1:0-19673 GCA_964477215.1 uncultured Syntrophaceae bacterium | reverse complement strand
TTAGCCATGTGAGAGTAAAGGGGGAGAGCAAGGCAACTCGATGCGCATGATCGTGTGACCCGCAATTCTCCTACTATTCGATGAGGCACGCCGCGAAACACACCATGAGCGTGAGCAGGAGGAAAGAAGTACTTCCTGCTCTGAATCTTGTGATTCTTTAGCTCCTCAAAGAGGGCGTCTCTCACCCTGCTGCCGTCCCTGGCAAAAAGAACGAAAATACTTCCGTTGGTAGTCCGATCGTCAGGAATCTCCTGAAACGAGCATCCTTTCAGATGGCTCAATCGCTCACGATAGCGTTGGGTTAGATGCAGGCGTCGTGAGAGCAGCTCGTTGGACCTCTGGATGTTTAGCAGACCGACGGCCGCATTGAACTCGACCAATCGCGACGACAGGCCCTGGTAGAGAATCTCATGTCCGTCAGGACCTTTGCCATAGTCTCGCATGGCCCGGACTTTGGCTGCCAGAGCTGAATCATCCGTTGTGACAAGCCCCCCTTCCAACGCGGTGATCACTTTGCCAGGACTGAGAGAAAAGACCTCACAGAGCCCGAATGCGCCGGTTCGTCTTCCGCCGTACGTCGCTCCCAGTCCTTGAGCAGAATCGGAAATCAGGGGCAACCCGTATTGCTTGGATATATCTTCCAAGTGTTCCAGGTCCGGTGGTAATCCGAATACGGTTACCGGACAGATGGCAGCGGTCTTGCGGGTCACGGCTCTTCGGACTTCGCGCGGGTCAACGGTCATGGTTCCTGGCAGACAATCAACATATACTGGGACAAGCCTGTTCCACACCAAAGCTTGCACGGTAGCAGCGAAGGTGAAGGACGGCACTATGACTTCGGCTTTCTCGGGAAAAGCCATGGCCGAAAAGACGAGCATGAGCCCGGACGTGCAACTGGACACGGCCACTACGTGCTTTACGTTGACAAACCGTCTCACTGCGTCTTCGAAACGACTCACGACTGGTCCGCAAGTCACTATTCCCGATTCGTACGATTCCCGTACGAGGGAAAGTACATCTTCAACCCCGGGCAACGTAGGCGCTGTCACAGGAATGGAGCCGTCCGCTCGCGATTCGTTGCGCGGCAGGGCGAGAGAGTATTCTTTCATAGGCAAACACTCAAATCTTCAGATTGTGCGCTACTGCTAGCACGGACACCATCTGAATTCTGGAATCCGGAATGGATCGATCTGGTTCGGATACGGACCTTCCCACAATGGTGCTATTTCGTGCGTTCTCGCCGGACCTCGTGCATACTACACAGAACGGCCCATGCTGGTTAATGGAGAGTACAACGGAAATCGGTATCAGGTCAACAAGCGGCCGTGTCCCGAGCTCCGCCGGAGGATGAACCCTTCATTAGAGGAGGATTGAGAATGCAGGATGCGTGCGCGTCCAGAGGAGAGGGATCAGGGGCTTGGGGGACTCGTTTGGACCAGAAAATGTTGTACATCGACACATCAGCTCAGAATTGTTGCATCTTCCTGCAAACCGTCCTTGACATTAGTTATTTTACCCGATAATCTATTAACGTTGTTCACTGTCGTTATTCATCTCACGATTTCTTTTCAATGTCTGTAGGGGGTAGTTGTCATGACAAAAGCTGAGCTCGTTAATCGAATGGCCGAAGAAGCGAACATCACGAAGAAGGCAGCGGGAGCTGCGCTCAACGCATTCATCGGTGCAATTCACGAGTCACTGAAGAAAAAAACTGGCCGGATTCGCGTTGCGGACCTTGGAACGTTTTCAGTGAGTAAGCGAAAAGCCCGCACTGGTGTGAATCCCCAAACGGGGAAGAAGATCAAGATTCCCGCTATGACCGTGCCGCGCTTCACCGCGTCCAAAGCGTTGAAGGAAATCGCCAAGAAGGCCAAGTAGCTTTGCCATGAACAAGTCAGAACTCATTCAGGCCCTTGCGAAAGAAGCGGATCTTCCCTTGCGCAAAAGTGAAGAGATTGTGAACATGGTGTTCGACACCATGTCAAGCGCTCTTTTGGATGGCGACCGAATAGAGATACGCGGCTTCGGCTCATTCACGGTAAAGGAATACAAGGGATACACCGGCAGGAACCCGAAGACTGGGCAGAAAATATCGGTTGAGGAAAAGCGCCTTCCATTTTTCAAGGCGGGCAAAGAACTGAAGGACAAGGTGAATCCTCCCGAGTGAATGCAAAGGCTTTCCGGATTGTAGCGCGCGGTGGTGAGTGAGAAGTGCCTGATTTGCTGGTGGCTTCGCAGTCGCTTGTTCATTGATGCCGGATGAGACACGACAGTGCAGTGTGGGCGTTTGCCAGTCAGAGCGCACGTCTTCCTCGCATCAAGGGGAACGGAGGAGGCCGATATTCTGTGGCCATCGGGCCGCGAGGATTTCGCCTTCAGAGGTTTCGCTGAAAAGCAGGTCGAGGGCGAGGATGTCGGCGAGGGGATGAGTGGCATTGGCCCGACCACCAGTACGAAATGTGCAAGGAATTCCTGCTGGCCATTCTTTTCTTGGCGGTACTTTGCGGTCCGCCTGAGGGGGCCGTCTGCGCCCGGGAGCACGGAGAGGCTGACACCCTTTGTGTGGCAGTGCGCGCGTTCATGGATAGCGTCTTCTCGGTCGCCACGTCGGAGAAAAGGGAAATAGTAAGGCAACACGCGTACGAAGAGGCGATCCAGGAAGTCATGAACGCGGCCAGGCAACATTTTGGTCCGTTCTGGGACCCCCGCCTCTTCAAACAGCATGTGCGGGAATACGTTCAACACCAAGAGCTCTTTCGGAGTCCACCAGACGGGTGGAATCCGAAAGGGTCTCGAGAGAACATCCTTCTCTTCTCCGACATAGCGCGTAACGGTGTGCGCGTAGATCTCAACATTCTGAGCTGGTGCAACAAGTCTCTCGGTTCCCGCGAGCTCCGCTGACACCGACCCAGTGACTCGATTGTAAGCCGTCCAACGAAGTTTTCCGCGGTAGACGATTTCACAAATACGGTGACGTGCTCACGGGAACGCGGTTGATCCGATTAATGTGGCACGCGTTGGGAATGGCGGCAAGGGAGGGTTTCAAACCTGCCCCACATTGAGACAGGCTCTGAGCCCGCACTTCCCAAAAGGGAGCGTGAATCCACTGTCTCCGGGGGACCAGACGATGCCCCGCATACCTGTGGCTCCATCACCAGCAGGTAATCCTCGTGGGCTGACAAGTAACACATCCGATTTCTTCGGGAGGAATATGCAGAAGGCTCCTCATTGAAACAGGCCTCTGCCCATCCTGGAGCAAATCATCACCGCCCCAAAAATTCTCCCCCGTCATATGCCACGAATTGGGAGGCTCCGACATACCATTCTCACGCACATTTTCAGCGCAGGAACTTGTCGAGCTTCGAGGACTGAATCGTGATAGCTTGCGGTGGAATCGCTCCGTGACGTTTCAGCAGTTCCACCACTTCAATCTGCGAAGCCAATTGTGCCAGCATAATCGCGGATAAGCCCGTTTGGTTGACCACGTGCAAATCCGCCCCCGCTTCCACTAGCAGCCGCACGACTTCTACATGTCCCCTGAAGCATGCCCGCATGAGTGCTGTGTTGCCGTGAACGGTTGTCGAGTCTATCTGCGCGCCTCGCTCCAACAATAGCCGTACAACCTCTAAATGCCCCCTGTCCGCGGCCTTCATCAGAGCGGTCTTTCCAGGTCTCGTTTTCACGTTCACCATTGCGCCATGGTCGAGGAGCGTTTCGACGACGCTCACGTGGCCTCTTGCACAGGCTGAAAGAAGAGCGGCATTCCATTGGGGTGCGGCACCGTTTAGCTTGGGACCGGTTTCCAGGATCAGGTCAACCAGGCCTGGATTCCCGTTTTCGGCCGCTGCTACTAGAGTCTGAACCCGGAGATCGTGGTGATTCGCAAAATCGCCTCCGCGAGAAACCAAGAGCTCAACCACGTCAAGGTGTCCCTCGCGGGCGGCAGCAGTAAGAGCTGTTTCTCCTCGATTGTCGCGAGCATTGACTTCCGCTGCATGGTTTACCAGAAGCCTGACAGTTTCGAGGTTTCCGGAGACAGCGGCTAAGGCAAGCGCCCGTTTCCCTTCGGTGTTAGCGGCAGTAACGTTTGCGCCTGCCTCCAACAAGAGTTGTACAAGACGGGCTGATCCCCCCTCCGCTGCACGCATGAGAGCTGTATTTCCGTGACTATTGGCTCTGTTGACGTCTGCGCCGGACTGCAGCAGCAACCTCACCACTTGCTCTTGCCCCTTTGTCGCGGCTTTGATCAGAGGGGTATCGCCCCACGCGTCCGAAAGGTTGGGATCTGCACCTTGTGACAGGAGAAATGATGCCACTGTCACACAGCCACGCTTCGACGCTGCACCGAGAGGTGAGATCCTGTCTTTGCCCGTGGTATTGACCGAGATTCCTCGAAGCACCAACGCTTGGACAAGCTCCACCGAGCCCTTGACCGCTGCTTCCACGAGCAATGACTCTCCCTCATTGTTCCGATCCATGGTAGAGCCAAACGCATCGAGAAGCTTTTCCAGAATGGGTAGGGCGTTGCCTCGAATCGCCCAGTGAAGTGCTGTGCGTCCAGACCTATCAACTACAAAGGGATCGGCACCGAATTCGAGAAGCACCTCGGCCAAATGCTCAAACCCGAGGCTGGCTGCAAACATGAGAGGGGTCCTTCCTTTGCGGTCTTGTGCGTTTATGTCCCACCCCCTGCCTGCCAGAAAACGCACAGTTTCGGCATTGTTCCCTATGCAAGCCTCAATCAAAGCGGTATTCCCATACGAATTGGGCAGGTCCTGCGCTCCGTTGTCTACCAGGAGCCGGACTAGGGAAGTGTGACCCTGATACGAGGCTCGCAAGAGAGCTGTATTCCCGAAATGTGACTGTCGGTCAATGTCGGCTCCTGCGTGCACCAACAGATCGACCACGTCAATGAAGCCGTAGTAGGAAGCCCGGATTAGAGCCGTATCTCCCCTGGTATCCTGACGCTCAACGTCGGCTCCCTCCTCCAACAGCAACGACACCACCTCGGCCCACCCGGCGGACGCGGCTATTGCCAACGGGGTTTCCCCCTGGCGGGACGTGGCTTCGATGCTCGCTCCTTGGCGCAACAACAGCCGTGCAGTCTCCACATGCCCACAGCGACAGGCCTTCATCAAGGGGGTCTCCTCGCTGTTGTCCCGGGCGTCCACCCCTCCGCCGGACGAGAGGAGCAGTTTCAGAACTGCTTTCTCTCCCCGCATAACAGCCAGGTGAACAGCGGAACAGCCGCGAATGTCACGCAAGTCTGGCTTTGCACCATGCTTTAGAAGCAAAGAAACAATTTCAGTGTAGCCCCACACAACCGCCTCAGCCAGAGGGGTTTTTCCGTCGATATCCTGTAAGTCGACGGAAGAGCCATGATTCAGTAGCATCTCCACGACAGGGAGGTGACCCCAAAGGCATGCTTCTATCAAAGCGGACCTCCCTCGCCGGTCCTGCAGATCGGGATCGGCTCCATGTTCCAAGAGATAGGTGATAACGTCGAGATTCCCTCGCGAAGCTGCGCTTGCCAACGCGGTTTCGCCCTGGCGGCCCCGAGCGTTCACAGAGGCCCCATACTGCAACAATAATTCAACCGCCTCGGATTTGCCCCCCAGGGATGCAGCGATTAGAGCTGTTTCTCCGTGTGCATCCGCACAGTCAGGATCCATGCCCAACTGCAAGAGGTCACTTATTCTTCCACAATCTCCTGATCTTGCTGCGAAAACCAGGATTTTGGGCCGAGTTGTTTTCCTGTGCACCTAACCTTACCCCCCGTCCATACAGTGGGAATAGTGATGATTTGCGAAAATACCAGGCTAGCTTTCGGATATTGATCAGCCTGCTCGAAGCTCTTACAGTAAGGAGGCTCGGTCTTGCTCCACAAAATAACGGGTCTTTCGTGGTCGAGCTCGACATCACAGTGGGGACGCTACGCAATACGCGCTTCCGATCGGAATGACAAGTCACCCCTCTTCACAGTGGAAAACGTCCGCTCCTCCGCGCCATGCATTTAGGACTAATGCTCTCTGCTGCATTCCCTCCCTTACCTGTGGGTGAGTGCATTGTATTCATCGCGACAGGAATGAAAAGAACTTTTTCGGTAGATCCGTGTGAAACCAGGATCAACATTTAAGGCGTTTTTCGCACCAGCGATATTCCGACAGCGCGTGTGCTCGTGGCCGAAACATGCTGTACGATAACTGGATCCGGTTCCGGGGGAACCGGTGTGTTCCGCTGTCAGGGTGTCAGCCGTGCCACCTTTAGAATACAAGAGTGACCGTTTGGGGAGTCCAGCAAAGATGTCATTGATAATCTACAGCTGCCGACTTGCCGGATGTACCCCCGTATCACGACTCGACCGCGGGCTCGTGGAATCGAAAGGGTGAAAAATATTGCGAGAGGAGACTGGCTATAGTCCCAAGGGCTCTTGCCACCGCTTCTTCAGCTCCCAGATATCTGCCAGCACGCAAGTTTTGCCCGACAAACCTTTGATTATCAGGAGTGGGCGGGAGACTACCTGGCCTATGAGCGCGCAATCAAAGTGCTGCATCATACTCTCGAAGGCTTCTCTTGACTCCGGTTTGACGCTGACGACGAACCGACAGGGAGATTCTGAGAATAGGGCGATGTCGTCGCGCTCAACGTCCTCCAGGACGGCTTCGGACAGCGAGATGTCAGCCCCCAGGCCCCCAGAAAAACAACTCTCCGATAGAGCCACGCCCAGCCCTCCGTCCGATAAATCGTGACACGAGGCGACTAGCCCCGCGGTCATGGCTTTGTGCAGAGCCCTGTACATGGCAATCGATCTCGCCGGATGAGGAATGCGGGGCACAGAGTTTCCCACATAGCCCAGCGCTGAGAAATATTCGGAGCCGCCGGTTTCGGGCCGGGTAGAACCGAGCAAGTAAATCAAATCCCCTGCCTGCTTAAAGTCGGAGGTGACGGCCATTCTCACGTCCGGGACAATCCCCACCGCAGAAAATAGGACGGTTGGGGGAATAGAGATCTTGGTGTCCCCCACGCTGTAGTCGTTTTTCATGCTGTCTTTGCCGGAAATGCAGGGAATACGGTAAGCAGTGGTGATGTCAAAGAGCGCTTCATTCGCTCGCACCAACTGTGCCAACTTGTATTCCCCGTCCGGGTTCTTATCCGATTGGACGGGATCGCACCAGCAGAAATTATCGAGGCCTGCCATATGATCGGGATCGGCTCCCACGGAGACGATGTTGCGCACAGCCTCATCTATGACTGCAGCCATCATCCAGTAGGTGTCGACGTCGGAATAACGGGGAGCTATTCCGCATCCCACGGCAACCCCCCTCCATCTGTCTAACTGGGGTCGTATAACTGCTGCATCTGCCGGACCGTCGCTGTGCAGGCCTATGAGAGGCTTTACCACGGAGCCGCCTTGCACTTCGTGGTCATATTGACGAATTATTCGCTCCTTTGAGCAAATGTTCCACCGGCCCATAATGTCGAGAAGGGTTGCCGTGAGGTCCTCGGGGCATTCGAGGTCAGGTTCCTGGTGGACAGGGGGATTCCAGGCGGCCTTCAGTCGCATAGGGGGAAGCCCTTCATGGAGGAAGCTTAGCGGAAGCAGACCGGCTATCTTTCCCTCCCACAGGACAGTCAGAAGACCGTCATCGGTGAATTCGCCCAGGTCAGTTGCTTCCACGTCGAGCCTCTCAGCCAGAGAGATGAACTCTTCCACCTTGTCCGCGGGCACGGCAACGGTCATTCTCTCCTGCGCCTCCGATAAGAGGATCTCCCACGGCTGGAGCCCCGGGTACTTCAGCGGCGCGCGCTCCAGGTGGAGCCGTGCGCCCCCCGCTTCTCGAGCCATTTCGCCCACGGAAGAAGAGAGACCCCCCGCACCGTTATCGGTTATGGACGTATAAAGTCCCCGATCGCGAGCCATGAGGAGGAAATCGGTCATCCGTTTCTGAGTTATTGGGTCCCCGATCTGGACGGCCGTCACCGGTGAACCTTCATGGAGCTCCTCCGATGAGAACGTGGCACCATGAATGCCGTCTTTGCCGATCCTGCCGCCGGTCATGACTATCCGGTCACCTGGACGTGCTCCTTTCAGATGCGACGGCTTACCATTGATGAGAGCCGGCATGATGCCGCCGGTGCCGCAATAGACGAGGGGCTTCCCCAAGTACCTGTCGTCGAACACCACAGCACCATTTACTGTCGGAATTCCACTCTTGTTTCCCCCGTGCTCGACCCCCTCCCGCACTCCTTCGAATACTCGCCTCGGATGGAGAAGTCGGGGTGGTATTGTCCCCTTGAAATCAGGCGGCGCAAAACAGAAAACATCCGTGTTGAATATCAGTCTTGCTCCCATACCAGTGCCGAACGGGTCGCGGTTCACTCCGACTATGCCGGTCAGCGCGCCACCATACGGGTCGAGGGCAGAGGGAGAGTTGTGCGTCTCCACCTTGACGGCCAGATTCCACTGGTCGTCGAAACGAATGACTCCGGCGTTGTCCTTGAACACGGAAAGACAGAAGTCCCGGACTCCCAGCTCTTCACGTATGGTCTCGGTCGCTCGCTGGACGTATGACTTGAAAAGACTGTCGATCTCTCTCGTGACGCCGTCATGCCGGTACTCTATTATTGCATTGAAGATCTTGTGCTTGCAGTGCTCGGACCATGTCTGCGCAAGACATTCCAGCTCACAGTCCGTGATCTTCGAGCCCAGCCCGAACCGCTCGCGGAGGCGCAAGAAATCCTCGTCGCGGTAATAGGCTCGAATAGTCCGCATTTCTTCGAGGCTCAAGGCAAGCACTCCTTCTTTACTAATGAGCATCAATGCATCGTCACTGACGTCCAGATCTATTTCTCGAACGGATGTTTGCCCATGGGCTGTGACCTTGGGAGGAATTACGGACGAACGATCGTCACCCGGACGAAAAACCGTGTGGGTTTGTATGAGGTCATTGGCCAGGAGGTCCTTCGCTATTGTACGGACTTCTTCCTGAGTGACAGCGCCTCGAACAAAGTAAAGCTTGCGAGTATAAACCCCTTGCTTGGAATCGAAGCCGGGGCCGATCGTCCGTTCGACCGCTTCTCGAGCCGTTCTACCCACATTATCGGTGACCCCTGGTCTGAATCCCACCTCTATGAGCCAGTCAAACGGGATGTCGAGAGGCTTGTCTATGGAAGCGGTGGAAACGACCGGGTCTCGGAACACTTCCTCCACGATAAGTCCGAGCTGCTTGGGAGTTAGGTCTCTGTCTATGATAAACCCGTCAGCTACGCGGATCTCATCCACAACCAATCCCAGATCCGAAGCAATGCGGGACTTGATCTTGCGACCCGCTGGATCGGGCAGGGATAAGTTCAAACTGACTTCAATGCGATGCGCCATGATGTGTCCTCTCGTGATATCTTCCAGATCGGATCCCCGGGCAGCCCCTCAGGAGGGCTGCAGGAACTGGTCGGAGCTCCCGACCTCTTCTCTTGTACACGCCCGTCGGAGGCTTACTGCCTTCCAACTATGATGAATGCCAAGCATGTTCAATGCGTGGCTGGATAGGTACGCTCTCTCGATCAGCACCAACTCCAGTCCGCAAGGCGGCGTTATTGTTGAATCCAGTACTCATTCCTTATCACAAAGGTCTCGTCGAAAAAAGCAGGGAAAAACGGAGAATTCTTGCAGGTGGTAAGGAGGCGAGCGAGGAGCCCTTGCGTCCGTAACGGGAAGCACGGACTGCTCCATCGCAAACAGCGGGGGCATCAAGGGGAATCCACGATGAGCGTCACAGGACCATCGTTCTCCAGCTCGACAATCATCAGGGCTCCAAACTCGCCGTGCTCGACATGGATACCTCTCCTACGCACATCTTGGATGAACTCGTGGTACACCTCCTCAGCATGGCCCGGTTGTGCGGCTGCTGAATAGGACGGTCGCTTTCCTTTCCTGCAATCTCCATACAGAGTGAACTGGGATACTACGAGCATTGCCCCCCCCACGTCAGAGAGACTCACATTCATTTTCCCACTTTCGTCGGGGAAGATCCGGAGACCGCAGAGTTTTTCAGCCATCCAGCGCACCTGGTCCTGTCCGTCAGAGGGCGCGGCAGCCAGCAACACCAGTATGCCCGTCCCGATTTGCGCTATTTGTTCGCCACGAACGGTCACCCGAGCCGAGCGCACCCGCTGAACAACAGACCTCATCTCCCCTTCCTCTGAAATTCATTCCAAAGCAACATGAACGCGGGGACAAAATCCTCAGGAGATTCGCCCATGAGTCGTGCCAGGTTCTCAGGGCTGATGAAGGCTCCCCACTGGATCTCCAGGGGATTGGGCTGTGGCTTTGACGTTGTCACAACTTGAAAGAGCCGAACATGCTCGTTATCGGTCTCCGTCCGAGCCTGCACGGAAAGAACCTCTTTCACTGTTTCCGAGAGTCCTAGTTCTTCATCGAGCTCCCGACGCGCAGCCTGTTCGTACGACTCGCCAGGGTCCACATGCCCGGCAGCGGAGGAATCCAATTTGGACGGATGTCTATCCTTCTCCGGCGATCTGCGCTGCACGTACAGATCGCCAGCTCGGTTGAAAACGAATATGTGAACAGCCCTATGAATGAGCCCTTTCGCGTGGATTTCTGCCCGCGTTGCTCTCCCGACTACCCGGTCGTCCAAGGTCACGATTTCGAGAATCTCATCATCTGTTGACGACATACCATTTCTTCTTCGTGGATTCGCTGGCCTGTCGGCATTGAAACGAATAATGGCTCCCGAAATGGTCGGGAGGTCTCCCTTCCACTGTAAAGCCTGTTGATTTGTCCTGGACAAATCAACTTATACTTAATGCATGTTGTTCGGGGATCAAAGAGCCCGAGGAAAAAAATCCCCTGGTGCTCTCTCACAAGCATCCAGGGGAAACAAGGAGCAGAACCGTTCTCCGTTTGCCTTTGGTGGAGCAACATTCGTACCTGGACTCCTTATTGGCGGAGCCGGAACGATTATTTCTCCGGCGAAAATTCGGAACTCCTCAGAGGGATTAAAGAACGGGACGGAAAGTTTTTGAGACGGGGCGCCGTTCTGTGTCCGGAGAAACAGTGGACCGGACGGGTAAGAGGTCGCATAGTGCAACTATTCAGGAGGATAGTAGTGCTATTTGCACCAGTTCGACGACTTCTGGGGGCCTCGCCTCGGCCACGGCGCGAGCTCCCGAGTGTTGAACGAACGTGGAAATAGCCGCGAAAAACGTCCGAATCTCGCAGGATTTTTCCAGGGGGGACCAGGGGAAATGCAGGCTTTGAATTCTTCTTCTCGCATCTTGTTGCGCGTACCCGGTGTTCGTGATATCACTCCTGTCCATGCAAAGATCCTTGGCGCTGGCATTTCAGTTCCTGACCATTTTCCGTACGAAGGTGGAACCCCCCGGTGACCTCGTGGAAGTAGGACGTTCGGCATGGGCGTTTCCCGTGGTGGGGTATCTCTTGGGACTGGTATTGGTCGCAGCGCATCTCGTGCTATCCGCGCACTTGCCTGCTTCCGTCGCTGGTATTCTGGTCGTGACCCTGTGGGTCGTGCTCACGGGGGGGCTTCACCTGGACGGATGGACCGACTGTGGAGATGCTCTCCCGACGGCAGTGCCGCTGGAACGGCGGCGGGAAATTCTCAAGGATTCGAGACTGGGGAGTTTCGGGGCTCTTGCTCTTATAATTCTTCTTGCGTTGAAATTTGCAACTGTGAGTCACGAGGGTCTCCCTCTCCTGTGCCTTGTTGCAGCGCCGGCTGTTGGACGAGGAATCATGGTGGCAGGATCCTATGGGGCGAGGCATAGCGGACAAGGGATGGCCGCGAGCTTTCTTTCGGGGGTCGACCGCGATGTCGCAGTCCGGGCTGCACTCCTTGGAGGGTTGCCGGCACTGTTGCTCGGCTTGTCAGGCATTCTTGCCGCGGTAATAGCCTTCTTGGTGGCAGTAGGGTTCAGACGTCTCGCCCAGTCCCGGGTGGAGGTTGTGAACGGTGATGTTATCGGTGCCATGTGTGAACTGAGTGAGACTGTCTTTCTCGTGGCAGTACTGGTTCGGTGGTGAATAGATGCGTATTGGGACTACCTCGTACATCTATCCCGCAGATATCGAGACAAACGTGATGTCGTTGGCAGGCAAAGTCCGGGATGTGGAGCTCCTGCTTTTTGAATGCGATGAGGATGGTCGGGAACTTCCGGATCACCGGACTGTGGAGTTTCTGATTCAAACGGGCAGGCGCCATGAGATGACGTTCACGGTTCATTTGCCCCTGGACTTGGCGCTCGCCGGTGACAGTCCCTCACTGGATAGGGCGGCTCTGGCGGTCGCCAAGACCCTTTCCCTTGCTCCCGTTGGATTCATAGCCCACCTTGACGGTGCAAAAGGGGAATGCCTGAGTCGTTCCCGTTGGGTATACAACTCCTTGCGCTCACTGGATTTTCTCAGCGAAAAGGCAGGATCCGCTCAGGCGATTTGCGTCGAAAACTTGGACGACCAGCCGTTGGAGTTTGTGGATAGCATACTCTCTTCCACTCCGGTTTCATGCTGCTTTGATGTTGGCCATGTCTGGAAGTGCGGGCTCGATCCATTGCCTTGGCTGGAGAGGTGGCGTGACCGCATTGAAGTGGTCCACCTGCATGGAATAGGGACTCGTGACCACCAGAGCCTTTCGTTAGTGCCCGCGGCGCAACTTGACGCCGTGACCGGCTATCTTGTTTCCCATTTTGACGGAGTGGCCACTATCGAGGTCTTCAGCGAGCGTGATCTCATGGATTCTCTCGCTGCCCTCGAAGGGTCTATCGGGAGGATCTCGGGAAGAACGTGACTCGCAAGAATGGGGAGGGCATTTGGGATAAGAATTCCCCCTGGAGCGAGGAAACAAAAAAATCCGGTCCTTACAACCGGATGCCGTAATTTGCATGGTGCCGAAGAGGAGACTCGAACTCCTACAGGCTTACGCCCACCAGACCCTGAACCTGGCGCGTCTACCAGTTCCGCCACTTCGGCATGAAGTGCATTATCCCAGTTCCAAACGCCCCTGTCAAGGCAGAAAAATTGGCCTGGAACCGTATAGAGGTGTGGCTGCGGCCGAACAGACCACTCTTGTCCTTTGCAGCACCGGGCACATCCGCGAATTTTCAAACTCTCGGAGAGTCGTCGCGAACTGATGGTATTCTAACCGAATCCGTGGTAATGATATAGGGACGTGGTCACAAGTATTGTCATAAGGCCCGCATTCCGAGGGATTCGTAGCTTGGAGGACCATTGGATTGAGCTTGTCCCCTTCGACCGGAGATCTTCCTTGGTACGCCAGTACGCAAGGGTTAATGAAAACATCGAACAGGCATAAGCGGAAAAGCTGATCATGGTAGTACGACCGGAAAAATGTGTTGGATGTGCCGAGTGCGTCGTTGCTTGTCCGAAAGGCGCAATTCGCCTGGTTAAGAAAAAGGCTACCGTCGATGAATCCTGCACCGAATGCGGTGCATGCCTGAGGGTTTGTCCTGAAGAAGCGTTGATATTCGAAGAAGGAGCGCAGCCGGATGCCATTTTCTGTGAGGCGTGCCCAGTAAGGTGTCGCATCAGGACAGGTCACACGGGAGCCTGCTTGCGGTACATCAATAGGGGAGGGAAATTGGAGAGAACGATTTCCCTCAAGACGTTCGAGGATGTGAGACCGCTCGTGGGGCCCGACTGGCATCCCGTCATACGACGACCGCTCATAACGGGAATTGGTGCCGGCACCACATACCCCGACTGCAAGCCTGCTCCTCACATCGTCCAATCCAAGGTCGAGGGAGTGGACGTGGTCACGGTGGTGACCGAAGCTCCTTTGAGCTACTCTGGAATCAAGGTGAAGGTCGACACGGACCACACCATTGGTCAGGAGGGTGCAGCCCTTTTCTATCGAAAGAAGAGAGTTGGACACCTGACAACGGAGGAATACGGGTCCAAGATCCTGTCTGTGGGCGGAGCCAATCTCCTTACCGGCCCTGACGGGCTCATCGTGGCTCGGCTCATAGCGGATATAGCCAACCGAAAGAGGGTACGAATATCCGTCGAAGGCGGCAGTCGTCTCGAACTGGAGGTTGGGCACCAACCGGTCGTAGATGGAAAAGTCGAAGAGGTCATGCGGGTCGGGTGTGGTAGCGCCACCCTCGGACTGTTCGCCAATCTGTTCAAGGACGTCGTGGATGAGGCAATTATTCTGGATTCTCACATTACCGGCCTGATGAGCGAACATGCCGCAGGGACGCATATGGGTGTCAAACCGAGTGGTGTGAGTATTCGGTTCCGGAAAAGCACGCCCGGTCGGTATTTTGGAGATCACGGAGACGGATGGGGCGGAACATCGATTTCCGATCCCATAGAGATCATTGAATCCATTGATATGGGAGTGGCCAGGGCCGGCATGAAGATCTTGATAACAGAGACCACAGGGCGAAAGGCCGCTCTGTTCCAGGTCAAGGGAGACGGGAGTCTCTGGGAGATCGATCTGGACCGTAATGTCCTTGAAGCGATCAACGCACTGGCTGACACGTGTCAGGAATCCCTCGTCTCCGCGGTTTACTGCGGTGGATCAGGTGGAAGTGCCAGAGCGGGTGTGACAAAGTATCCCATAAAGCTCACGCGTGCTGTGCACGGCATGAAAGCTCGCCTCACGATTGGGGGAGCACCAGCCTTTGTCCTCCCTGGTGGAGGTATCAATTTTCTGGTGGACGTGGAGAAAGTCATGCCCGGTGCGTTTACCTGGGTCCCGACTCCAGCCACAGTCTGTCCTGTGGAGTACACCATGACCCTGGAAGATTTCAGGGCAATGGGTGGACACGAGGAGGCGATCAAGCCGTTCCATCTGAAAGGGTAAGGAATTGCCGCCGTGGGAAAAGCAGATTCTCACGCTTGGAGACGGCACGGTTCTGGCAGAATGCGGGCCCATGCGGATGTTTATCGAGGCGTCTCGGAATGGGGAGATCCGGCCGGAAGCATGCCGTAAAGCAGCCTTGGAAGCCGTAAGATTTCTCGAACAGGTCTCACGAGACCTGCCGTCCCTTCGTAAGCCCGCCATGGAGGCTCCTGAGCCACGTCCAGGTTCGCTCGGCCACATTATGTGGCAAGCTGCCCGGCTTGTGGGAGATTCGGATCTCACCCCTTTGGCTGCTGTGGCCGGCACCATTGCTGATGCAACCGCTGACTATCTGGAAGATCAAGGTATGACGCGGATAGTGGTCAATAACGGCGGAGATCTCGCCATCCGGCTCAGGGGACAGGAACGAATTTACGTGGGCATAAGACCGGACGTTCGGAAGGCCACGGTTTCGCACCGAGTCCTTCTCACCGCAGACATGCGAATAGGGGGGATCGCGACAAGCGGAATTGGTGGACGCAGCCTCACCCGAGGAATCGCCTCTGCCGCGACCGTCTTTTCCAGGGATGCCGCCAGAGCCGATGCAGCGGCAACTGCTCTGGCAAACTCGACCTATGTTTTCGATCCTGCGGTGATTCGAGTTCCAGCAGAATCCCTGTTCCCTGACACGGATCTGAAAGGCTTGAACGTCACTGCGTCGGTAGAGGATCTCTCAGATCCAACTATTGAGCAGGCCCTCGATCAAGCCGTTTTGCGAGGAGAGCAACTCGTGGGGCTCGATGTCATATGGGGCGCATGTATCTTCGTCAAAGAACGAATGATTTCTACCGCAGCAATTTCTCGACACGTCGAGGCCATTGCAAGCCCGTAACTCCTTGTTCAATCCCTCCCGGTCTCAACAAAGTCAACTCCAGCCTCCAGTCGTTCGGATACCAAAGAAGGCCTGGCGAAGCCCCGAGTTAAGGGAACCTCCATCGTAATATCTACGGCCGAGACTGCTTCGATCCGGCGAGCTGCCCGACTGCGCAACGTCTAGCCTCAGCAGGGGGCCGCTCAAAACTTGACCGTCGGCCGGAAATGCACAATTTCCTTGTGAAGATGGTGCGAAAGCTCGCGGAGGAGGTCTGTCGCCATGAGAAAGGGAAATCGATCCAAGTTGAGCCGGGCATGTTGCTGCATCGATGGGATATGCTACCGGTTTAACCCAAAGCTGGACTTGTTGGATTGTCACAGCCGAGGAGGAACGTTCTCCGGAAGCTGTTCCGAGTGCAAGTAAAGGACACCAGCGAAATTGCTTCGTCCCGTAAACCGCCGAGAGGCATGGCCTGAGAGAATAGATGGACGGAACAAGGCTCCAGCCGGTTGAATCTTGCGGGGCTTAGCGTAGAAGGCTGGGCTACACTCCAGGTGTCGCCCGGCCTTCTGGGTTGAAGGGATTGTGCCACGGAGGAACGCATTGCCTGTGAATCGGGGTTCCGGCGAAGAGGCTGTCGTCACGCCTTCAGAGGTCGGGCGTCGCGGATGCGAATGCTCGATAAGCGGTTCCCGGAACCAGCAGCTCAGGCGAGGCTGATCGTCTTGGAGTTTTCCCACAACCCGTGAATATTACAGAATGAAGTGGCAAATAGTGTTCCCGCCTTGGCAACTTTGACCGATGCCACAACCCGATGGTTCGTGTACACAGGGCCGGTGTTTGGACCTTCAACGGATTCTCCGTGCGCAGTAAACTGGAAACTGCCCACATGATAACAAAACTTGTCTCCGTCCGGCTTGAAGTAGAGCTGGATCCACCGAATATGGTGCTCGGTCGTATTTGGGTGGGCCACTTCTTTCCCAAGAGAGACCGACACGTCGAAGAGCTCCCCTGGTTTAACTGCATCGGGGCACTCAATGACCGGCACGTGTTTTTCGATCTTCCAATCTGCAGTTTGGTACAGATCTCCCATTGCTCCCATGCGTTCACCTCCTCGAGCTCGAATGGCGCACGAGGATCTGCGTCCGAGATGGCAATCGCCATGGGCGGAACGCACATTCCTCGCTGTCTCTTGGCCGCTATACCACAGGCCTGCTACTTTTTCAATTCTCTGATCTTCGCTTCCAAAGCAGGCACAATTTCATTGAGGTCGGCAACGACACCGTATTGGGCTACGCGGTAAATGGGGGCCCGCGCGTCTTTGTTTACGGCGATGATTAGAGGT
Organism: uncultured Syntrophaceae bacterium; assembly: GCA_964477215.1. Lineage (GTDB taxonomy): Bacteria > Desulfobacterota > Desulfomonilia > Desulfomonilales > Desulfomonilaceae > JBFMDN01. Next base: position 2,614 of record CAYZET010000044.1, on the reverse strand, counting down.
GAACCCTTGATACCCCCCACGTGCTGAAACGCGCCACTGATTCCAAGGGCAAGGTAGACCTTAGGCTTCACCTCAACCCCTGAGGTTCCCACCTGGTGGTATTTGGGAAGCAGGTTCTTGTCCACAATAGGACGGGAGCACGCAAGCACGCCGCCCATGGCCTTGGCCAGGGATTCGAACATCTCCATGTCCGGTTCGTCTCCGATACCACGGCCCAGTGACACAATGATGTCAGCAGTTGAAATGTCGACGTCTCCCTTTTCGGCTTCTCTGTAGGAAAGGAAGCGCTTACGGAGCTTTTCGCCAGAGATGGGCGACGCAACTTTTTCGACTGACCCTGCCTGGGAACCAGACGGGGCAAATGGAAAAGCCCCTCCGCGCAGAGTCACCACAATTTTCTGAGCATCTTTGAATGAAACCAGCGCGTTGACTTTGTAGCTGTAAACCTGCCGCGTCGCGAGCGGTTTGCCGTCTCGGACTTCGAACGCAAAGCAATCAGTTGCCAGAGCTGCATCCAGGGCCACGGACAGCCCAGGGGCAAGATCCATGATCGCGTTGGAGTTTGCCATGACCATCATATAGGGCTCTTTATCGGCAAGGAGTGGGACCAGCGCTTTCATGAAGGCTTCAGAACTAATGGTCTCGAAGAGAGGGTCTTCCATCGCGAGGACTCGATGACACTCTTTCGCAAGTTGCTCGGCCATGGAATCTGTGTCAGCGGCCAGGAGTATACAGGTCAACTCCGCGCCCAGATCTTTGGCCAACGTTCGGCCGGCCGTGACGGCTTCCCATGTGGAGTCTCTCAAGTGCTGCTTCCGATGCTCGGCAAGGACAAAGACGTTTTTCATCAGCCTATACCCCCTTTCTCCTTCAGAATCTCGGCGAGCTTGGCCGCAGCTTCCTCGGGCTTACCGCCTATCATTTCCGCTCCTTCTCCCTCGGGCGGCATGGTCAACTGCTCGATCTGCACCCTGGATCCCTGGACTCCCACCAGTGACTTGTCCAATCCCAGCTCGCCAAGGCCAAGTGTCGGAATCTCTACGGACGCCACCTTCCTCACCGCCCGGATCGAAACGAATCGAGGCTCGTTCAGACCTGTGGCAACAGACAGTACTGCGGGAAGATCCATTTCCATATGCTCGTACAGACCTCCTTCCAGTTCACGGTTGAAGGTGATCTTGCCGTCCTCCACAGAAATCGCGGACACGAGGGTGGCACTAGGGACGCCCAGCATAGCCCCGAGCATCCCGCCCATTTGGCCTCCGCAATCGTCGTCTGCGAGCGTCCCCGTCAAGACCAGGTCCCACGGGCGTGCCTTGATGAACGAGACCAGTATGCGTGCAACCGCAAAACCGTCAGATCTCTCGAACGCATCATCCCAAAGAAGGAATGCTTCGTCTGCACCTCGGGCAAGACACTCTCTGAGCATTTCTTCTGCGTCCTCCGGAGCCACTCCCACTACAATGACCTTCCCACCAAGCTTTTCTTTCATCTGGACCGCCTCTTCAATTGCAAAACGGTCCCAGTCGTTCATGTCGTGATCCAGATCATCTTTCTTGATGTCCTTCCCCTCCTTGTCGATGACCAGATCGGCCTCAGAGGTGTCAGGCACCCATTTCATGCAGACGATGATATCCATGGTTCCTCCAAATTCGTGGTTTACTGCGACCAACGAGGAAAATCGACAACGGATCCGCCAGCCCTCAGGTCAGTGAGCGATCTATCAGTTCCACGAGATCGATGACTTCTATTTTCCCCTCGTTCCCTGTCGTCTTGACAGCGTCCTCGAGATTGATCAGGCAGAATGGGCATGCAGTTACAATCACTTGGGCTCCTATCTCGGCAGCCATTCGAGCTCTGACTTCACCCATTCGTTCCTTTTCCTGCTCGTTCTCGTACCAGAGCAGCAAACCGCCTCCGCTACAGCAGAAGCTTCGGCTGTACGAACGGTCCATTTCACGCATCTGAATGCCCGGGATCTGGTTAAGCACGAATCGCGGCTCTTCATAAATGCCGTTGTGGCGGCCTAAGTAACAGGGATCGTGATAGGTTACGAGCCTATTCTTCACATGTTCTCCTGACAAGTGTAGTTTTCCTGAGCGGAACAGCTTAGCGATGAGCTGGCTCGCATGGACGATGGGGAATTTTTCCGGATAATCGTTGCGAATGGCGTTGAAAGCGTGCGGGTCGAAGGCAACTATTTCTCTGAATTTCCTGGCCCGAAGCGCTTCGATATTCTTCTCCGCCACCTGTTCGAAGAGTCCCTCTTCTCCCAGTCTCCGAATTTCGTTTCCCGAATCCGTTTCGTCGTTGCCAAGGATTCCGAAATCGACTGACCCGCGGTGAAGTATTCTCGCCAAGGCTTTGGTAATTTCCTGAATTCGAGGATCAAAGGAGCCGCAGCTATCGACAAAGAACAGGTAGTCGGCAGAGTCTCCCTCCGCGAGCTGACGGACCTCCATTCCGTCGAGGTCCTTGGTCCATGCCGCCCGCTTAGCCTTATTGCCGCCGTACGCGTTTCCCTTTTTCTTTATCTGCTGAAGCGGCTTTTGCAGCGATTGGGGAACCGCTCCCTGGTCAACGAGGTACCTCCTCATGTCCACTATCTTATCAA
>CAYZET010000043.1:0-19688 GCA_964477215.1 uncultured Syntrophaceae bacterium | reverse complement strand
CCCCGATGCACCCGAATTTCAGCCCAAAAAGTGTGAAACGTTTCACGATATCACCCGATTCGCGCACGAGAAGGCCGTTGCCGAGATGTTTGGCTTCGGGAGGGAGGACCACTTCTCCGAGCACTCGAGCAAACAACTCTGGCACAACGCTGCCATGCAGTGGTGGATCATCAATCTGGAGGACGGATTCAACAAATCCGTTCCGGGAAAGTTCGTGAAGCTGGAAGACATTGTCTCGATTCCCATGCTTGCACTCTGGGACGGGATGGTTGCCGTACCCTGGCAAGGTCCTCCTCCGGTTGATGCGAGGGGATTCATGTCCGTGCTGATTCAGGCCACTGCAAACCCGGCGCTGGACCCGGCCATAGGCTCACCCTACTTCAACCGGAACTACTTCATGATCTCCAAGAATTTCTGCAGCCTGACCTCCAGGTTCGGATTCCATTTCTCGACCGTGGAGGCCCTTGTCGGTGAGCGCACGCTTGAAAACTACGTGAGCTTTGCCTTCAAGGGAGGAGCCGCGGATCAGGTTCGCAAAGCGAGACGAGTAAAGTTCATAGCCTACTTTCTTGAGGAAGCCGGCTTCCGAGTAGAAGTAACCGACGACAACCTGTTCGCTCGCATAGAAGGCCGGAGTCAGGATTACATGGAGGAAAGACTGAGAATCCTCGGATACCTGATCATGCACACCAGGCAATTGGATATGGTCATGTCCAACGAAGCGGAAGTCCGCCGCTACCGCGCCAAGTTTGTGGCAGACATTCAGGGTCTTCTGGGAATCGCGATTTCTCTCGATCCAACCGCGGGATAGAAGATTTGCCTCGATAGCCCGTTGATATCCCGGCATTTTCCTGGGAAGTCCGCTCTCACTTCACCTTGACAGCAGCACGGCCCGTGCGATACCGTCAAGAAGAAATCATCGACAAGGCACAGCGTATAGCGTTTCGTGCCCCGGATTTCTTATGTTTGGAAGCATCGTGTCCGGTATCACTGAATCCCCTCTGTCGGGGCAAGGAAGGTCCGAAGCCCATGTTGTCGCCATTCCATTCCATATATTCTCACGGTTTTATCCGAGCCACTGTGGCTATTCCCTCGGTCCGGGTCGCTGATCCGGTTTTCAACACGGAGCGAACCCTCGGTTTGGCCCGCCGAGCGTCCGAAGTCGGCGCCGCAATCGTGCTCTTTCCCGAGCTTGGCATTTCAGCTTATTCAAACCAGGATCTCTTCCACCAGGACGCTTTGCTCGATGCCTCAGCAGAGGCATTGGAACATCTCATCGCTGAGACCCGCGAGCTGTCTCCGGTCGTCCTCGTCGGTGCGCCCTTACGGTTCGAAGGGAAGCTATTCAATTGCGCTGTGGTGATCTATCGGGGAAACCTCCTTGGGATAGTCCCCAAAACTTACATCCCCAACTACCGGGAATTCTACGAGAAACGCCAATTCGCGTCGGCAATGCACGCGGTGAGCCGGGACGTGAGGTTCTTCGGCAAGACGGTTCCATTCGGGAACGATCTGATTTTCGAGTCTGTCAACGTTCCGGGCTTCTCGTTGTTTGTAGAGATCTGCGAAGACATCTGGTCTCCTACACCACCGAGCACGTATGGGGCTTTGGCTGGGGCGACCGTGATAGCCAATCTCTCCGCGAGCAACATCACCGTGGGAAAGACCGAGTACCGGAGACTGATCTGTGCTTCCCAGTCGGCCAAGTGCATCTCCGCATACTTGTATTCCGCTGCCGGTCCCGGAGAATCTACCACGGACTTGGCCTGGGACGGATACGCGGTTATCTACGAGAACAACGAGTTGCTGGCCGAGTCAGAGCGCTTTGCCAGCGAAGAACAGCTCATGGAGGCGGACATCGATCTCGATCGCCTGCTGCAAGACCGGATGCGCATGACCAGTTTTAACGACGCTGCTTCCCACCATCGCAAAGCGCTGTCCGAGATACGGAAAATCCCCTTTGAATTTGTCTGTCCCCGTGGGGAGATCCCCCTGAAACGGAATGTGCCGCGCTTCCCGTACGTCCCGGCAGATCCCGACGTGCTCGACGAGCGCTGTTTCGAGGTGTACAACATTCAGGTTCACGGCCTCATGAAACGGATAGGCGCTATTGGGAGCAAGAAGGTGGTGATAGGGATATCGGGAGGTCTCGATTCTACACAGGCCTTGATCGTTGCAGCGCGGACCATGGATCGGCTTGGCTTGCCCCGTACCAATATCCTTGCGTACACCATGCCGGGCTTCGCAACGAGCTCGGTGACAAAACGAAATGCGCACAGGTTGATGGAAGCTTTGAAGGTTTCCGGGGCTGAGATCGATATACGGCCGTCCTGTATGCAGATGTTTCGTGACATCGGCCATCCCTTTGCAGAGGGGAAGCCCGTCTACGACGTCACTTTCGAAAACGTCCAGGCAGGGGCGCGAACCTCGCACCTCTTCCGGTTGGCGAATTTCCACAAGGGAATTGTCCTGGGGACGGGCGATCTCAGCGAGATCGCTCTCGGGTGGTCCACGTACGGTGTGGGCGATCACATGTCCCATTACAACGTCAACGCCTCGGTGCCCAAGACCCTGATCCAGCATGTAATCCGGTGGATCGTCAGGACCGGCCAATTCGATCCTGACACGAGCGACGTCCTGCAGTCCATCCTTGATACAGAAATATCTCCTGAGCTCATCCCGCCCAAGGATGGCAACGATGAAGGGCCCGCCCAGAGCACGGAATCCATCATCGGTCCGTATGAGCTCCAGGATTTCAACCTCTACTACGTTTCCAGGTTCGGGTTCAGGCCCAGCAAGGTTGCGTTTCTCGGGTATCATGCGTGGGGCGACAAGAGCTGCGGTGACTGGCCGAAGTACTTCCCCGACGAGAAGTGTCACGAGTACGATCTGCCCACCATCAAGAAGTGGCTGGAGATTTTCTTGTGTCGCTTCTTCCGGCTGAGTCAGTTCAAGCGGTCCGCTCTTCCTAACGGCCCGAAAGTCGGATCAGGCGGCTCGCTCTCTCCTCGAGGGGATTGGCGCGCGCCCAGCGACTCCGATGCGACGGTGTGGCTCGAAGAATTACTCAGGAATGTCCCGGATTGAATCGGCCGGCTTTGAAAGTCACGTTCCACGCATGTCTCGGAGCACCATTGAAAAAAAAAGCGGACCAATCTAGGAGTTGTGGTGTATAAGAAGTACAGAGGGCAGGACGACATGTCCAATGCCAGGTCAACGGAGTGAAGGTGGAAGTCGAGCAATGAAGCTACCACGGATACGGCACAGCATCTCAATAGCCGGCCTGATATGGGTACTCGCCGCAACAATGGCAGTGGGGGGCTTCTGCGCCTGCGTAACACACCATCCGGACTTCGCGATCGAGGGAATCTGTTGTCGCTCTGGTGTCCACGGGCCGTGTGACTGTGAAGAAGAGGAAGCCTCGTGCTGCACATGTCCGTGCACTATTAGTAGTTCTGCCGTGCCGACCTCTGCGGGAGACGTCGTGTCTCTCCAAACGCGAACAGCGTCCCAGGCTTGCTTGTCATCCGGGGACGTAATCGCTGTCACGCTGCAGCGCACTATATCGAGCGTTCCTCCATCCGTGAATCTCCTCGCCTCCCCGGAGAAGCTCCGGTCAGTCATCATCCTCATTTAGAAATACGCCGAACATAACTACTGTTCCCATGGTGGACCTCCAAGTCTTGAGAAACAAGACGGGGTGAGGTGCCTCTTGCGGTCTGCTTTGCGCAGGCGACTCAGCAGTGGACAGGCCGTCGGCCACGGACGCCCCCGCAGACACAAGAGACTGGTCCACCACGAACCGGAAACTCATCTCAGGTAAGGAGTTGCAGAAATGAGAAAAATAGCAGCAATGGTAGCCCTGGTCTTTCTGGCCGCTCCCGTTTCGGACGTGCTGGCTAGGCACTTATTTGGCATAGAACGAACGGTAGCCAAGAAGAAAGTGATGAAGTGGGAAAAACAACAGGAACAGTTCTGGAAGAAATTTGACGCCGACATGGCCAAGATCGACAAGGATCTCCCCGGTCCTGTCAAGATCAATCGCGATCGCAAATGACGTTGCCGGACGGGGTGACCGTCACCTCTCCCCTGGCTTGCCGGCCGAGGGAGGGGTGATCCTTTAACGGTCTGATTGCAGAGAGGGGAATCCTCGGCCACGGACCGCACCTTCACCCTCTCTGCGCAGCATAGTCTATCAGAGATTTTCTCTGAATCCGCTCGATTTGAGCGATTCCCTTTTGGGCCAGGCGGACCAGAGAGCTCAACCTGGCAAGCGAGAACGGCTTAGACTCAGCGGTGGCCTGGACTTCCACGAGGCGGCCGCTTCCGGTCATGACCACATTCATGTCAACCTCCGCCGCGGAGTCTTCCTCGTAATCCAGGTCAAGAAGCATCTGTCCATTGACCATTCCGACACTGACAGCGGCCACGGAATCCTGGAGGGGGTTGCGGCCGATCAGGCCTTCTCTGACCAGGGTTTCAAGGGCGCAGTGCAAAGCGAGCCACCCCGCACATATGGAGGCCACCCTCGTCCCGCCATCGGCCTGGATCACATCACAGTCCACAGTGATCGTTCTTTCCCCGATTCCCGAGAGATCTGTCACGCTCCTCAGGGACCGTCCTATGAGCCTTTGAATCTCCATCGTCCGCCCCCCGACGCGACCGCGTTCTCGTATACTTCGCGTGTGGGTGGACCGGGGAAGCATCGCATACTCAGCAGTGACCCATCCTCTGCCCGAATTCCGCAAGAATTGGGGAACCTTCTCCTCGACGCTCGCCGCGGCGAGTATTCTCGTCCTCCCTGCCTCTATTAGAGCTGAACCTTCCGCGTGATCCAAGACCCCGCAGGTAACGCTCAAGGGCCGGAGCTCGTCAAAGGCGCGACTTTCATTTCGGGTAACGTTGGTCATGGCATTCTCGAGTCGAGTTCATTTCGCCATACTACCCCGCAAGAATGGGCTGTCAACCCAATTCGAGGATTGCCCCTTTCCGGTTGGATACGCAGGGATATTGGCTCTTGAACCGGACTTACCTGAATCGATACAGACATCTGACTGGAAGTTCGCAGGGCATGGCTTTAAGGTAATCGAGGAACACTTTGATTTCTATTGACAAATGTAATTTGCTATACTACAAGATGCACCGGAGAAAACCCTTGAGCCGGGAGTGACCCTATCCTGTGGAAGCCATAAGCAAGCTCGTAAACAATCATGTGGAAGCACCAACACTGTCTCCGATCGGCGAAATGGGCCGGCCGGGATCGCTGTTGTTCGAAGGTGCCCAGGCCTACGAAAGCCTGTTTTCGGGTCCCATCGTCAGAAGATCTCCCGCCCAAATCAGACGCGCAGGATTGCTGGATCGCTTTCTCTTCCGATCGTCTCTCCGCAAAATTGAGTCCGATCTTGCCCGACGATTTGACATATCGGTGGTATTGTATCCCATGGGAATGGATCTTGCCGCGTGGGGACTCGTGGTCGATCGAGTCGGCCGAGTGTTCGAGATCTTCCCGAGGCCTGACGGGCTGGTGGAGCTCTTGTACCAGGGTGGTTGCTGCAGAACGAAAAGGGAATGGAAGATGCTTGTGGGCACGAGACGTCCGGACGACGAGCAGCAGATCCGTTTATTCTATAATACGGCTCGCCGCGTGGCAGACGATCGCATTGCTGTGGTCGGAACCGTCGGGTTCGGTCTCTGGGACGCCCTATGGATGAGCTTCGACTTCGAGCCTGCGTGTCATATACTTGAAGACCATGTCGACTTCGCAAAATCCGTCATCAGATACTGGGCCGACTTTCACCTTGGGGCTGTAAAGGCTATGTTGGACGCGGGTGTGAAGATCATATCTTTTCGCGAGCATCCCGACGGGTATCCCGCGGGCGCGGAAATGGTACCCTTCCTCGATTCCTTTCTGGGAGAGCACCTGAGAGACATCGCCGGGCTCGTCCATTCCAGAGGCGGTTACTTTCTGCTGGATTGTGATGCTGACGATCTGCTCCATAGCGATCAACCCCTTGAGTGGGGATTCGACGGAATCGGGCCTCTCATGTTTCGGGACCAGGACGATTTGCAGGCAGCCTCGGCAAGTTTGGATGAGGACCTTGTCCTCGTGGCAGCGCTCCTGCCTCGAGACCGCGCTGAGCGTCCGAAGATCCAGACCGGCAGGAGAGGAAAGGTCATACTGGCGCCGGTTCCAGAATACGGATTCGGGGCTTATTCGGATAATCCGGCAGACCGAGCCGCCTTGTCTCCTCTGCTTGGTACAGGAACATGAAATATATTGAAGCGTACAACTTGATCGATCTCTTCATTTTGGGAACCCTGACGGTAACTCTTGTGCTCGGATTGTGGAAAGGATTTATCCGGTCCTTGACAGCGGTAGCCGGTCTCGTAGTGGGATTTGGGGCAGCCGTCAAGTATCATGCTGCAGTGGCTCCCTATCTTGCTCAAATATCCTCTCTGGATCCGAACATTTCCAAGATACTCTCCATGATAATCGTCTTCATCGCAGTGCAGGTGGTTTTTGTGTTGATCCGGAGGATCCTGGCGATGCTCATAGACGTGACGCGATTGAGCTGGCTCGACCGGGTTCTCGGTGGTGCCGTTGGCTTGGCTGCCGGTTTCCTCATGGTTGCCGCTACGGTTCAGGCGCTCCTCGCGGTTTTGCCCGAATGGCAGGTTGTGAGCTCCTCCAAGCTTGTTCCTCCCGTGCACTCTTTGACCGGAAAGGCCATGGCCTATGCTCCTCAACAACTCAGGGATTACGCGCAAACGCTGGTCGAAAAGTGGAAGAATGTGCAGGAGCCTCCCTCATCCAACAAGCAAGCAGGTCGAAACACGCCCCAACAGAAAGGGCCGACTGCTATCCCGGGACCAGGCAGATAGGTAAGCTCTGCTGTTCGGGTTCCAGGAGGATCCCATGACGCGACGCCTCGGTACATTGACACTCATCCTGGCAGTGGCACTCACTGCTGGGTGCGCATACTTTCAAAAAAAGGATGAACCTCCTCCTCTGCCTCCCATTGAAGAGCCGAAACCTCCGCTGAAGATGAAGGGCGAGTACTTCACTGCTTTCCCCTGGGATGAGCTGGCCAAGCCACAGAAAACAGGAAGCGACCCTGACACGTGGACGTACACCCTCAAAGAGGGAGACACCCTGGAAAGCGTTGCGGAAAAACAGATGGGCGATCCCACTATGGCGGACCGGCTGGCCTCGTTCAACGAATTGCCGGCCCCTGGCAGCGTTGTTCCTGGCGACAAGGTGGTCGTTCCGTATCCCATTATCGGGGTTTCGAGCAAGATCATGATCAAACACAAGGGCGAGAAGGAGTTCGGAGCTCCGCAGCCTTTTGGAGTCGAGTTTCAGAAAGGGGACGAGTATAAGCTGAGGTTCGAGGCCAATGTCAACGGCTATATGTACGTCTTTCGCAAAGGACTCAAGGAAGTGAGCTTCCTCTTCCCCGCGCGTGCGAAAGCGCCCGCGACACCGAGGAGGGGCCGCCGTCCTGAGCCTCAACCTGTGATGCGCGACAGCGGGAAGGTAAGAAAACACGAACCGGTCGAGATCCCGTTGGGCCCGAAAGGGTTCCAGTACGATCCCAAGAAGGCTGGAGAAATGCTCTACATCTTCTTGTCGCTGAGAGAGATTCCCAGCCTGGAAGAGCTCAAAGAGAAGAAGACCGTCCGCGCAGAAGATCTTGAAGACGTCATGCGGCGGGTCAAAGAGGGAGAAATATATCAGGAGCGCCCCTATCACCTGTTGAGAATAGCGGATCCATCGGAAGTCCTTGGCTTCACCCTCAACATCGATGGGTAGTAAAAGGTTGACAACGTAACGGCCCGAGTCCTATAATGGGCTTTCTATGGGGCTGTAGCTCAGCTGGGAGAGCGCTTGAATGGCATTCAAGAGGTCAGGGGTTCGATCCCCCTCAGCTCCACCACGAATTGAGTAAACAACCGCCGACCGAGCTTCGTGCTCTCGGCGGTTTTGCTTTTCTGACGAATAGTACGCATATGCAGTGCATGGCCATCGCGAAACGTTCAGCGACGCCGAGAGCGCAAATGGAGAGAGGCCGTCGGAAAATGAAAAGGAAGGACATCGTTGAAGCGCTTTCCGGCCTCCGCGACGAGTTGCACGCCCGCAGTGTCAAATCGGTTTCCCTCTTCGGCTCCGTCGCCCGCAGGGCGTCCGTGCGCGTCACCTCTAGAAGCCTCTTCATAGGACCGTCCTGCGCTGACTGCAGGAATCCCTCCCAGTCCGTGACCAGTCCCAGGAGCGTTCGATGGGTCACAAGGGAATCATATTCGGCAATCCCCACAGGGAATCGGGCACTCGACCAGAGATACTCTCATGCACCCGAGATACTGACGCCGGTCGTGAATCGGTAGGTGGTGCGTAAGACGATACTCCCATGCACCCGAGATACTGACCGCGATCCCCCTCTGAATGGAACACGTCCATCGGGCGAACACCACCCTGACTGACACGGTGTGGATAACCGGGCACTACGATGCGCGACAGACGAGCCATGGAGCCATGCTTTGACACAGCGGCAGGGCTGCCAATAAAATTAGTATTGTGTCCCCCGAATTCTTGGAATTCTTGAATTCTTAAGATTCATAAAACGCGAATTTCTCACTCACTTTCCAACATTGGATTTCACCGGAGGCAATCCGTGGCAACAGGCTTCTTCAGTTGACAGGGATCAGTTCATCGGCCAAATTGAGATCAGCGGTACACCGCGGATTAAGATTGGTCCCGGCCCATCTTCAGGCTTCGGCTCAACCGCACCGTGGAGCGATGGAGAAGCCCTCAGACAACCGGACCGACACAGGATCGTACGGGGAAAGGATTGGGCCTCAGAGGAGAAGAGTCATGGAAAACGCGGCACCCTTCGGAGAAGTGCTCGAAGCCGTGGGTAAGTTGTCCCCGGACGAACAGGAGACATTGCTCGCTATCGTCCGGCGCCGATTAGCCGAGCAGGAGCGAAAGCGAGTGGCTCAGGATATTCGGGACGCTAGGGAGGAGTTTGCGCAAGGTCGGTGCGAGCCCACTACGGTCGAAGATCTCATGAAAGAGATACTCTCGTGAAACGTACACTGATTCGCTCCAGCGCTTTTGTCCGCGCCGCTAAGCGCCTCCTCAAGAAGCGTCCGGATGTGGCCGAAGACCTCCGGGGGGCGTTAGAATTGTTATCACAAGATGCGCTGCATCCCAAGTTGAAGACTCATAAGCTCAAAGGAGATCTTGAAGGCTCCTGGGCCGCAAGCGCCGGTCACGATCTGAGGATTGTATTTGAAATGGTAAATTATGAGGACTCCGAGGCCATTCTCTTGCAGACGGTGGGAAGCCACGATGAAGTATATTGAAGATCTGCCCCTGCCTCAGCAGTAAGACAAAACCTGGCAGAAATCCACATGAGTTAACCCTGACCCGTTCACGTTCATTCATGCACAGGAGAAACTGCATATGTCTCAATCTTTTAGGGAAATCGAGGAACTGGCAAGGAGCCTGCCGCCTGAAGAAAGAGCTCGCTTAGCCGAATCTCTTCTTGAATCCCCTCAGCAGGAAGCGACACCCGAGGTCGAGGCAGCGTGGGCTCGGGAAATTGAGGCGCGAATTGCGGCATACCACTATGGCGAAGCAGAAGTGATCGATGCCGAATCTGTCTTGGCTGAGCTCCGACAGATAGCTCGATGAAGACGTCCGCTTCTTGGCCTACAGTCCGCAGCAATAAACCATGCCCTCCCGCCGGACCGGGGAGGATGCCCATTCCGGCGAGACAGGCTAATGGAGGGACAAGACTGCGAGGACAGTGAATTCATCCCCCTCGGGATTCAGGAGGTCAGCATTTGGCTATCCTTAAGCGAGTAATCCTCAACGGATTCAAATCCATCAAGGCGATGGACCTTGAGTTACGCCCCTTGAACGTCCTGATAGGCGCCAATGGAGCCGGCAAGAGCAACCTCGTCTCCTTTTTCAAGATGCTCAATGAAATGATGGCCGGTCGACTCCAACAGTACATCGCGACCTCCGGACGCGCTCAATCCATTCTGCATTTCGGCCCCAAGGTGACGACACAGATGGAGGCCACGCTTGAGTTCGAAGTGGAGAACGGCACTGATATCTATGCCATGCGCCTGTTTCACGCGGCAGGAGACACGTTAATCTTTGCCGACGAAAGCCTGAGCTTCCTTCAGACTGGTTTTCAGAAGCCCAAAGGGCTCTCTCTGGGATCCGGGCATCAAGAGACTCGCATCGCTCAAGAGGCGGACAAAGGAGAGCCAACCGCAAAGGTGTTCCGGCACTTGCTCAACCATTGTCGGGTATACCACTTTCATGACACATCACCCACGGCACGAGTCCGTCAATATTGCTATGTCGCCGCCAGCCGATGGTTGATGCCGGATGCCGGGAACTTGGCCGCTTTTCTCCTTCGCCTTCGCGAAGTGAACGGGGGCCGAGCCTACAAGCGCATCGTCAGTACCATCCGTCTCTTTGCGCCGTTTTTCGATGACTTCGATTTGGAGCCGGTCGGTCCGAACAAGAAGGAGGTCATCTTGAATTGGCGAGACAAAGGCTCCGAGGAGATTTTCGGACCACACCAGCTTTCGGACGGAACTTTACGCGCCATGTGCCTTGTTACGTTGCTCATGCAGCCGGAGGACGAACTGCCAGATCTGATTGTAGTCGACGAGCCGGAATTGGGACTACATCCGTACGCCCTCAACCTGATCGCATCGCTGTTTAAGAAAGTGTCCCACTACACGCAAGTGCTGATTGGCACACAATCGAGCTCATTCCTCGACAACTTTGATGTGGAAGACGTGGTAGTTGTGAATCGAGAAGGGAGCGAATCGTTGTTTGCGCGGCCAGATCCGGGGGGTCTGGAAGCGTGGCTCGAGGAATACAGTCTCGGCGAAGCCTGGGAGAAAAACGTTATTGGCGGAGGCCCACACTGATGGCACGCCTCTATCTATTCGCCGAAGGTCAGACCGAACAGACTTTTGCAGGGACGGTGCTGAAGCCACACCTGGCAACAGTGGGCGTGTACTTGCATAACCCGGTGCTGATTGCTCATGCGAAAAAGAAAGGAAGGATTCATCGGGGTGGTGGTCGCAAGTATGAGCCAATGAGGAACGACGTCTTTCGATTTCTCTCACAGGAGAAGGCCAACGATGTATTCTTTACCACAATGATCGACCTGTACGGAATTCATGCCGGTTTTCCGGGGCTGGACGAAGCCGAGAAACTTCGTCATCTTCCCGAAAAGCGGGTTCGGGTTCTCGAGCAATCTTTCGCCGTGGACATAGGTGACCCGCGGTTTATTCCGTACATCCAATTACATGAATATGAGGCATACCTCTTCTGCGATCCCTCGGGCTTCAGGTACTTTTACGACCATTGCGACAAACAGATAGCAGCATTGCAGGCAGTCGCCGACCAACATTCTACTCCCGAGCTGATTAACGACGGCCCGAGCTCGGCTCCGAGCAAGCGCATCATTGCCCAGCTTCCCGATTACGGAGACGCGAAGGCTGCAGTGGGGCCCCAAGTGGCTGAACTAATCGGACTCAATGTGATCCGGGCCAAATGCCCCCATTTCGATGAATGGCTGACACGCCTCGAGAGGCTTGGCGGTAGGGCGCCGCTCATTTACTGACTTGGGGTGTCTGCGGGGGGTCATGTATCGGCGACGAATTCGCGAGAAATCGCAGCTCTCCTCTTAGTCAGGTATCACCTGTTGACAATCACGGTAAGGGATATTTACTCTAAAGTGAGGGGTGGAAGTCTTGGGCTTCTTAATTGCGGCAGGAATGGCAGCTAGACAAGGCCCCCGGGGGTGGCCTCCAGGGGAGAGATCAAACCAATTGCTACGAAGTAGTCTCATGTTTCACTGCTTGCAGCATCAGATGGCTGCTGCCGCGTAAGTCTATGCTGAAAGGAGACCCGACCAATGATTGAACAGCTCGCAAAAGACAAGCCGAGGGGGAGAACGTGTGGAGCTATGGCAGTACACCTGGCCCTCCTCGAGCAGTATCCGGAATTCCGTCAAAACCAGCGAAGGCTGGCCGAGGCTAGCCGGGCGAGGACATCGATGGTTGCCACCTGGCAGCCGATTACCATTCCAGTTGTGGTTCACGTGCTTTACCACACAGAGGCGGAGAATATCCCTGATTCTCAAATCCACAGCCAGATCGCTGTGCTGAACAAGGATTTCCGAGCTCTTAACGATGATAGAAATAAGGTGCCCGCTGTCTGGAGCGGGTTAGTTCATGACGCGGGGATTGAATTTTCTCTGGCAACCCTGGACCCGGCAGGAAACACGACAACGGGCATTAACCGAAGGCAGACGCATCGCAAGTCCTTCCCGGTTCCCGTGTTCGAGGAC
Source organism: uncultured Syntrophaceae bacterium (assembly GCA_964477215.1). GTDB lineage: Bacteria > Desulfobacterota > Desulfomonilia > Desulfomonilales > Desulfomonilaceae > JBFMDN01. The sequence continues at coordinate 7,299 of CAYZET010000043.1, read as the reverse complement.
GATCCAGAGCCGATAAAGTTCGACTCAATGGGTGGCGTCGATGCCTGGCCTCGAGAACAATATCTCAACATCTGGGTCGGCAGGCTTCAGGGGGGTATCTTAGGCTATGCTCAGTTTCCTGGAGGCCCTGCCGGTACTGATGGCGTGGTGATTCTGAATACCGCGTTCGGAAGCGGTGGCATAGCGCAAGCACCTTTCGATCTAGGACGTACCGCTACCCATGAGATCGGTCACTGGTTCAACTTGAGGCATATTTGGGGTGATGAGCCTGACTGCGGCGCTGATGATCTTGTTGCTGATACTCCGCTGCAAGCAGACAAGAATTTCGGTAGACCGACCTTCCCACATATCTCATGCAATAACGGACCCGCGGGAGACATGTTTATGAACTACATGGATTACGTGGATGACGACTCCATGTATATGTTCACGTTGGGTCAATGCGACCGCATGCATGCAGCCATTACGGCTGTTCGGAGCTCATTTCTGGAGTGATGCAAAACGGAGAGCAAAGAAGTGAATAACGAGGCGCTCCCAGAAGTTTTGCTGCAGCGATGGATGCATTCCCACGAGGAGGACACCGCATCCGAACAGATCTTCCGGCCTGGGGATTACGACTTCCCCCCTTCTCGCGGCAGAACGGGGTTTGAGCTCAAGGCCGATGGGACACTGTGGAAAATTAGCCCAGGCCCTACTGATCGTCTCCAGGCTCAACGGGGTACATGGAAGCTCGCGCAAGGCAACGTTCTGATCCTCTCACTTGACTTACCCCCGGGCGGAAAGCAATCCATGACGATTGTGGCCGTGAATAAGGACAAGCTGATCCTAAAGAAGCCTACATCGGGACGGAACGGGGATTGAGCCCAGAACGGCGAGAAAATTGTGCTGCCTTGCCTGAGGGAGATGGCGCGCCATGAAGGATGTCGGGGATCAAGCTCTCCATATGGCAACGGGTCACGCGGTGGTCAAGTCTTGTTTTTTTTTCTGCCTAATCATATGGATGACACACGACGACACCCCTTAGTATCGAGTTTCCGGGAGCGCTTTATCGTCTGACAAATCGTAGAATCGGCTGCGTTGGTACCTTCCTTGGCGATACTGAGCGGGGCGTTTCTGCCCGTCGTCGGGACCGTTGGGGAGGATTACAAGTGGATTTGTCATGGGCATGCGATCGCCAAGGCTCTTCTGTCCCACGGCTGAATTCAAGAGGAAATCGCGTTGCTTGTCGGACTCTATTACATTAACTTGATCCTGACGGGTCGGCTGCAAAATGTGATGTCAAAAGCAAGGCCTGACCCCTCCAGACCCCTTCACGACAATCTTCTGAAGAAAGAGCTTGACAACGGCCTTGATTAGCCGTATCTTCTTTGTATATACAGCGGACGGAGGGTTGATTATGAGAACCCGGGTTCAGAAATGGGGAAACAGCCTTGCCCTGCGAATTCCCAAATCGTTTGCTACCGAAGTCGGACTCCAAAACGAATCGTCGGTCGAGATGTCTGTGGCCAACGGAAAACTGATCATACGGCCTGTGGTCGAGCAGGAGGTTACCCTGGAGCAGCTCCTGGAGCGCGTGACTCCGGAGAACCTGCACGACGAGGTCGATACCGGTTCGGCCACAGGAAGAGAAGCATGGTAAGCCCTGAAACCTACGTGCCTCAACGAGGGGATGCCGTCTGGATCACCTTCAATCCTCAAGCGGGCCACGAACAAGCTGGGCGGCGTCCCGCTTTGGTACTCTCCCCCGCGACCTACAATGCAAGAGTCGGGTTGGCCATCTTGTGCCCCATAACCAATCGAATCAAAGGCTATCCTTTCGAGGTGCTACTGCCGGTAGGGTTGCCTGTCACCGGAGCGATTTTGTCCGACCAGGTGAAGAGCTTGGATTGGCGTGCTCGGGAGGCAGCACCAATATGCACTTTGCCGGCCAAGACCGTTTCGGAGGCATTGGAAAAGCTTGGAACATTGCTATCGAAATGACGAAAGCATGCATACTGCCTGGTGGTCAGGTCTTGTTTTTTGATCTATTGGATCGTAAGTCTGCAATCTGAAGAGACCTCTGAGAATCGGGCTTCCGGGACCCCTTATGGGATGAGAGCCCGAGCCGGTTGCTGGCCTGCTCTTTTCCTCGAGAATTGGGACCGGCGGTATTTCTTTCGGTCCTTGTCGCGGGTCCTGGGTAGAGCGATAATGACATTTGCCGCGGGCATGCAATGGCGGACGCAACCTGCACCGTGGCTGCATCCATGAGGAAATAGCAGGGCCTGCCGGGTCCATTACTCTACTGTGAGCACAACAGTTCAGCGAGCAAACGAGAAGTCAAAAAACAAGACTGGACCCCAATTAGAAGTGATCGTAAAGTGAGTCGAGATCGGGCTTTGGTGCACCAAGGAATCCACTGATACACGGCCGAGGGTTATCAGTGCAGTAAAGATCGAAGCGATTACCCTCTCCATTATGGGCGTACTCCATCGTAACGGTGCTTCCGTAATATACCGGACCCTTAATGGCCACATCGAGGCGCACGGGCTCATCCTTTCCGAGCAAAGGCAGATGCTGGACACAGAGGGCCACACTGAGCTGAGCGTGAGCGAAATCTTGCCTGAACCCCATCCGGCGGGCATAAGGCGCACAATAGTGTATTCCGTTGTAGTCACCTGCCATGAGGCCCAGACAGAAGCCTCCTCCATTGGGCATCTTCCATGTTTTCTCTACGCTGTTATCGGGAAGAGCGGGAAGAGTGGCGAGCGGTGATGGCTGATCCGTCGGACCGAAGCTGCCAGGGAAGAAATACGTGTGAATACTTTCCCACACGGCATCCCCATACGACTCCAGATGTGTGTGAACATCCATTTCCAGCCCCTTCGCAACAATCCGATGCCCGACTATCACGGCCGAGATGTCCATGGTCTCCCGCAAATCGACCGGTCTGTGCTGGATAACGTGATTCCGAACCTGCATCATGCGAACATAGAGCAACGGGAATTTACGGTGACCGACGATGCTCATGTGCAGAGGGAACACGAATACGAGCGGATAGACAAGCGGCATGCAATCAGATGGGGCCAGACGACAGATGTCCATGAATCGCTTCAAGTGTCCTCTGTCTATTTTGAAGCCCCGCCATTCCGACTGCATCGACGGCAATGTTCGCTGGGGGGAGAGTCCGCTGCGCCGCGCCAACAATCCCATGGTGTATATGGGGAGCATCCGCGGACGATTGTTATACGTGAGACTTACTGCGGGCATGGCTTCCTCCTTTTGAAGATTCGGGGGCACTTCTTTGAAAAGAAGTTCCCCCCGATCCCCCTTCAAGACATTTTATCTAGGCCTGGGGTATCGCAGGCAACCGCTCGTTTGAACGTAATCGCATCGGTCGAGGCGTCTGAACGTCCGACGAGTAGTTTCTTCGATAACTGCAAATTATTAAAAGTTTTTGCCGGAAAGGTCCGGAAAACCGGCTTTTTTCAAAAAACGGGTTTTCCGGAGTCATGCAATTTTCCAAGACGGACTACAAACCTCCTTTCCTGTCGGATTCGGCCGCCAGGCACTGCCACGCGGCAGTAGCCAGGTCCTGCATGGCACGCTCCAGTGGTGTGCACGTTTGGCCGGCCAGGAATAGGCGAGTATACTCCATGAGAGGCCCCACCAGTATCGCGACGTACATGTCCGGAGGAAGTCGGCGGATTACGCCTGCCTTCACATGTAAGGCAAGCCATCGTGCACAGCGCCTCATGAATTCCGCGTTCAATCCTGCAAACACGTCTGCGGCGGAGGCCATGAGCGTCGCGTGGGCTTTCTGGAACAGGTAGCGCGTCCAATCGGGATGATCGCCGACCCACTGCAAGTGATAACGGATCACGGCAGATATTCCGCTTCTGGCATCCTTTTCCTGTTCCAGCACAGCCAGAAAGCCTTGTTGATAGTCTCTGATTCCTTCGATGTACACTTCGGCAGCGAGCTGCTCCTTGCTCTTGAAATGATGGTAGATGCTGCCGGTGCTTGCATTGGAGCGGCGCCGAATATCAGCCATGCTTGTTTGAGCGAACCCGAGCTCGGTAAAGCATGCCAGCGCGGCCTGGATGATATCCTTGCGCCGTGAGGGCGTTTTTGCGTGCGTGGCATCTTTCGTCTTCATGCTAGAATGATATTTTAGAATTTGATTCTAATCAAGAAGAAAGAACTCACAAGAGGGGCAGACATGTTTTTCTGCCGTTTCTCCCGCTCACCCGAGGCAGAAAAACGCATGTGCTCCCTTTTCGAGGTTCTTTCTTGGGCGGCAGGGAGGGTGAGAAGAGCGAATTCCACAGTGACGCGCATTGAAAGCCGCATCACCGTACCAGCCGAAGGCCAATAAGCCTTCGATCTGCATGCGGTCATGAAAGGGATCGGGATCTCCGAACAGTGCCTGCGAAGCCCCTGACTTATGGCCAGCACGAAAGTGCAGGCCGGCCAATGCATTCACGCGGTCGTCTTTGACCCAGCTTGCGGATTGGGTTCGGATCTGTCCTCGATGCGCACCACTATGGCAGAGTCTCCTGCCAGGACCTTGGAGCATTTGGGATCGCCCGAGACTGTCCTCAACCTCTCTCTTACGGAGTACAATAGAATGCCCACTCCTGCGAGAAGACTCGTCGCGTTTGCCTCCCTGACGTAATTTTGAAATAATCGGAGGCAGGGGTGATCGGGTGCCAACAGGGCAGCGATGCAATCGCAAGCGCTCTGTCTCCAATGGGCGAAAGCCTTCTCATCAAAATCGGTGTCGAGAACACCCCACCCTGCTTCGATCAATTCGTCGATCAGCCTCTCGATTGGTGCCAACACTGTCCCTCCTCATGCCGTGACAGGCAACAAATCACCCCCCCCCGGTTTTCTCAACTTCGCAGGAGACTTCCTCCTGCGCCCCCTTGATACCTTACCGAAGACACCAGAACGTGACCGCTCGGGCCATGGCACGGAACCTGGCACGTTGAAGACTATATGTGATTCAGTCACTCACAAGACGGAAGCAGGATTTGTACCAAGCTCCCAAATGGCAAGAAGACGCTGAAAATTGTTGGAGATTCCTACGCGACATCTAGTGCAAGGAAGCCGAAAACGCGCGAAAATTAGACCTCTGGTTAATGAGACATGTATTATCAGATAGTTATGCCAGCAGCCCGCGTGCGATTTTCGGACGAGCACTCAACTTTCCGTCCGGTTTTGAGACACAAGTCCAAACCGTTTCACATGCCGATACAGCGAATCACGGGATATGCCGAGCATACGTGCTGCTTCAGCCTTGCTTCCCTGGCAGCGCCGCAGCGCCTCAAGGCAGAGACCCTGCGTGACCTCGTCGGTCAAGTCACGCAGCGTTCGACCTGGAAAGAATCGAACCGTGTGAGACCAGGGCTCCGTGGTTTGTTCCAGGGGAGGCAATGATAGGCGAAATGGGCCTTTTCCACAGATGATCAACGCTCTTTCGAGGACGTTGCGAAGCTCCCTAATATTTCCGGGCCAATGGTACCTTTGGAGAGCCCTCATGTCCGCCGAATCGATTACCGGTATCTCGCTGAGCTGCATCTCCCGAGCTAAGAGCTCCATCAGCTCCTCAGCAATGGAAGGGATGTCTTCCACCCTTGCGCGGAGGGGTGGGATGTGTATGGGAAAAACACTGAGTCGGTAATACAGTGGGCGGAGGAAACGACCTTCATCCGCCTCGACCTCCGGGTCTCGGTGAGTCGCTGCCATGAGCCTGGCGTTTACCGTGATACTTTTCTCGCCTCCCACACGGAGAAACGATCTCGTGTCCAGAAAGGACAGGAGCCTTGCCTGCAATGGCAGAGAGAGCTCGCCGATTTCGTTCGGCAGCAAGGTCCCGCCCTCCGCCAGCTCCAGCAAACCCCTCTTGCGCTTGAGAGCCCCGGTAAAGGCACCTGCCTCGTGCCCAAAAAGCTCGGATTCTGCCAGCTCATGGGGCAGAGCGGCACAATTGATGGAGAAGAACGGGCCTCCCGCTCGGCTGGAAAGATCATGGATCCTGCGAGCCACATGGTCTTTGCCGCTACCGCATTCCCCTTGAAGTAGGACTATCACGTCTGACGCCGCAGCATGAGTGATCGCGCTCAAGGTGGCTCTCATGGGCTCGGACCGGTACCCGTGGGGGCTTACCTGAGACACCGTTCCTGCCATTTTCCTCTCGGTGATGTCACGGGAGATCGAGCAGATCCCTAAGATGGCTCCGTCCGAATCTTTGAACGGCAGCCCTATGGTGTGAAACACAAAGGTTATCCCTTTCACGGTTACTGTCCGCTCTTCCTCAACTGTCTCGCCGGCCAAAATCCGCGACTCATATTCTCTTATCGCTTCCGCGGACCGGGGATCCACGAGATCGTCAGCTTTGCGTCCGATGATTTCGGAGGCAGGGAGCTCGAGTGCTCCTTCCACCGCTGGATTTACCTTCACGTACCTGCGGGACAAGTCCTTAATGAAAATTAAGTCCTGGGCACTTTCGAAAACAGCGCGAAAAAGATCCTCGCTGCGACGCGAAGCTGCTTCGGCTTGCTGACGCTCCGCAATTTCTCTCCGGAGCATCTCATTCTTATAATTGATTTCCCGTGTGTGCTCCTCAACACGCTTTTCAAGTTGATCACGGGCTTCGCGAAGTGCCATCTCCGCCATTTTGCTGTCACTGATGTCACGGGCTATTCCGCCGAGACCAATGATCTGGCCTCGGTCGTCGAAAATAGGGAACGCTTGTCAATAATTATGTTAGAAGACGTCGAGTGTCTTGTGCTTAAGAAAAGGAAGGGAAGCGGGATGCGAAGGGGTGCCGCGCTTTTTCATGGCAAAAGGGCGACCAGCGGCATAACCGACTGATTTTCCGTGGCTGGTTTCCCAGGTTGGGCAGGTTTCCCACGGGAAAACGATAAGTCAAGAAGCGAGGCCTGACCTTAGCCATCGGACTTGACAGCGAAGCGCGTGATCAAGTACGGTCCCAAAGGGGGTAATGAGTCAATACCACGCATATTCCTTTTCCCAAAAGCCTCCGCATTCTTTGCCCTCAATTCCGCTGGTACAGGGAGACCCAATGAAGGATCAGGACAAGACCAGGGAGGAGCTCGTCGCCGAATTGCAGGAGACGAGAGAGAAGATTGCCGAGTTGGAGACCTCACTGGTCGCGTTGAAGCAACAAGAGGAGGTTGGACAGGAAGCCGAAACGATGTGTAAGACAATGCTGGAAGCCTTTGACGGGCTCATCTACATGTGTTCACCCCTCTATGAAGTGGAATTCATGAACGAGCGTTTCATCCAGCGGAC
>CAYZET010000042.1:18003-19920 GCA_964477215.1 uncultured Syntrophaceae bacterium | reverse complement strand
CGGAGCGTTATCAGCAATCCTCTTCGCTGGAAGTACGGCCACCGGCGGCTCTATTGATGGGCCACATCCAAGGCGACTGCTTCCAAGTGTTTCCTAATTTCCCCGAATCTCCACCGCATAACTGGAAGCTCTTGTTGGAGCGGTTACTGGTGTTCGTCATCCGACCTGAGTGAAGTCCATGAGCAGGATCATCGCGGCTGTGACGAGGCGCAGATCCACCTCCGGTGCTCCAGGGACAAATCGCACCACCCAGTCCGATGGCGTCACAAAAGCCTTAAGAAAGCCACGGATGCCTCTCTTCGTCACGGCTTCACGTGGCTCCATCGTGGTGGTAGCAAGCAGAAGGTCGCCCCGCACGAGCCGGTACGCTGACGACACGCCGCCGAAAACGGTTCTTCCGACCCTGTCAACGGCTTGCTCTGCATCGACGATCCGGAAAACCTCTCTGTCGGCTGAGTCCGTAGCTGCCCAAACGCCTTTGCCCAGGATTTTCTGCGCAATCCGACCAAGGGGCTGACCGTTGGAGTTGGTCACCGGCCACGCGGTCGGCATGACCTTCCGGTTGGGCCTCATCGAGAAGACGTGTTCATTGGAGGGGGTGCTGAAAACGACCTCGTGGGAAGCAATGTGACCGACTACGTCGCAACGGAAGAGGGTTCCACGGTCATTGGCATGGACCACGTAGTACGTGTGGCGGTACCCTTTCTGCTTGCCCTCATACTCACGCTCGCGCTGCATACGGACTGCGTTACCGGATGTTTCAGCCGAATATGGCTCGGTGAGAGGATTTTTCATCGCCGAAAAACCTTGTGGAATTATGAGTTGAAATTGTGCAGCGACCTCGCCATTTCTTGTATGGCTGCCCCCGAATCCGGTCGCGCGGCACTGCTTCCCGGCCGCATGAGGACCGCAACAGACTGCTCAGGTGGCTGCCGAGGCTCCCAATGCACCGTCCCACAGCGTACCCCACCACATGCCGCTCTGTCAAACAGAATATCTGTGTAAATAAATGCTTGCCTGGATGTGAAAAAAACTTGACAGGAAGGAATGCTAGTCGATAATTGATTCACTATATCGTGCAACCTGGTGGTGGCCCTTTCGGGCATAATAGGGAACCCGGTGAGAATCCGGGACGGACCCGCCGCTGTAATCGGGGACGAAGCCCGCTTCCTGGTCATGAGTACAATGGATCGCTGGTGACCGGGAACAAGCCACTGGCCGGTGTTCAGCTCAGTCGTTTGTTTGCACTGCGTTTGGTAATGTGTTTGTTCACCTGAACATATTGCAACGCCGTGAGTGCAGCAAGAGAGCGAGCCCCGGGTGGGAAGGCGTGGGCGTAGGTCGATCCGAGAGTCAGAAGACCTGCCATCACGTTTCATGTTTGCGGAGAAGGCAAATCCTCAAGCAATAATTGCTTGGGGATTTTTTATTTTGGGCCGACACAAGAGAGGAGGAAGTCGTTATGGAGCTCACGCAGGTCGAATGTGCTGTGAAGGGGATTACGACCCCGGAAATGGAGAGCATTGCCGACATGGAAGGCCTGTCTTCAGAGCTGATCCGCCAACGCATCGCAGAAGGGCAGATCGTAGTGCCTTTGAACAAAGGCATAAAGTGCTCTGTGGTGGGAATCGGTATGGGGCTCTCTACAAAGATCAATGCCTCCATCGGGACATCGACGGAGATCGTAGACATCGATGCCGAAGTTCGCAAGGCCATTGCGGCTAAAAACGCCGGAGCGAACACCCTGATGGAGCTCTCCGTTGGCGGGGACCTGGACAGGATCAGGAGAGAAGTCATAGCGGCCGTAGATCTACCTGTCGGGAACGTTCCGCTTTACCAGGCCTTCTGCGAGGCAACCCGCAAATGGGGAGATCCCAATCGGCTCGACGAGGAGATGCTGTTCGACCTCGCCGCCGA
>CAYZET010000042.1:0-17993 GCA_964477215.1 uncultured Syntrophaceae bacterium | reverse complement strand
CGTCAGTGCGAGGATGGCATAACCTTTATGGCCATCCACTGCGGAATCAACCTGTACACAATCGAACGTCTAGAAAAGCAGGGGTACCGCTACGGAGGCCTTGTCAGCAAAGGCGGTACGTCCATGGTGGCTTGGATGAAGGTAAATCAGAGAGAAAATCCCTTGTATGAGAGATTCGATCGCGTGGTGGGAATCCTCAAGAAATATGACGTCGTACTTTCTCTGGGGAACGGACTTCGTGCCGGTGCGATCGCAGATTCCTTCGACCGAGCTATGATTCAGGAATTGTTGATAAACTGCGAATTGGCAGAAGAGGGCAGACGAATGGGGTGCCAGATGATGGTAGAAGGGCCCGGTCACGTGCCCATGGATGAGATCGAAGCCAATATCATCCTCCAAAAGCGCATGAGCAATCACGCCCCCTACTACATGCTCGGGCCCTTGCCTACAGACATCGGCGCTGCGTACGACCACGTAGTCGCAGCCATTGGAGCCGCGCAGTCGGCACGATTTGGGGCCGATCTGATCTGTTACATCACTCCATCGGAGCACCTGGCACTTCCCAACGAACAGGACGTCATCGAAGGGGTCAAGGTGGCCAAGGTGGCAGCTCACATCGGGGATCTGACGAAACTGCCCGAAAGGACGCGCGTGCGTGACATTACTATGAGCAAGGCGCGACGAGATTCCGACTGGGACGGACAGTTCGCCAACGCGCTCTTTCCGGAAGACGCCAGAAAGATTCGCGACGAGCGTGCTCCCTCCGACTCCAAGGTTTGCACCATGTGCGGAGAGTTCTGTGCAAACAGGGCTTCCGCGATTCTCTTTGAAGAAACGCTCAGCAAGAGTTCCAAGGCGTAGTGGAGATATCACATGCTGGAGAGCACTGTCAGCAGTATCGGCGGCCTCGACGAGGCCGCCATGGATGCCGCAGCACGCTACCAGGATTTGTTGGCCATTCCTCGAGGTAGTCTGGGGCGGCTCCATGAATTCTGTGTTCAATTGGCAGGGATCACGAGAGACCCAAGACCGGAGATCAAGGATCTCGCGGTGATCACCATGGCGGGAGACCATGGCGTCGTCAGCCAAGGAATAAGCCTCTTCCCCCAAGAAGTGACGCGGGAGATGGTTGCGAACTTCGCTCGAGGCGGGGCTGCCATAAACGTGCTTGCTCGGCATGTCGGGGCCCGCCTTACCGTCGTTGACATGGGCGTAGCGGGGCCGCTCCAGGAGATTTCACTGGAAGACGACGGTTTCGTTAGATTGGCTCACCGCCGGATCGCAGACGGGACAGCGGATATGTCACGGGGGCCCGCCATGTCCAGGGAGCAAGCCATACGTTCACTGGAAGCAGGAATCCAGGTGCTCGAGGAAGAGAGATCGCGCGGACTCCATGCCGTGGGAACAGGCGATATGGGAATAGGAAACACCACGCCCTCATCGGCCATAGCCGCGAGCCTCTTGAGGCGGGACCCGATCGAGGTCGTCAATCAGGGAACCGGCATCGATGCCGACACTCTGCGCAAGAAAGTGAGGGTAGTTGAGTGCTCCCTGGAGGTGAATCGGCCTGATCCAGGCGACCCACTGGACGTGCTCGCGAAAGTCGGGGGCTTCGAGATTGGAGGGATCGCAGGCGTAATTCTGGCTGCGTGCGCCGCAAGGATCCCTGTGGTGGTAGACGGCTTCATTTCCACGGCCGCTGCTCTCCTGGCTTCTCGTTTTCATCCTGAAGTCAAGCGCTATCTGTTCTCAGGCCACCAGTCCGCGGTGCTCGGTCACAAACTGATGTTGGACGATCTCGGTCTGAGGCCCATTGTGGATCTGGGAATGCGGCTGGGTGAGGGCACCGGCGCTGCTTTCGGACTTTCGATTCTCGCGGCTGCCTCCCAGGTTTCGCGGAAAATGCTCACGTTCGAGGAGGCCGACGTGTCCGGACCTCAAGCAGGGGAACGATGTTAATGAGACCAATGAAACTCCCCTTTCAGGAGGCCGATCCGGCGCATCCGGACTTCCAATATCTGGAAGACTTGGCTACAGCGTACTGGTATTCGGAGGTCTTGTTTGCCGCGCTGGAATTGGGGCTCTTCGATTTGCTCGAACAGGGGTGCTGTCGGCTGGACGACCTTGCCGCGACCGCTGGCTGTGACAGGGACAACCTGCATCGGTTGTTGGACACGCTGGAACGTCTGGAGCTTGTCCACAACGGGGAAGGGGAGTGGTACAACAGCCAACTCGCTCGACTGTATCTGGCCCCGGGGAACCCCTCGTACATTGGGGACTTCCTCCTGTATCGTCGCTACATGCAGCCGAGATGGATGGATCTTGTTCAAAGTGTCTCAGCAGAACGGAGCAGCACTATCCACGTTGCGTCCGAGGACGATGACTACGAAATCCGGACGCTGCGCTACGTTCGAGCATTGGATCAACTGGCCAAACAGAAGGCTCAAGAGATTGTCACGCTATTGACCGTGGAGAGCTGGAAACCGCCTCTCTTGGACATAGGTGGCGGCGCGGGAGCCCTGAGCCGGGCGCTCATAGGTACGAGAGAGCAGGGACATGCCACCGTGCTCGATCTGCCGGAGGTGATCGCTGCTGCACAGGTAGTGTACCCCGACAAGGCCGCGTGGGAACGGATCCGCACGATTTCGGGGGATTTTCGTAACTGTGACCTGCAAACCGAGGGCAGTTACGGCCTAGTGGTCCTCAGCAATTTCCTGCACGCGTACGGTGCAGTCGAAGCACGTCGGTTGCTGGGGAAGAGCGTGGGGCTTCTCGCGAGCGACGGCCTGTTGCTGATTCACGACTATTTTCCGGATCGTCTCGGGCGATCCCCTGAGAAAGGACCTCTGTACGATTTGAACATGATGCTCAATACCTATGACGGCACGTGTCACAAGGCATGTCACGTTATGGGCTGGCTCCGAGACGAGGGCATGGGAAGGGTTCAAATTCGGGATCTTGCCACGGATTCTTCTATCATCTTGGCCGGTAGGAAACGAGGTCACAGTGGCGAGAAGTCCGATCTGGAGGAGTGGGTATACCTGGCCCGTACCGAGGGATTCCGCCGCGGCGTGCTCGTGCCTCGAGAGAAAATCGTTACAGCTCCATGGGCTCGAATGAAATGTGCATGGGGCTGCTCTAGGTATGGACAGAATCTCCAATGTCCCCCGCGTGGTTTGGAAAGCTGTGCCACACGAGAAATGTTGGACTCGTACACCTGGGCTCTTCTCCTGGAGGGGGCGCCGTCAGGCCTCGACTTCCACCGGAAGCTTCTTCGAATGGAGAGGAAAGCGTTCTTGGCTGGCTTCCACAAAGCATTCGTCCTGGGAGCCGGTCCCTGTCCTGTCTGCGAGAAATGTCCTGAAGACGGAATCTGCCGGTATCCCGACCAGGCTCGTCCATCCATGGAGGGATCGGGAATCGATGTGTACACCACAGCCCGGGCCGCAGGCATACGTGTGAAGCCCGCGCCGGAAAAGGACCGGTACGTGAAATACATCGGTCTGCTGCTCCTGGAGTGATATTCATGCGAATCCTGTTCGTTCAGACCCCGACATCTCACTTGGCCGCGGGGGAACGGGTTTATCCATTGGGGCTTTCAAGATTATCCAGCCTCGTGCCGCCAGGGTACGAAAAATGGGGCCTTGACATGAACCTGTCGGCAGACCCGTGGCCGGAACTGAAACACACTTTGCTCGATGTAACCCCCGATGTGGTCGCCCTTTCGTTTAGAAATCTCGACCCCCTTGCAGGACTCCGGGCTTCGTACCTCTCATCATTGAAGACTTCGGCCCGTATGGCCCGGCTCCTGGTTCCCCGCGCGAGAATATGGGCTGGTGGTCCAGCGTTTTCCCTATTCGGGGAACGCCTCATGCAGGAAATTCCCGAAATTGACTGCGGCCTGATCGGGGAAGGGGAGTCAGCATTTCGAGAGATGCTCTCACCGTCCGCCAACCTTACTTCCGTGCCTGGTGTGATCTGCAGAAACGGGGATCGTATTGAGCGCAATCCCTCCGGGCCGTTCCTCGCGATGGATGCGGTGCCAGAAATGGACCTAGGTCTGTTCTGTCCGGAAGAGTATGGACGGGGGAACAAATATGTAGCTGCTGTAGGGATTGAAGGCAAACGAGGGTGCGATTTGCGGTGTGGCTACTGCGTGTATCCACGCTTAGGGGGGCGGACTATGCGGTTACGCAGTCCAGGAAAGATCGTTGACGAAATGGAGCTTCTCCACAAGGAGCACGGTCTCGACTTGTTCCATTTCACCGATTCCGTGCTGAATCGGCCGGTGGATCATTTTGAGGCGGTGTGCAAAGAAATCCTCCGAAGAAGACTCAAGGTGAGGTGGACCGGTTTCTTCCGGGAAGATAGTCTTGCCGCGCACACATCTTATCTAGCCGCAAAGGCAGGTCTTGCAACCTTCTATTTTTCCGCGGATGCATTGACCGACCATGGGCTGAAAGTCTTATCCAAACGCATCACGAGAGAAGATATTCTCCGTACGGCTCGAATCACGGCCGACTGCGGCATCCTCGCCGTATATCATTTTCTCGTCAACTTACCGGGAGAGACCGCGGCACACGTTACCGAGGCCAGGAGACTACTGGACGAGATTCTGGAAATCCACGGACCCGTAGGAAACCTGGGCGCCGTCATATTCAACAATGTGCGACTGTACCCCGGCGCTCCTCTGACCCGGAAGCTGCGGAAGAGTGGACTTCTGGATGAACGCGTCGATCTGCTCTACCCGGTATACTACAATCCTGTCGAGCTCTCGCACGTGCCCCATGAATTGGAGGCTCATTGTCACGCAGCCGGCGTATTTTCGCGGTTGGGGATGCAACTGGATAAGGAGGTTTTTTCATGACAGTGGTGGTCCTGGAACATCCCCGAATACGTTCGGAAAAACGGTTCAACGATATTGCAAACACCCCGTTGTGGTCCTGCCTGATGGGAGGTTATGCAGCATCCGCCCTCAAGCAGCAAGGCCATGACACTCATTTTCTGGACGCAATAACAAGAGGTTGGGATTTTGCTCGGACTGAACGCGAGATCCTGAGTCTTGCTCCTGCTATGCTCGCGATAAATGCCGTCTATTTCTGGGAGCACACTCCGCGGCTGTTCGATTTTCTCTCCCGGCTGCGATCATCCGGCTTTGCAGGACACGTGAACCTCTTCGGTTTTTTCCCTACCCTGGCTTACCGGACGATCCTCACCGAGGCGCCGGAGGTGGACTCCGTTGCAATAGGTGAGTGCGAAAACACGTTGGTCGAGCTGGCGGGCCGCTTGAGCAAAGGGCAGGATTGGAGAGAGGTTCCAGGCTTGGCGTATCGGGCTTCGGGCAGCGTCAGGACAAGTGGCCCTCGAATCCCGGACGTGACTCTGGACAGATTCCCGTTCCCGCTTCGTGAGGAGGAAATTGGAGGCACCGTGAGCGTCCTGGCAAGCAGAGGATGCTACAACCATTGCAGTTTCTGTCCCATCCCGGCTTTTTATGGCCAAGGGCCTTTATGGCGAGGCAGGTCACCGGAGAATGTCCTGGAAGAGCTGACCCAGCTTGTAGACCGAGGAGCACGGGATTTCTATTTTGTGGACCCCAACTTTGTCGGGCCTGGAAAAAGGGGGAAGGACCGAATCCGGCATTTGGCTCGACTGATTCAACCGCTGGGGATCACATTCGGAATGGAAACCAGGCCAAACGACTTGGACCGAGACCTGTTGGACTGCCTCGTTGCCGCCGGGTTAAGGAGCCTTCTCCTGGGCATTGAGAGCGGGTCCCGGTCGGTGCTCGGGCGGTTGCACAAGAGCGCTTCCCGCGACTCGTGCGAACGGGCCATCGCCCTTTGCCGCTCTGTGGGAATAGAGCCGGAAGTGGGGTTCATCATGTTCGTGCCGGACAGCACGATTGAAGACCTGGAGCACAACCTGGAATTCCTGAAACGGAACAGACTATTGGACCGACTGGACAGGACGGCAAATCTCCTGTGTCACAGTCAAATTGTGCTAATGGGAACCCGCGACTACCTCCGTTTCAGTGAGCAGGGCAGACTCACAGCGACAGGCCCCTTTGGCTTTGAGGGCCAGATCTCCTTCAAGGACGACCGCGTTCGCTTGATCTCGGAACTGGTGGGGAACGCGTGCCTTTCCGTGCTTCGAGAAATGTCCCGACTCGACTCCCCCCTGTACTGGCGCTCATGCCCAGACAACGGCGCGTCCCGGCGAGTGAATGATTATCTGGTGAATCTCTTCGAGCGGTTGCTTAAGCAGGCGCGAAAGACGACCCCGCTCCCGCCCGTTGACGTCCTGAAGCGTGACATTGAAAGGGAGCTACTCGAAAAAATTGCACAGGTCGGCGCCCAAACAGATACATAGTAGGCAAGAGCTCACCGCAAAGGAAAAAGATTAATCCTTAAGCCCATCTTCTACAGTGCGTTGATAGAAGTTATTTTGTTTCGGGATGTTAGCAGCGCGCGACGAATCTGTGGCACCAGGCTGTGGATCCTTGGGGGAAGGGATCCATTACTGTTTGGGGTCGAGCGGCACGCTGCGGATGTTGGGAGGCAGGGCTACCCCTGCGGCCCGGAAGACCGCGCTGCACGTCCCCTTGGGCTGGGAGCGAAGGATAAAACGTTTTCCTGCGTGATCCAGCTCCACTTCGGTCAGGGTGTCCGGATCGAGCTTGGGATCGGCCCACTCGCATGAGGCCTCTTTCGCCTCAAGGCGCTCCTGCGGTGCTCGGCGCAAGACCACAGCAAGAAAGGAGCGGAAGATGTGTCCTCGGATCGTCCGATCGTACTTGTGGCACACCGGCCGGGTGCTGAGCAGGGTCTTGGCTGATCGGAAGAGCTGCTCAACCATCCAGATCTGCTCGTACTTTAGGCCTACTTCGGCTGCCCCAATGCTGGTGTTGTTTCTGAGGACCCACTTGCCGTCAGAACGTGACTTGGCCTTACCCTTGTTATAGTCGATGCGGAACCTCTCGCTTCGCATGCAGGGATTCGCAGAGAGGAGAATTACGAAGCTCAGAGCCGCGGACTGACATACGTCAACCATGAAAACGCGCCGCACCCCGTAAAAGACTAAGGGGTCACCTTACTGCCTCCACGCGTCTTCCGGAACCGTTAAGAAAGTCGCAAGGCCGAGAGCGTGACATGCCCCGGAGTCGCCGAAGAGGGCTGCGGCAGTGTGGCGTTTTCGTCCGCGAGCAGCAATCTGCCATGCGACAAGCACACAGCGCTGGCCTACGGACACGTCTCCGAAGACTTCCACGTGGAATTCTCCGAGGACGATCGCTTGACCTGCAGGCTGGGGAAAGGTGAAGGATCCTGGACAATCGAGTACGGCCCACAAGAACTCTGTAGATACAGTACCCCGTGCTGAGGAGACGGAAGCATCGGGAATCCAGGGGCAGGCGACTCGTTCCCCCCCTTCTGTGGGTCCCGGAAATATATGTAGACCGTCAATACGATCCGGACCGCAAACAAAGCAGGAGGGGAACCAGTGTGAAGTGAATCCCCGATATCGGCGCGATGCTGCCTCCGCCTCTTCGTAGCTCGGGCACGTAGGCGGTTCGAGCACGACCTTCTTGGGTCGAGCCTCGGCGAGAACGACTTCACCGTCGAGCAAAACGACCCCCCCTTCTATTTCTCGAACCTCCAACTCCGTATCGAGGGGCGCTGGAAGCAGGAGTCGAACCCTGACAGCGGGGCCATCCACGAACTGCGAAAGAAGCCCACAAACGTAGCCTCCGTTTCCAGATTTCGGAGGTCCCTGGAACCGCTTGTCGATTACGATCACTTTGTCCTTCAATTTGGCACTTGCTTGCTTAGTGGCCAGACTAGGGGACGCCTTTTTCGATATCTCAATGTGACTCATCCGTACCTCCTGTCCCCATTTTTCAGAGGGTCCCGGTCTGTTAGAATTTGCCAGGAACTATGCGGCGCGCTTACCATTCTGGTCGTCTTGGCATCAGCGAGGGGTGAAGGGATTGCCACTTCGACCCCAAAAGAGTACTGAAGGTATTAGCGGCTCCACGCCACCTGAAAGAGGCAAAACCGTCCTCTTATCGATGCAGAGGCCCTCTTGGTCTGTCTCTGAGCGTACGTCCCGCTCCGTCGCTCCGTCAACTGTCTTTTCCAGAGGGTCTGTCAGTGGAACACACCACGATAGTATAGTCGTTCTCTGAAGTTCTGTCGTGCATAATCTTGCGCCCTCTCGTGGTACGTCCACTCGCCGTGAATGCTGACTGGCCTCAGGAATGCTCGTTGCTAGGGCGCTTTCAGATGTTGCATCCGGCGACGGGACAGTATCATAACCATCTTTTCCTTCGACGGTAATGTTTGACCTCCCGGTAGCTCTTCTTCTTCCCCACATCACTTAACCCCATATAAAATTCCCTTACGTCCTCATTTTCTTTTAGTTCTTTTTGCGTTCCGTCGAGAACAATTCTTCCGTTTTCCATTACGTAGCCGTAATCGGCTATATCTAGAGCCTGCGGAGCATTCTGTTCGACTAACAATATAGCTGTCTTCTTTTCCTCCTGAATTGCCTTAATAATCCGGAATATCTCCTTTACCATGAGTGGGCTCAGGCCCATCGAAGGTTCGTCCAGAAGGATCAGTTTGGGGCGGCTCATCAGCGCCCGACCGATCGACACCATTTGCTGCTCCCCGCCGGAACAATATCCGGCCGTAGCATGACGTAGCGCCCTCAGCCTCGGGAAATAATCATAAATGATGTCGAGATCCTCGTTAATGGTGCTTTTCCCTCTCTTGGCCCGCGCTCCAACCCGTAAATTCTCTTCGACCGTCAGATGAGCAAAAAGCCTTCTTCCCTCCATGACCTGAACCACCCCTTCTTGGGCGATCTTCTCCGTGCTCATTTTGGTCAGGTCCTTTCCCTCGAGCTCAATGGAGCCCTCGGACACCTCTCCCAATTCTGTCTTGATCAGGCCCGTAATAGCACTCAAAGTGGTGGTCTTTCCGGCACCGTTCGCCCCCAAGAGTGCGACAATGCGATTGGGATCCACACGAAGGGAGACCCCTCTGAGAACTAGAATGACGTTGTTAAACATTACTTCCACATTGTTGAGTTGTAACATTGAAGTACTTCTCCAGCAGGTCAGCTCTACTGCCTAATGTCCTTAAATTCTCTCTATCCTGGGGAGGCCGAAAAGACCATAAGGCTTGATCATCAACACCAGCACCAGAATACAATACGGGGCTATCTCCCTTGTGCTAGCTCCGACTATGGGGTCAAGATACAGCCCAGACATGTACTCCAAAATCCCGACGACCAGGCCCGCGATCAAGACACCGGGAATTGATTCCAAGCCGCCCAAGAGAACGACGGGGAAACAGTTGGCAGCAATATGGTGCAGGCTGGTGCTAACTCCGTTGATGCTTCCGAGAAGAACACCTCCTATGTACGCCAGGACAGCGGCTATCACCCAGGCCAAAACAAAGACTACTTTGATGCTGACCCCCATGCACATGGCGGCTTGATGGTCCTCCGCCACAGCCCGCATGTCCAAGCCCCATTTACTGTATTGGAAGAAAAGGACAAATAGGGCGATCACGAGCATGGTGATGAAAAAGACGATGATGTGCTGTAGCGACAAAATAATGTGCAGGAATTGAACGGGATTAGGGGGTATAAATTCCGGGTAGACAAGATAATTATTATGCCCCCAAAACAATGTGACGAGTCCATCGATTAACGCCTGCAAGGCTAACGTCACAATGATCAACGAGAGGATCGGTTGCCCCACCATGCGTCGCATGCCAAAGGCTTCGATGAAGAATCCAATGCCTACCGCCGAACCGAGTCCGCAGATCAGAGCAAGCCAGATGGGCATTCCGGCCTGTTCCATGAAGGACCAGGCCAGATATGCCCCTACCATCAGCAGACCGCCCTGTGCAAAGTTGAAAACACGGGTGGATTTGTAAATGACCACGATGCCCAGCCCAATAAGGCTGTACAACGATCCGACCATGAGGCCGCTTGCAATTGCCTGAAGCAACTCTGCCATCTGACCTGTCACTCCTGATGGATCTATTTCGCACCCGGTTTAAGCCAAGGAACCTCGATCCCATATTTCTCTTCCGACCACTTTCCGTTGGAGCACTTGGATATGTTCAAGTACTTGAAGGGCCTCCTCTCAGTCGGAGAGTACTGGACATCCGCTGTCAACCCTAACATGTCGATTTTTCCCATGGTTGTCAGGGCGTCATAGATCGCCGTGCTATCAACCTTTTCTGGTCCAACGCTCTTGGCCGCGTGTCTTATGGCCTCGGCCGTAATTCTCGCCGGAATGACCCCCATGAGGTATTGAGTCTGATAATCGACTCCTCCCCGGAACTCTTCTTGCATTTTCATGCCCAATTGAATTCCTTTGTTCTGGGTTTCCGACCAGTCCACAAAATGGCTCACCGACCAGGCTCCTTCGGCCGCATCCCCAGCCAATTTAACCACCTCGGACCCGCGGCACTCTGAACCGCCTGCGAATTGGATCTTCCCTTGAAGGCCAAGCCTTTTGGCATCTTTCAATAGAACTGCAAACTGGCCCTCCAATATGTTGGAAAAAACAAGGTCAGCCCCCATCGCCTTTGCCCTGAGAAGCTGCGTGCTCAGATCATTGGGTTGACCGGCAAACAATTGGGTGGGCAGAACTTTGAACCCGTATTTTTCGGCCCAGGGGTTTCCCAGTTCGAGATGCGCCGTCCCGTAAGGCACATCCCATGTGATCGTCATAACCTTGGGCTTTTCCTTATTTCCTGCTTTCTTCCATAGCTCCATGAAATGGATGCAAGCAGCGGCAAAAACGTCGGGATACAGCGGTCTGAGGAGAAAAATGTACCCCGGAGGGGTGATCGCTGGAGGAAATCCAGAGCCTTCGCTAACACAAGGTATCTTCAGTCTCCGAAGCTCGTCGTTCATGGTGGCGGTCCCGTTGGTACCCATTATATATCCGGCGCTAATTCCCGCAGCTTCAAATTTCTTCAACACGGGTAAGTACCTCTTAGGATCATAACCCGTGTCTTCCATAAGGATGTTCACCGTGATACCAGGAATAGGGTCATTCTTTGCCATCCACGCAAAATAATCAGAATAACCCTTCCAAAACTGCTGGCCGGTAAATGCAATGGGCCCAGTGACATCTCCAAAAACGCCAAGTTTGATCTCCTTGCCCCACGCTAATGTGCCCATCGACACCACGAGACACAAACCCATGACCATCATAGACAAAACCCATTTCCGTTTACCTCTGGTTTCCATACTGCACCTTCCTTTCACCTGAGCAGGATGCGGTCAATACGCAAACGGCCACAGCCTGTAATAGGACTTAAAAAGACCAAATTGCCGATTGATGCCTCGGGGTTCGAATAAGAGAAAGACCACCACAACCAAGGAATAGAGGATCAGTGCCAGGCCTGAGAAAATATTGGTCTGGATGCCCGGGAAGAGGGCTGCCAAAAATGGGGTAACCAGAGCGACCAGCTCTCTGAGCCCGACATAAACAACGGCCCCGAAGATCGGCCCCATCGCACTCCCGAGTCCACCCACCACCAAGAATCCGAGATACCAGATGGAATCCATCAAAGAGAAATGCTCTGTATGGATACGGAGAAAATAGTGTGCCCAAATCGCCCCGGCAATACCCGCGTAGAAAGACCCGATGAAGAAAGCCAGAATCTTGTACTTGAAAATATTGATGCCCATGACCTCTGCAGCCAGATCATTGTCCCTGATTGCAATAAATGCTCGACCTATCTTGCCCCTTTCTATATTCTTGGCAAAGTACGACATAAGCAGCAACATGAACATCGCAAACAAGAAATAGCTCTGATCAGACCCCAACACATAGCCGCCAATTCCGGCACGGGGCACAGAAAGGCCGTAAAGGCCACCCGTTAGACTACCCCCATGAAGCAGGAACCAGCCGATGAGATACTGTGCAGCCAATGTGGCCAGCGCCAGATAAAAGCCTTTGATCCGCAAGGAGGGCAAAGCGAATATCATACCCACCGCAGCCGCACAGAAACCCGCCATGGGAAAGGACAGAACAAAGGGAAGATCCAGGCGCGTCATGAGGATGGTGGTTGCGTACGCGCCAATGGCCATGAAAGCGGAATGACCCACTGAAATCTGTCCCGTAAGTCCGACAATGAAATTGAGTCCTTGCAGTGTGATGATGGTTATGATTGTCAGGATAAGGATGCTCAATATGTAATTACTACCGAAGAAGAACGAGAAAAAGGTGATTGCCAGGAGGAACAAGATCAAGACTGTCCATTGGGCCCTGGTGCGAATTACGGCCCGATCTTCGAGATAACTCTTATTAAAAACACCGCATGGTCGCCACATTAAATGTACACCCTTCCTCTCAGCTACTTCAAGAAATTAACAATAACCTCTGTCCGCACTGTTCCAATCCTTCCGTCCCGATAGACAACCTGACTCTCGACTTTGATTTTCTCCCTCTTTTCGTAGATGCCCGCCAGGATATCTTTGTACCTTTTTTCGATCGGTTCGCGTTTAAGTTTCCTGGTTCGAGTCAGCTCTGCTTCATCAGCGTCAAACTCCTTGTGCAGGCTCACAAAGGCTTTGATTCGAGCGTATTCCGGAAGGATTGAATTGACATTTTCCACAATTGTTTTCAAGAGATCCCTGACTTCCTTCTTTTGAGAAAGATCCAAGTACGTCGTATAAGCTATCTTTCTCCTCTCAGCCCATTTCCCTACATTGTCGTAATCAATGTTGAGAATCGCGGCCACGAAGGGTTTTCCCCGCCCGCCAAAAACTACAGCGTCCTTGCAATAGGGGCTGAACCGCAGGCGGATCTCAGTGTACTGCGGCGAAAACGTGTTACCATCGGAAAGCTCAATCATTTCATCCATTCGATCGAGGTACACGAGATGCCCTCTGTCAATCAAACCGGCATCTCCGGTATGATAAAAGCCACTATTGAGAACCTTCAGTGTTGCATCTGGGTTCTTGTAATAGCCGGCAAAGACTCCTTCGCTCTTGACGAGGATTTCGCCTGCATCGGAGATTCTTACCTCACAGCCTTCAAAAGGTTCCCCGATGGTCTCATAACGGATATCATCGTCTTTATGCAGAGAGACCAAGCTCGCTTCCGTGGATCCGTAAAGATTCTTGATGTTGATCCCAATGGCATGGAAGAGCCGCATCATATCAGGGGCGATCGCAGCACCTGCCGTGTAGGCCACCTTGTTCCTTGTGAATCCGATCCTGTCCCTCAAAGGCCGAAAGACAATGAAATCCGCCATCCAGTGGAGACATTTCATCAAGGAGCCGATACGCTCACCCCTCTCTTTTGCCTGCAGTCTCCTGTAGCTCACCATTGATGCCAGGCTATACAGAAACATTTTGAGGCGCGTACTGTCACTGATCTTTACCTGAATTGTTGAGGCCAGATTTTCCCAAAGGCGGGCGCCATAGAAAACGATTTCGGGCGCAATGTCCCTGATATCGGCTTGAACGGTTTCGGGTTTTTCGGGAAAATGAAGAGTCAGGGGAATCAAAACACCCCCACAGAGTGCGAGGAACTGCTCCGTGATCCAAGCAGGGGAGATATAAGAGAGGTAATTGGCTCCGGGAACGAATTCGTTATATTGGTTCAAGGCTCGTACCGCGTAGAAGAGATTTCTATGACTGAGCATGGCCGCCTTCGGTTGCCCCGTTGTGCCCGACGTGTAGCAGTAGACGGCGATATCATCAGATTCCCCTTGGGATACTAACTCGTCAAAAGTGTCCGGATGCATTGCGGCGTATTTCTGTCCAAGTTCTTCCAAGATCTTGATATCCATGGCCTCTGCGGAATCGTGAAACCACAAGCCTCTGGGATCCCAATAAATTACCCTTTTCAACTTGGGCAGCTCGTCACGTATCTCCAGGATTTTGTCCACCTGCTCCTGATCCCGCGCAAAGACAAAGGAGGAGTCGGAGTGTTCGACATAATACTTCAGCTCGGAAGCGGTACTGTCGATGTAAACCCCCACCGCGGCTCCACCAAGGGACTGGGCGGCCCACTCTGCCCACAACCATTCCGGATCATTATCACCGATAATCGTGATCTTATCTCTCTTCTCGAATCCAAGAGCCAAAAGACCATTGGCAAGGTTCTTCACGTGGTCGTAGACATCTGTCCACGAGTATTCATTCCATATTCCATAATCCTTTTTCCGCATGGCAATCTGCTGATTGCCGACCCCGGCGGCTCGGCTCCGGAGAACCTTTGGAATGGTATCGAGATGTTGTCTCGCTGTTTCCATCAAATCTTATGCCTTCCCCAAGTAGGCATTGATTACCGCGGGATCCTCTCTGATTTCCTTAGGTGCCCCGTCGGCGATTTTAATCCCGAAATCGAGCACGACGATCCGCTGTGTGATGTCCATCACCACTCCCATATCGTGTTCGATTAGCATCACGCTGGTCCCCTTTAGCTCATTGACGTCGAGAATGAATCGCGCCATGTCTTCCTTTTCTTCCACATTCATCCCGGCCATCGGCTCGTCGAGCAAAAGAATTTCCGGTTCTTGGACAAGTGCCCTTCCCAATTCGACCCTCTTTCTCAATCCATAGGGAAGAGCGCCCACAACATGGTCCCTGATATCCTCAATCTCCAGTAGCTTGATGATATCCTCAACGGCACGACGATGATTCACTTCTTCACGAGCCGATCGTCCAAAGTGAAAAAGCGAAGACAATAGGCCATATTGAATCAAATTGTGTCGAGCTGCGAGGAGATTTTCCAATGCGGTCAGGCCGGTATACAATTCCACATTTTGAAACGTCCGGGATATTCCAAGACGGGAGATCGCATGAGTCGGGATCTTGACAAGATCTTTGCTCTTATAAAGGATCTGGCCTCTGAAGGGTCTGTAGAATCCGCTCACGGAGTTCAGAAGACAGGTCTTACCTGCTCCATTAGGGCCAATGACTCCCAATATTTCTCCCCGTCTCAACTCGAGACTGACCCCCTGCAGAGGCATCAGTCTCCCGAAGCGCAGGCTGAGATCCTTGATTTCCAAGTGGGTTTCTCCAGCCAAGTACGACAATCTCCTTTGGATGATCTGCCTTTTTCCTGACGGACCTAATCCGTAAATCATTAATGATTCTTGTGAGAATTGAAAGAAATCTAGCGACCCCGCGATTCGACAGGTGTGAACGTGCTATAGCAGAGTCGCTTCCTAAAACAACATGTTAGAGGCTTCGCACGTTTTCGTTACTTTGGGCGTCCACTACGGAGACTCCCGTGCAAGTTGCTTCGAGGGGGGCATGAAGTTGCCCTAGGTCGTGCTCGGGCCGCGATGGATCTTGAACCCGGTCCGGAGCGTTTTCTTGCTGACAACATACGCGTCCTCCGGTCCTCACCCTTTATGACAGGCTATGTCTGTAATGCCTACTTACATACAAAACCACCCATGGGCTGTCAAGAAAAAAGTGGCATCCGGGAAGCGAATTCGCAACCGATGGTATTACCTACAGTTTTGCCCTTTTCGTCAGATCGGGTTGGCACGTGGAGCGTGCGGGATTGAATTTCGGTACAGTCTGCATGTGAACCGACTCGTATGAAAATACGGAGGTGAAATGACTTCGCCCGGCTGCGGCGAGCATGTCCGAGAAGCTTATGTCTTTCTTGTGCTTGTACCACGGGGCTCGGATGAAGCAGAATCGTGCACTGCGCCGATACTGCTCGACGAACCAAACCACCACGAGACAGTAAGCCCAATAGGCAATCATAGGTGCCCGGAAAACCGACCTCTCCGAGCGGTTCTGCGGATCGGCACTCCCCAGCAGCCCGTTGGTCTCCCGAATGGCAATCTCGACGGTCCACTCGCTCGAATAGCTGTCGAGAACCCCCTCCACGGGACGATCTGAGTGGGTGTTGAAGAAAACGCAGTCATCGTGGATGTCCTTGGGGTCCCGCGCCAAGAAATGGGGTCACCCATTGGAAAGCTTGTTTCTTGATGTTTTCTTTTCCTGCTGACCTATCCTCCTCACCGCAGAGCAATGATTTTCTCACCTGCGGTGACTCCCCCTTGGAAAAAACGGTCCTTCCTTTGATGCCATACATCAGAGCGGAGGAGGTCCCTCGGTCAGGGTCGGCAACAAAATGGACGACGTTAGTAACGGAGCTCCTCGGGATGATGGCCAGCCTACACACTGGAATTTCTTCACCCTGCATCCCGAGATACGCTCGGCAAGCCACCACCGATTGAAGCACGTTTATATAGCGAGACAACGGTCGACCGCATCGTGCTGATAGCGGGACTGAAATGTGGGAACGACAAGCCTTGGGGCGATGCGATGAGAGAACAGTCCCTGGGTCAGAAACGAATCGGCGGTCTATCCCCTTGATTGGCCAAGTCCCTCAAGAGTATTTGGCGAGGCGTCTATAGAATTTGGTCCTGGTCATCCCCATGATTTCTGCGGCTTTCTTTTTGTTCCCACTTGCACGTTTCAGGGCTTCGAGGATATTCATCTTTTCAAATGCCTCGAATTCTTCCATGGGTGTCCCTCCACCGACCGATCGATCAATTTTGCAGTCTGCAGCAGCGTCCGTGAAAATCTTCCTGACGTCTTCGGGAATGATCAGGTCACCATTCGACATGACAGACAACCTTTCCACCGCATGTTTCAGCTCTCGGACATTTCCCGGCCATTGATGCCGCTTCATAATTTCCAGGGCATCTTTGGAGATCATCGTGCTCTGATGGTATTTCTTATTAATTTCCTGAAGAAAATAGTGACACAGAGGCTCGATGTCCTCTGGCCTCTCACGAAGAGGTTTCACATGAATTGGTACGACGTTGAGCCTGTAATAAAGATCCTCACGGAAGCTTCCATTTTTCATCATCCGATCAAGAGGGCGATTCGTGGCTGCTATGACGCGCACATTTAGTTGAATCGTCTTCGTGCTGCCGACTTTGCGGATTTCGTTCGTCTCAATGGCACGTAGAATCTTCACCTGGGTTTCCTGAGGAATGTCCCCTATCTCATCGAGAAACAGGGTTCCGCCCTGCGCAACCTCGAGCAGGCCTATCTTTCCCTCGCGAAACGAGCCGGTAAAGGTCCCCCCTTCATAACCGAACAGCTCGGATTCAAGAAGATTCGCAGGGATCACGGGGATGCAAACAGGGATAAAGGGACCGGTTCTGCGGGAGCTGTTCAGGTGGATGGTCTTGGCGACGACCTCTTTGCCGACCCCCGATTCTCCGGTGATCAAGATCGCGTAATCATAGGGAGCCACCTTCAACAGGTCATCCAGAAGGGCTTTCATCTCCGGGCTTTCGAAGATGAAGTCCCCGTTGAGAATGAGCACTTTTCTCAGGTGTTCGATTTCTCGCAGGTATTGCTTGCTCTTCCGCCGCTCCCTTTCCAGCGCGACGCGCAGCGTATTCAATTCTCCAATATTGCTGGACGTTCCCACAACGAACCGCAGGTTGCCGTCATGATCGAAGATGGGGCGACAACGGGTTATGACTTGAGTGTTATTCGACCTGAAAGGAAGGTGCACGTATGAAAGTGTGGGATGTGAAGGTACTCTATTTGGGAAAAATCACCGCTCCTCTTTCGCTCGTTTGGCCGGCGGGGATGCCGCCACTGCAAAACGACATCGGTCTGAGCGCGCCCTATCTTGGGTTCCTTCTGCAATGCGAAGGACGCAACATCCTGGTTGATACAGGTATCAACGACAAGTTCATTGTCAACGGTAAGGCCTGGGGCGCTCTGCCCGCGGAAGGCGGAGCGTCGTTCATGGAGAAGGCGTTAGAAAAAGCAAACCTGAAAGCTAAGGACATCGAAACAGTCATCCTCACGCATCTTCATAACGATCATGCGGGCAACTGTCACCTCTTTCCTGATGCTCGAATTGTCTTCCAAAAAGACGAATGGCTGAACATGCTGAATCCGATACCTCAGCAGCTCGCCAGGATGGATTATGACCTGAGTCTTGTCGATTATTT
>CAYZET010000041.1:0-20365 GCA_964477215.1 uncultured Syntrophaceae bacterium | reverse complement strand
GAGATGTACCGCAACGTTCCTTGGAGCTTCACTGTGGTTTCGGAAGGGTCTTCCCTCAGGGAGGTTCCCGCCAGCTCGAAGTCAATGAGCCTGATTTCGCCGGACTTTTCGTTCACAAGAATGTTGTCGGGATTTATGTCCTTGTGCACAACACCTGCCCCATGCACCTGACCCAGTGCTTGGGTCAGAGTGATCGCTATTTTCAGCAGGCGTTGCAGACCACAGGTCTGATCGGCGATCAAGTCTCTCAGGGGGCTGCCACGGAAGTCCTCCAGCACAAGGACCGGCCTGCCCTCAGTCTCTTCGAATGCGTATGCACGGATCACAGAATCGAGTTTCAAAGCCGAAAGAAGCGCGTATTGACGACGTCTCTCGGCAACCTCGACTGGCGTCGGACGGTCACTGACGGACGTTTTCAATACCACGCGCAGGTTGTCAACCTCTCTGACTGCGCGGTAAACAACAGATCTCTTCCCCACATAAATCGGACTAAAGTCGCGATATCCCTTAATACTCAGCATCCGTAATACCTCGGACCCCGATTCCTAGCCGCCCCCACCTGGCCCGCAACGGGGTCAGGAGCGACCGAAAACGGAGCGGGTCATATGATCCGCAAGACTTCCCAAAAAATCCCACGGCAATCACAATATCCCCCTTCTCTCCTTTCGCGAAAAACCGCCACACCTTTTTGTTGCTAACGATCGGATCTCACCAAAGGAATTGTGAAGATGAAGGAGCTCCCACGACCGGGCCCCTTGCTCTCAGCCCATATCTTGCCTCCGTGCAGTTTCACAAACATTTTGGTTAGAGCAAGGCCCAATCCGGTCCCTTCTCGCCCTTGCCCGGGCTCGTGCCTGACTCGCTCGAACGGGTCGAAAATCCGCTCACTGTCCTGAGAGCTGAGGCCAATCCCGGTATCTTTCACGCAAACAATGAGTGCTTGGCCGTCGGCTCTCACTTTTATCTCAACACGTCCCCCAATGGGATTAAACTTCACAGCGTTAGAGAGCAGATTCAGCAGAATCTGTCTGAGCTTCAGCTCATCCGCGCATATGTGCCTCCCGCGCAGGTCAGGAGCAACGTCCACAGTCACTGTCACGTTACGCTTCAGTGCCGATTCCTTGAGCATCATCAAGCACTTGTCCACCACGTCGCCAATAATGACTTGAGAGAGCTCCAATTCCGTCTTCCCTGCCTCGACCCTAGCCAAGTCAAGCAGATCATTTACGAGGCGAAGTAGGTGCCAACCGGACCTCGAGACACATCGAAGGAAATTCATGTGCTCCGAGGTCACCTTTCCTTGAAGCTGTTGTTCCAAGATTTCCGAAAAGCCTATGATAGCATTCAATGGGGTTCGAAGTTCATGGCTCACGTAATTCAAGAACTGAGTCTTTGCCTGGTTGGCCGCCTCAGCCTCTAGGCGAAGTTGGTCAGCCGTGGCCACGCTCTTCTGAAGCTCCTCTTCCAAGCGCTTTCGGTCGGTTACATCTCGTCCCACTGCTTGAAATTCACGCTCTTGTCCGTATGGGGTCAAGATTACTCGGTTAATCCACTGAACCCAGCGAATATCTCCTGACGGGCCAGTCAACTCATGTTCCCATGTTACTGTCGGACTGTGGGAGCTGAGTGACTCCAACTGGTGGGCCAATCGGTCGCGGTCCGCGCCAGCCGCGATGGAATAGAAATTCCTTCCGAGCAATTCGTCACTGTTGTTGTTCAAGAAACGACAAAAGGCGTCGTTTACAAACGCAAGAGTTCCGTCCTGAGAGAAGCGACAAATGAGTTCGGTTTGATCCTCCACCACCGCGCGGTACCGACTTTCACTCAATCTCAGTTGTTTTTCCATCTTCGATTTGTGGAGACCGATTTCTATGACGGCCTTAAGGTCATTGTATCGAAAAGGCTTAATTAAATATCCAAAAGGCTGTGTTACCTTGGCTCTTTCCAGGACGTCTGTCTCAGTGTAAGCAGTGAGGTACACTATGGGAATGTGATAGCGCTCTCTCACCAGGCGAGCCGTGTCAATGCCATCCATTTCTCCTTCAAGGCCTATATCCATCAACACCAGATCCGGTTTGTGCTCCTCTACTGCCATAAGCGCATCGGGACCCGTTGAGACCGGTGTCAAAACCTCATGACCAAGCTGCACGAGGCTTTCCTCGAGGTCACACGAGACGACGAAATCATCTTCCACAATAAGAATCCGTGACATGGACTTCATTCCCCCTGATGACAGACCACCAAGATCCGGGGATCTCATCGCAGGAATGCTCATGCTTCCAGGTTACGCTTACCGTCAGGTGCGCGTCTTTCACCAACGCTCAATCCGCTGGCTCAACACGTGGACGCTCAGTTGGCCAGGCAGAGGAATCGTCCACCGACTTCTATTAGGAATCTCATATACTTGAGGTCTTGTATGCGTAAGACGACTGCCTCCCATACCTTCTTATACAGTAATACCATAGCTTCGGGATACAAACTGCGTCAAGGATTTCTCGTCATCTTACGGTCGCGCGCAGAGATTTCGGGGGCAAGGATCTCTGAGGAGGTCTTCGCGGACGTCCTTGAGTCGGTCAAGAGGTTTGGCGGGCTTTGTCCGCAATTCGAAGATGTCACCCGTGTGGCGATCATGGAATTCCCGGGACGGCTAACCCCATTCGCTATTCGGAGCTGACCCTATTTTGGACCTTTGGTTGCAGCATTTTCTCGTCTGTCAGGATCACGGCCATGTCCTGGGCGCCGGTCGGAACGAAATGATCGTGAATGGCCTGTCCGCAGCATACAGAATCCAGCGCCTGCCCTTGGAGACTCAACACCATCGTCGTCTGGATTCACGTTAGACCCAAGGCCCTTTTCATCTCTGCATCGAATTTGGCCACGGACACATATGGAATCTCCTTTGTCGCCAAGGTCTCTCGGTTCCATTTCAGAAGCCGAAATCGGCCCGTTGACCGAGGTCCCCCAATTCCGCTTTCAACTTTTCGTAAACCGGTTTTCCATACAGAAAGGTGAAAATCTCATCCGCCTTTGCTGGAATTTCAATGTCTGAGAATCTGTCCGGGTAAAGAATCTTGCCTACTGTGTACGCGTCAGCAATGGCAATGCCAATGTTTGTGACGTAATAATTAAATGGATACAGAACATAAATTTGCTTGTTCTGGACTGCTTTCAATCCCCTGTAGAAGGCGGGATTTCTGGCACTATCATGACGGACGACTCTCAGGCCGCCACCGTCTATGAATATTACGTCAGGATTCAAACGGAGAAGCTGTTCCTTGTCTATAAACAGGTGGCCTTTCTCCGAGATCGACTTCGCAACATTTTTGGCGTGCACCCACTCCAGAGGTGTGTAGCTCGAGTCCGTGCTCTCAATGCCCTGCACCCCCTTATATCCTATGGCTCCGGCGTAGACCGTTGGCTTCTCGTCGGAGGTCACGGATGCCGAGCGGTACTGCAGATCTTGCCTTGATTTCTCTATGAAAGCGATAACTTCTTCTGCTCGCTGCTCTCTCTTGAGTATCCTTCCGGCGATTCGCAACGAATCGTAGACACGCTCGTCAAAGGACGCGAACCTGCCATGAGTAAGCACAATCACCGGGATTCCTGCCTTTCTCTGAAGAGCATCAGCGTTCGTCGCGTCCATGTACGATATGAAAATCACATCTGGCCGGACCTTCATTACAGCCTCCAGGTCCGGTTCATTGTTGATGCTGCCCGGCCCTCCCGGACCGACGATTGGCAGTTTCGTCAGATGGGAATTCGCCAAAATGTACGGCCGCGTGGTGGGCCGCGTCTTCTCAAAATCCTCGATTCCCACAAGATTCTCGGTCGCTTTGAGAAGACATAAGAGTCTCAGGGTGCCTGGTGCCAGGCAGATTATCCGTTTCGGGTTCAACATGACTTCGACTGACCTATTGGCAGTATCTGTCACTGTCGTGCTTTCCTGTCCCCAGCAAATGTTTGTTGCGAACAGCACGAATGTCAGCACCGGAATGACCGGTATGCGTAGTCCGATTCTTTTCATCACACTCTCCTCAGTGGCCCGAGATGCCAGGATTCGCACGGGATCAGGCGGGGGAAGGCTCATCTGGGCCGCCCTTCTTTCTTCCCACGATAATTACCGAATCGAAAATGTCTCCGAACTTGTTCAGAGGCGGTTTTGCAGATTCGGAAGCTTCGACAAGCTTGAGAATCGTGAATCTCTGCTCCAGGAGCGTCAAATACTCCTCGAAACTCAAGTCACCGGGAAAACTATAGATGTGCTTGCCCTTTTCAAGACCGCTGATTGCCGTGAGCTTCCACTCCAGGTCGCACAGACGGTTCTTTGACCCCTCGTTTTCTCGGTAGAAGACATGTTTGGTTATAAAGAGTCCGCCAACCTTCAGGCTGCCATGTATTTTTTCGAGCATGGAACGATTCTTACCGCCAGGGTTGTAGGAGAAGAACACCACGTCGTATTCTTTTCCGAAATCGTCCGCAAACATGTTGCATGCCAAAAGTGGGAAATTTTCGAATTGACGGCAGCCGAAAGCGCGCAAAACTGCTTGAAACCCGCCGAGCAATTGCTCAGAAATCCGTATAGCGGAGCGACATCGACAAGGGGAATCGCCCACGGAATTCGATTATCCATTCGTCACACTCCTTTGGCCGGCCAGAATGGCTTTCCGATCTCCTGGCAAACATGGTCAGGCTCTTGGACGCAATTGCCGCGAGATTACCGATGTTCGCGTTGCCCGGATCGGGATTACGCATGCAGTGTGCAGTCGGAATTCTGTGCAGCATCCGAGCACCCACAGGCCAGTAACGTGTCGAAACAAGACCCTTCGCTTTCGTTCGTTGCCCGGACCGAGCACGATGGCGAAATCCGCAGCACGAGATCGCATCTGCCCGCAGGAGCAAAGAAAAACGATCAGCCATTCGGAAACGGGAACGGATGGTACAATGGCCTATTTCAAGTGTTGATCGTGGCATCCTATTCAGCTTGGTGCTACATGTCAAGCTTTTTTCCATTTGACGGCCCGGTTGAAGCGCCCCCCAGAGAAGCAGTCAAGGGGATTGTTCTTGACTGCTCTCCGCAGGTCCACGAAAATCTACCCTCGCTGAGTCCCCCAGGGGACCCAAGAGAAGTCCAGTGCTTGTGGAGCATCCTATGACCCGCGTCTTTGTCTATGGCACCCTTTTGAGGGGTGAGTCGAATCACAACTTGCTGACGGATTCACGATTTCTCGGAATGGCACGGACCGAACCCCTCTTCAGCTTGTTCGACCTGGGCGGATATCCGGCCATGTCGTCCGGAGGTTGCACCAGCGTAGTCGGTGAGATTTATGAAGTGACCGAGAAAGTGCTCGAAGCGCTTGACGAGCTCGAAGGGCATCCGGATTGGTACCGCCGAGCTCCCATCAAGTTATCCGGGGGAATATCAGCAGAGACGTATCTGATGGAAGCGAGCAAGGTCGCGGGACGACCCTTGATTCAAGGAGGAAATTGGCGAGAAAGAGCTGAGACCCCACTGGGTCCGTCGCTGTGAGCGCGGTGACCCGAACCTGCAAGAATGACTCCGCCGACAATCTGCGTTGAGCTGTGTCCCGTGAAGAAATCTATCCACAGATGACGCAGAGGGACGCAGATTCAAGAGCCCCCCATCCTCACCGGAATCGCAGCTAGGCTCCCTTCAGGTCGGCCAACTACCTCATAGGGCGTAAGCGAAATTATTGTAGTTCATTAGCGCAAGGATGGTTGATATCCTGACCTGTCTGTCAAAAACGCGCGGCAGTATTCTCATGATAAACTTGGATCGGTCCAAGTTATCGGAAATCAGCAGTGTCGCGAGCCGAGCCGCAAAGAGAATGCGGTACCCAGCCTTCACTGGATCAAATTCATTGGAGCGTTTCCAGAAGTCTCTCACCCAGTAGTAGTTCAGTTTTCTCAATATTGAATCAAAGGAATAAACCGCTCTCATGACTGTCCTGTATCCCTGCAACAGGTCCTCGGCGGACATCCGGGCCGGGGCAAAGACAACGTGTTGAGTGTCATACTTGCTCCAGTCTTTGTGTAGAATTCTCCCCTCTGCATCAAGACGTTTGAACAGCCTGGTTCCCGGCAGGGGAGTGAGAATGTTGATCAATGGCATCAACAGGTTAGATTCTCGGACAAAGTCTATCAATTCCTCAAATGTCGCCCGGGTATCAAAATCGTAACCCAGGATGAATGAGCTGTGAACCAGTATCCCATAAGATTGTATTTTTTTGATTGCTTCTAAGTAGTCATATCGCCGATTGATCCCCTTTTGCATCATCGCAAGGTTCTTTTCGGATGTGGACTCAAAACCGATAAAAACTGCCCCACATCCACTCTCACTCATTAATTCGAGCAGCTCGGCATCCTGTGAAATATTGACAGAAGCCTGACACATCCAGTTGATGTTGTACGGCCTGAGCGCCAAGAATAGCCTCTTGGCATAAGCCCTGTTGGCGATAATATTGTCATCAGCAAAGAATATCGCCTTTTTCTTCTTATACGTGATATGAGAACTGTTGATACTTTCAATCTCCCGGAGAACTTGCTCTACGGTCTTGCTTCTGATCGTCTGTCCGTCAAAGGCGTGCACGGCACAGAATTCGCAATGGAACGGGCAACCCTTTGTAGTCTGAACTATGTCCAAGAGGTATCGGTCTCTCGCAAGTGATGACCTATCGGGGATAGGAGCGGCCGATAGATCCGCACGATTGTCGGCTTTGTAAACCCTCTTCAATTGACCGTCTTCGGCATCCCGTAAGACCGTGTGCCAAATCTCTTCGGCCTCACCTATCACAACGCTGTCGCAGTGTGGAAGAGCATCTTCGGGGCACATTGAAGGATGGATGCCCCCTAAGACCGTTTTGACTCCCCTCCTCTGGTAGGCTTCGGATATGGCATAGGCTCTCTTGGCAAACATTGTCCTTACAGTGATTCCTACGACGTCTGCCTTCCAGGTGTAATCAATCTCGTCGATGTTTTCGTCGAAGACCCTGATTTCATGGTGTGGAGGAGTCAGTGATGTCAGGGTAGGGATAGCCAGGAGATACGATATATGCTTTCTCGAAAGGAGGAATGTCGTGCCGAACTTATAATCGTAGAAACTCCTGTCAGCGTCTGAGCTGTTCCGGGGAATTACTAAGGCGATTTTCATCTTATTCTTTTCTGTTCCACCAAGAATTATGCCGCGGACTCCCATTTTGAGGATTTCGGGACTGTGGTGCACCGGGCTGAGGGCATCTCGACCACCGGAAGCGTACCCTTTTTCAGAGCATGACCGCCCGCCACGCACAGTCCGCTGCGCTTGTGGGCTGCAAAGGAGGGTTCCCGCCAGTTCCGGAGCGTACCACTGCCTCTAGCCCCGTGTCAACACCAATCCCGACGAATGATGCTCAGCGGAGTTACTGCCGCGTTTTTTTGGTTCAAAGGAAACTCTGACGCCACATGGACAGGCCCCCTTAACCCGTGATGGGGGACTCCTTCCGCGGCCAAGGGGTCAAGCAGTCGTCTTAAGACTAAGACGCTGATTTCATTGGTTTGGAGGGCACTGCGCCTGAGCCACGGCGGTGACTTGTCGCTGGAGTCGGAGACAATGATACCGTTTCATCAACCAGTCCCAGAGCTGCCGCTCAGCAGCGATCACGGGACGGGCTTCAACGCCCCCGACGACGTCTCTGCCTTCTAACTGTGCTGGACTGGTGTCTTGTGATGGTCCGGGCCTGCCTGATGAGGCATTCCCGGTCCGATACTCACACGAATCCATTAATCCGCGCAATTGCCGGCAGTTATTGCCAACCACGACGTCTGACTGTATTTCTCGGAAGGATCCCTTGACAATGAAGGCTGCCTGGCCTACACTACAACTAAAGCTTAACTTGTGTTTCTCCACTCGACCTCGCGTCAAGGACCAGGGGCGTTATGCAAGGATTAAGATCCTAGGACATAGGCACCTGTGCCGAGGACTTCACGCCGTAAAGGACGCTGGTCATCCCCGTTCACAAAGAGCCCTTGTTCGTAACTCTAAAACGCACTCTCGCGAAACGTGTGGTGTGCCTTTTCTTAAGGAGCTAGAAAATGAGTATCAAGATTTATGTCGGCAACCTGTCCTTCGATTCCACAGAAGGCGAACTCCAGGGTCTCTTTGAAGCGTACGGGGTAGTAGATTCCGCCAGGATCGTCGTTGACCAATTTACGAACCGTTCTCGAGGATTTGGGTTCATAGAAATGCAAAATCGGGAGGAAGGTCTTAAAGCGATCCAAGAACTGGATTCCAGGGATCTCGGCGGTCGGAGCCTGAAGGTGAATGAAGCCCGGCCCAAGAATAATTCCGGAGGTGGGAGGCGAGACGTGAGAGGATCGCGCTGGTAAGCTACTCTCAGTAACCCTGTCATGAAGATCAGGTGAGAGCGTGCCACGGCGGACTCTCGCTTGATCGTCCACAACGGTAGCCGTCTGAGAGATTCTCACTGTGGCGTTGGTTGATTCGGAAGCAAGGACGGAACCTGGGAGGTGCAGACTAGAGACTCTTCTCCCACGCGGGCACGTTTGGTCGTGAGCCCCGTAGTGAATACGATCCGGAACAGCCAATTGCTGCATCTTTTCATCATCAAGTAGTCAGCTCCATAAAGATTGGCAAGGAGCACGGTGTTATGCGATGCGTGGGACAATTATTGTCCACCTTGGGAAAGGGAGGGACCATGCAAATCGGAGATATCATACATCTGGACGGTCTGAGGGCGGAATACAACCTTTTCGGCCGTGATTCCTTTTCGATTTGTATACTGCCCGCCGGAGACTATGTGATTGTGGCTTTCGAGGACAGTCATGTCAAACTTGCGTGGGCCGACTCCAGCGGTCTCCCGTCACGAAAGCACCGCTACAGGATAGGAAAAGAGGCTATCGAATCCTCGACCTCCGTATGACGGCTCCGGAGCGATTCTCCGCGAAATTTAGACTGTTGCTTATCCTCATCTTGACGCCTTTTCTTGCCTTCCCGGCGAATCGCCCCATATTGGATTACAGAAGCCAGCACGATGTTTGATCAACGGCCCTCAAGGTAGGAGCTGAGCTTGTCTGTCATGTCAGAAGATGCCTTGACCAGGGAGCCTAGGCTCTTTCATCGGCTCGCCACTGTCTATGACTGGGTGGCTACCCTGCAAGGCCAAACATTGGGCTGCCGTATGGCAGACCGTCAGACATGGCAACTGTCATTTATGCGGAAAGCGGCCTCTGTGCACCCTACGGCGACACAGATCCAGGAAGAACCATGATACAGAGTGCAGTTAAGATAGGTGCGGAAGGATCAGCCCAAAGGCTGGTTAAGGACGTTCACGCCGAATTAAGGGCGGCGCTGAAAGGCGCGAGCCTATGGGATATTCTCGATTACTTCGAAATTTCCATGGGAATGCAAAAGAGAGCCAACGCCGTGTTTCCCAGTTTTGAGTGGCTTTCGTGCGCTCCTGTTAGCAGTGGTGGGCACCATTATATTTATATCGGGGCAGTGCTTAGAGGCAGGCACAATTTGATTTTCGTGGGCAGGACTTCCAAAGGATTCCAGGCAGCCTGTGAGGTGGCAAACAGATGTGCCCACGAATTGGGGGCCTAGGTCGCGATTGCCCAAAGGCTTAGGGCTGTGTGAGGTGGCCGGAAGAGGCCTACCGCTCTTGCCTAAACATCGTCGCCCGGGCAGCCATTCTCACCGAGTGCCACTACACCTCGAACTGTCCGTATTGAATCCGTTGGCGTGACCGCGGTAACCCAAAGCCGTAAGAACAACTCCACTGACGATCCGCGTGGACCTGTGTCCAGTGCAGAAACCTATCCACACATGACGCAAATGGACGCAGAGCAAAAAGAACGACAAGCACGTGCGTTCATTGGTGCGGAGGTGGGGGCTACCTGCAGTGTCGGCTGCCCTCCTCCGCTCGCGCATTTCCCCTCTTCTCATCTGCGTAAATCGGCTCAATCTGCGGATCAAACTCTTGTAGAACCCCCTGGCCCGGGATTCCTTCTGGTCAGCAAAGAAACGCTTGACCTTCCCATGGGGCCAAGGCATACAAGACGGTTGAAGCGGAAGGCCACCGCCGCGAAACGTCATTGCGGACCGAGGACTGTGAAGCAAGGGAGACAAGCTCATGGCCGGTTACGACATTCTTGAGGGAAAGAAGATCCTTGTGGTTGATGAT
This sequence comes from uncultured Syntrophaceae bacterium, assembly GCA_964477215.1. Lineage (GTDB taxonomy): Bacteria > Desulfobacterota > Desulfomonilia > Desulfomonilales > Desulfomonilaceae > JBFMDN01. The sequence continues at coordinate 10,166 of CAYZET010000041.1, read as the reverse complement.
GAGCCTGATGTGCTGGAAACGGTCAGGGATGAGTTGAACACGTGTCAGGTCACTACCGCCGGCGAGTTTTCGCAGGCGCTGGACCTTATCAACAGGGAGTCGTTCGATCTGGTCGTGCTCGACATTATGGGAGTGCGAGGCTTCGAGCTGCTGGAGGCTTGCCGCCGGCGGGGCCTTCCTGCCGCAATGCTGACTGCCAAAGCCATAAATGTGGAGAGTCTGAACCGCTCCATCAAAGGTGGTGCCCTCTCCTTCCTGCCGAAGGAAGAGCTCGGCAAGCTTGCGGAGCTCATCGCGGAGATTCTCCAGGAGTTGGCTGAAGGAAGACGTCATTGGACGCGTCTGTTCGCCAGGTTAGGCCCCTACTTCAAAGAGAAGATGGGTGTGGTCTGGGAGGATCTGGAAAAGCCCCCTGAAGGCCCTCCTCTGTGTTGACAGGGATTGTGGTGCGCTATAAAGATTCGGAGGACTCGCAAGTATTCAGGCCGTTAGAGCGACAATAACGCAGGTGAGGGGAAAAGGATTGACATGGTACGGAGGATTGTATACAGTACACAGTATAATCAAGCTGGAGAATCATTACCTAACCCTCCAAGCGGAAACGCCCATGACCAGGATCACCAAGACATCCCTCCCCGAAGAGGTGGCGCACCGCATTCGCCGCATGATCCGGAAAGGGGTCCTCAAAAAAGGCGACCGCATCATCGAGAGCGACCTGTCCGAAACGCTGGGAGTAAGCAGAACCCCTCTCCGTGAAGCCCTCCGTTCGCTCACAGCGGAAGGCCTTATTGAGCTTCGCCCCCATCGAGGAGCATACGTCGCCGAACCGTCCATGGACCAGATTCAGGACATGTTCGAGGTGATGAGCTTCCTTGAAGGGTTGTGCGCGAGGATCGCTACCGAAAGGGCCTCCGATTCACAGATTCGGGAGCTTGAGAAGCTCCATGAAAGGTTGGAACGACAGTACCTGGCCGGCCAACCCGAAAAATACCTCGGGGTCAACGCAAAATTTCACGCCCTCCTCCAGGAGCTTGCCGGCAATCAATCACTCAACGAAGTGATCAACGGACTACGAGAGAAAATCCTCCTTTACCGCTATCGACAGCTCTATCAACCCCACAGGTTTGACGACTCCATGAATGAACACAGGGAGCTCATGGTCGCTATAAGGGAACGCCGCTCGGAGGACGCGGAACGCGTCATGAGAGCCCATCTCATGAATCAGTGTGCGGCACTCAAAAACGCGTGTCAGGATGAAGCGAAGGATAGGGTAGGAGCCACGGGCCACTAAAACGTCACCACGTGTGACATCAACATCCAGCAAGACACAAGGAGGAGGGAACATGATCTGCACACGCAGGAAGGTGAATGCAGCATGGGGAAGTCTGCTTGGCGCTATCGTGATTGTGGTGCTGCTCAGCCCCATGTCGTACGCTGGAATGAAACTGAAAATCTCCCACCAATTTGCCGAGGGCGACATCAGAGACCAGCTCGCGAAGGTCTTCGTGGAGAAAGTAACCAAGAAGCTCGGTGATCAACTGGAGTTCCGCATCTATCCTGCCAGTTCCCTCTTCAAGCCCAAAGAGCAGTGGGACGCCATGCGACAGGGAACCCTTGACTTCAGCGTGTTTCCTCTCGATTACGCAGCAGGCAAAGTCCCGGAGCTTTCTATCACGTTGCTCCCGTGCTCGGTGATGAGCCTGAAGCAGGCGATGAGCTGGCAGCAAAAACCTATAGGCAAGCGAATTTCCAAGATCCTGGCGGACAACGGCGTCAAGGATATCGTGTGGGCCTGGCTGGATGGCGGAATTGGAAGCTCTGTTCGCCAGGTGAAGCTGCCGGAGGACGCCAAAGGACTAAAGCTCAGGGCTGCGGGAAAGAAATTCGAGTTCATGTTCAAGGAAGCTGGGGCCTCGATCACAAGCATGCCTTCTTCGGAAATCTACCACGCCCTTTCAACGGGAGTGCTGGACACGTGCCTCACGTCTTCGTCATCGTTCGTGTCATACCGCCTCTATGAGCAGCTCAAGTTCATGAATGCCCCCCGGGACTATGCAATCTGGTTCATGGCCGAACCGTTGGTGGTCTCCATGAAAACGTGGAACAGGCTTACGCCGGAACAGCGCAAAGCCATCGAAGAGGTGGGCGCGGAATTAGAACAAGAGTGGATCATACCCAATTTTGCCAAAGACGGTGAAAACCTGGTCAAGGAATTTTCAAAAGCGGGTGCGGAAATCCACTACATGACTAAGCAAGAATTCGAGGCGTGGGCTGAGTTCGCGAAGAAAACCGCGTGGAAGAACTACGAGGAAACCGTGCCCAATGGAAAGGAGATCTTGGATTTAGCCATAAAGGCTATGGAATAGCAACCCCATGAGCGCAGGCCCTGGAGCCTCTTCCAGGGCTTCTTTTCGGATCCACTACATCGGAAAGGCGATAGCATGGAGAACACCAACCAAGGATTCTGGGCTAGTCTGGAATATGTGGCTAAGGTGCTCAGCAAGCTCACCGGTCTCATAGGCGCACTATGTCTCTTGGGGGCTGCGTTGGTAACTACGCAGGCGGTGCTGGTTCGCAAGCTTCTGGGGTGGTCGACCATTTGGCAGATCGAGCTCTCGGTCTTTCTGCTCATGTTCTCATGCTTTGTGAGTGCCGCGTACGGACAATTCGGCCGGCACCACCTGAACATCGACATGCTCATCATACATCTCAAGCCTAAGCCAAGGGAAATACTGCTCGCGGTGGCAGACACGGCCACCTGTCTCGTCTGCCTGGTGGTAGCGTACTATGCGTGGCCCATGTGGTGGGAGGCGGTGATACGCAATGAGCATAGCGAGTCGTTGTGGGGACCGCCACTGTGGATTCCCTACCTGTTCTTGCCGTTGGGCCTTAGTCTTGTGTTTCTTCAGTGTCTTGTCCAAGTGTACCGACGAATAGAGGCTATCAAGCTGGGCGTGGTCGACAAGACCATCATTCCGTCTGAGCTGAAAGACATCGTGACAGAAGAGCCCACAGCCTCGAAACGCAAAGGAGCCTACCATGAGTGAGGCTTCATTGAGCGTGGTGGTGTTTGGCACGGCCCTGATTCTGCTCTGCTCGGGGATTTCGATCTGGTCGGGACTGGTCGCGATTTCGGTGATCTACATTTTGATCTATTCGCCCCACATGATGCAGACCATGCCGCACATTCTTTACGGGAGCATGGACAGCTTTGCCATGCTTTCTATTCCCTTGTTCATCCTCATGAGTGCTCCTTTGGCCGTGTCCCAGGCGAGCAAAGACCTTTACGAAGCGATGCACCGGTGGGTGCACCGTCTTCCCGGAGGCTTGGGCGTGAGCACCATGCTTGCAGGTGGCCTATTCGCCGCGCTTTGCGGTTCCAGTCCGGCTACTGCAGCGGCCATAGGAGGAATCGGCATTCCGGAGATGCGTAAGCGAGGGTATTCTCCCGCAGTAGCCTGCGCAATGGTCGCTCACGCTGGGACCTTCGGCATCTTGATTCCTCCAAGTATCACCATGATACTTTACGGGGTGGCAACGGAGACATCTATCGGTAAATGCTTCATGGCCGGTGTCATTCCAGGGATCTTATTGGTGATACTGAGCTCGGTGTGGATCGTGATCCGCTTCAGCATAACATCCTCGAACAATCCTGGAGATGTAGCCCTTGTGGTGGACAATGCTGATGCTGTTATGGAAGAAGAATACGTCGCGAAAGATGACTACACGTTCAAGGAGAAAATGGAATCCCTTATCAAGGTGTTGCCTCTTGTGCTCATTATCGTGGGAATTATGGCTTCCCTGTACGGCGGATGGGCAACGCCAAGCGAAGCCGCAGGAGTGGGAGCGATCATTTCCATTGTGGTCGTGGCTGTGATCTACCGGGTGTATCAAGTGGAAGCCTTTGCAAGGATGCTCACCAAATCCCTCAATGATAGCACCATGATTCTGATGATCATGGCGGCGGCTTCTCTGTTCGGCTTCGTCTGTTCGGATCTGTACGTAACCCAATCCCTCGCTCAGCTCATCCTTGCGCTACCGTTCGGCAAATGGGGAATCATGATATTCATCAACATACTGCTCCTGGTGCTCGGCTGCTTCATACCACCCGCAGCGGTCATTCTCATGGTTGCTCCGATGCTGCTTCCAGTCATCACCAACCTCGGGTTCGATTCCGTTTGGTTCTCGGTAATGATGACCGTCAACTTGGAAGTGGGCCTTCTCACCCCGCCAGTGGGACTGAATCTCTACGTGGTGCAAGGCATCGCGCCCGACGTACCGTTATCTCGGGTGCTGCGGGCCATGGTGCCTTTCCTCGTGGTCGACATAATCGTCCTGGTGCTTCTGTGCATCTTCCCTGAGCTGGCCACGTGGCTGCCTAGCAAGATGCTGGGTTGAGGTTGCTAAGGAGGTTGGTGTCATGAACCTGGCGCGGAGGCTCTCGTCCATAGCCGCAGAATATGCCGAAAAGACTGCGGTGAAGTTCGAGCATGTCAGCTACTCGTATGGCGACATTGACACTGAGGTAGGGAGATACTCATCCATGCTTACCCGGCTTGGGGTGAGCCCCGGAGATCGTGTGGCCATCCAGTTGCCAAAATGCATGGAGTTCATCTTCCTCGAGCTGGCTGTGCTATCGGTCGGGGGCATCGTGTTGCCGCTCAATTCCGATTACACGCAAGAGGAAGTTTCCTATTTCCTCGCAGATTCGGGGAGCCGCTTTTTCTTCACCGACATTGAGCGGCTCCGGCGTCTTGAGGGCATGGCTGGTGAGTTTCCGGATGTGACAACCGTCATATTGGGTGAACAGGAAGAAGAAGGAGCCCTGTCCCTCGCTGCACTGTTGGCCCGGTCGGACGTTGCATACACACGAGCCTATCCAACCGGCGGTAACGACATCGCTATGATCATATACACATCAGGCACGACCGGTCGTTCCAAAGGAGCGATGCTCAGTCATGGCAATCTCATCGCGAATATGGTTGCGCTTCACGAGACATGGGAATGGTCTCATAATGACATTCTGTTGCACGCGCTCCCCCTTTTTCATGTACATGGATTGTTTGTTGCGCTTCACGGCGGGCTCAATGCTGGAGCCACCATCATCATGCACGAGAAATTCGACCCCTCGCGCATATGGGATACGATCGACAGGGAGCGATGCACCCTTCTAATGGGTGTGCCCACGATGTACCAAAGGCTTGTGAAACAGTGGGAGCTAATGGAACCCAAACCGAGCCTCGCTTCCATGAGGCTCTTCATATCGGGGTCCGGCCCGCTGTTAGCATCGCAGTTCAACCGGTTCGAGAAGGATACCGGTTTCCGAATTCTTGAACGCTATGGCATGACGGAAGCGGGGATGATTACCTCGAATCCCACAGACCCTGCGGGACGATTGCCCGGAAGTGTCGGCTTCCCGCTGCCTGGAGTGTCGATCCGGGTAGTGGGTGCTTCAGGCGCCGACATGCCGACAGGTGAGGTGGGAGAAGTGTGGATCAAAGGGGACAATGTATTTCAAGGGTATTGGGGAATGCCCGAAAAGACGGCCGAGTCGTTTCAACGGGGGTGGTTCAGGACAGGTGATCTCGGCTACCTGGACCCTCAGGACCGTGGGAGGCTCTTCTTGGTGGGGAGAGCAAAGGAGCTCATCATTACCGGCGGGTACAACGTGTATCCAAAGGAGATAGAAGATGTTCTGGAGAGCCATGTCTCTGTGAGAGAAGCTGCAGTTTTAGGCTTGCCTGACGAGGATTTTGGCGAAAGGGTGACAGCGGTAGTCTCTCTGGATAAGGACGAATCTGCAGAACCCGAGGACCTCATCCTCTACTGTAGGGAGCGTCTGGCAGGGTACAAATGTCCCAAGCAGGTCTTTGTAGTAGATGCATTGCCGAGGAATGCAATGGGCAAGATTCAGAAGAACGACCTGCTAGACCGTCTCCTCAAGGGGTCAGGTCTTGTTTTTTGACTTCTTCTCTTCCCGCTGAACCCTTCTGGTCACTCCACAGCACAGTAATGGAGTCCGACATGTATATATTATCCTTACCACGAAGAATCAAACCAACCCCTTCCGCACGAGGATGTTCTCGTATGCTTGTTGGTCGAGAGGGCAGTCAACGAGATCCAGGAATTCCGATGTTTCAAGATGGCATTGATCAGCAATTCTCCCGTGGAGTGCCACGCCGAGCGACTTACTGGACGAACCGTGGCTGATCTTGGTTTTGACTGTGGTCTTCTCCCCTTTGAGAGTCCAGTATATGAAGAACTTGTGATGGGTAGCGGTCCTACGAAAACCTTTTGACCGAAGTGACCTTTCAACCTTCTCTTTGTCCCGTTGCAACCCTTTCCTCCGCCAAATGCCGCAAGAGATTGGTTTTCAGTTCCTTCGCCTTGTCCGTCAGCACTTCATCCCGCTCTTGGGCGTATTCGAACCATAACATCATGATTTCTTCATATAATTCTTCAAGAACCTCTTCCCGGGTGGGAGCAAAGACATGGATACCAAGATCTGGACTTTCTAGACAGATCAGTTGACGAGTCTCGTCCAAATGTGGTTCCAGATACTGAGGAGGCTGAAATTTGATCACTCGATCCTCGTACTGGAAATCCGACAGATAGAATGGGGACAAATCCAGCTCGGAGATGTTCTCCACGTCGATAATCTTGGTCGGCTGGTCATTTTCATCAAGAATCACCTTCCCTGTTACCTGAATCATCTCCCTTCTGTTTTCCAAGAGCAATTCTTCTATAGACTCGTCATAAAAGCAGTCCAATGCTCGCTTCGTGACGGGATAAAGGATCGTCACCTTGCGTTCACTGAAATCTATCTTGATCAGTTGGCCCGTGACCGTTTGCACGGCTTCATCTTCCTCAGACCGCTTGAGATAGGATTTTATCGGGCCGTGCAGGCCTTCGGAGAAGGAGAATCCCTCTTCTTCCGCGCCGGCCACCCTAAGTTTCCAACCACTTCCGGACTTGGGGACCATGGATCGAAATGACTCTACGATCCTCATTCTCATAAGCCTATCGCCGATGAGATCAGAAAGACCGACGAGTGTCTTGGAAGAGACGATCTCACCAGCTCGTTGGAAAATATCAACGACGGACGCTATGTCATCTGGGGCGAAGAGATCAGCAGAAGGATTTCCGACTTCGACCGGAATTACCAGGCTGCCAGGTTGAACTGGCGAGCAAAGGACCTCGTAGCGACGCCTTATGTGAGAGGGGGGAACGGCCCGTTGGCGTACCTCGACCTTTTCGTGGTACATGGCCAGGAGGAAGATGGTCTTCTGCATTCCATTCAGCACCTGCGTGAGGGTCTCAATTGGGACCTGCACGTCTTCAGGTCTCCTTCCTTCAAAGCGAAGGGCCAGTCTTTGGGTCTTAACTTCGGAGGTCATCCCGCCACCTCCCCCAGGGATTCCGAGATCTTTTGCTCGACCTGCCTGATATCCTTCTTAATGCCGATCACGGGACTCGGAGACTCATGCTTTTAACAGTAGCGCTTGCAGTTTGTCTACGATCAGAGCTTTCGATCGCCAGGATCTCTTATACCACAGAATTCTGTATCCATCGAGGCATGCTTATCTCTGACGGGTCAGGCTTGTTTTTCGACTCTTTCTCTTCCCCTGAACCCTTCTGGTCACTTAACACCACAGCATTGGTGTCCGACATGTGCCTATGTTTTCTTTACCTTGGAGCAGATCAAGAAACAAGCCTGACCCCATGTACTACTGGAATCTGAAATGATTTTTTGGTACCCTCTTGATCAATGGCGCTGGTGAACCATGAGACCGATCAAAGCCATCATTGCGGACTGCAACGAATCTCTCATACAGGAGTTGGAAAGCCTGCTCGCGCAGGTTTGGCCCGATCTCGGTTACGTCCCGAGCAGGGTGAAAGTGATCGATTCTTCAGGTCGAAGCTGGAAAAAGAAGGCCTTTGCGGTGCGTGGGGCCAGCATCAAATTTCGTTACTTTTGCAGCAACAGAGCGGCATATCCGTAGTGTTGAGACAGCTCGTTTCTCCTGGAAAGTGGCGGATTCTCTCGACATGAGCGGGAAAAGGGAGACCGTAGGTCTCTATAGGATTGCACGTCATTGCATTGCACAGTAGGGAGTTATTCTCGTCTCAGCCGTCCTTTTCCTCGTTCCCGTCGGTTTCCGGCAACAGCCCTTCATTCTGAAACTGTGCTCCGAGGGCGACCTCTGCGGCTTCCATGCGTTCCGCCGCCTGCCGCAACAGCGCTTCGGTCCTTTGCCCCGACTCGTTTATTCTCATCAGCGGGCCGTTCATCCTCATTGCTCTGGCCTTGAGCATGTAGCGGGTCTCATCGCGGAACTGTCCTACCACTCCCTGGTCGGGAGGGAGCACGGTTACCGAATTCGCTGGAATAGCCACGATGTCGGTTACGTTGCGACTGTCTTTCTGCTTGGCCATGGTCGTGTCTCCTTTCACCATCCGTATTCTTCTTCTCGCAATGCTCGGACTATGCCGAGGCGATCATGCTGAGGTCTGTGGCGTGCACCGCAACAAGGGCATCTTTCTCTTTCCCAGTATTGCTCTCCGCAACTGAGGCAGAAAACCAAACGGGGGTTCTTCTTGGTGTTGGATTGGTCCATTGAGCGCTCCTTTCTGCTGTAGTCCTGTCTTTCAGTAGATATAGGAGCGTTCATCACCACGCCCTGCACGGTTCGGCCCACGCGCATTGTGAGCAATGCCAGTCTTCCCGTGGGAAGAAGGCATGCCGCTCCATGGCCGATCAGACGGTCTCCACGAGTTTCACGAACCTTTCTCGTTCCTGTTGAGTGCGCGTAGTTTCAAATCTCACCAGTTCAGGACTTTTTGTCTTGGTGACCACATCGGGGCGCAAGGTGAGCGTCAAAGGGTCAAGCTACCAGGCCTTCCAGGCAGGCGTGCGCCCACCTGAGACCATCACCCTTCTAGGCCCGGCGCCTCCGGACTCCATCAACGCTGAATCCATGCAACCGACCCTGTTGTAGTGCCAAACTCTTGCAGAGTCTCTGTATCTTCCTGATTCAATTAGACTTTACATTTTTCACTGTCGAAGATAAGTTTGAGCCGAGATCCTGGGCTGACACGCCTGTTCACGGATGGAGAAGATTTTCACGCCCGCACAGCTCAATTATTGGGCTTGGCCAGCCGGGACGAAGCCAAGCCCATAAACTTCGGGATCATCTTCGGGCAGGGGCCGCGGGCGTTAGCCCGAGAGATCACCGCGTCGTGGAAGGGACAAGGGAGTTCGCCGCGAGTCGATTACGCCCAGGTCCAAAGCTACATCGACGCCTTCTTCAGCACGTACAAGGGAATTCTACCGTACTTCGGTGAAGTGTACGAGAGGCTCACGGACTCGAAAGTCTCAGAACGAGTACTCAAGAATCCGGTGACGGGTCGCATCCGTCGATTCCCCAAAAGAGTGAGCGACAAGCTGATGCGGGAGATGAAGGCGACCCTCTTGCAGCAGGTTGAGTCCCATCTTCTCAAGCTCTCTCTGGTGGGAATCGGCACCGAACTCAAGGAGAGAGGCTTGGACGCTCGATAGTCGCATGCCTTCACGACTCGATCTGGGTTGAGACGGGCGCGAGAGAGGAGCGTGAGGTTTGCGGGATTATGGAAACGGTCATGACCACGGCGATGAACTTATCGCTTCCTCTGGACTTGGACTTTGAGGTCTGACCATTGCAGAGGAGTCCCCGCGACGGTTTGTGCGGATTTCCAAGGAGTTGGATTCGATGTCAGGCTTGTCCCGGTTTCTTCACGAGGGTACCTCGTCTGACTGTCCGGCAAAATGCGCTACTATAACGCGTGTTACTGAGATGATCCATGAAATCAGAAAAAATTATGGCAAACTTACTGTCCCTTTCAAGACACGGCTGAGGCGATCGCCTGAAACCGAGTCCATGTAACGGCGCGTCACCATCATTTGAAGCGAAAAAAGACCATGACTCCCGGGTTCAGGTGTGGCTAAAATACTTCGGGTTGTCGTCTCTCGTCCTCTCACGTCACCGCCCCACCTGTTGTTTGCTGTCCTGCCCCCATGCCGTAGGTAACAAAATCGCCAACAAAAGCCATAATTTCGTCAAACGTGTATTTCTTGTCGATCATCATCCTCAATGACATGATTTCTATGATTCCTGTCAGGGCATAAG
>CAYZET010000040.1:0-20401 GCA_964477215.1 uncultured Syntrophaceae bacterium | reverse complement strand
TATTTGAATTGCGTGACGACTTAGTTTCTTAAGGGCGTCTCCCTTTCGGGCACAAGAAAAAATCTAGGCAGCAAGTCACCTTGATGTCTCGCATAAGCATGCCGGCCTCTCCAGCGTCACGATTGAATTTGATAGACCCTTAGCCCGAGAGCGCTTTCTTAAGCGAATCAATGAATTGTCAACCCAGGTTTTCCGGAATAAGGGAGTCATTGAGTTTCGCTGAGAGATGGGTCCGAAACTCTTTCAGTCGGTGGCTGGCAGACACGATATTTCCGAATAGAGCAACCGTGACTTCAAGGGACGATTCCTCGTTTGTATAGGCAAGAATATGGAATCCTATATCTCCGATCCCCAAGGTCTTTGTGCGTTCTTGGAAGGCCGAACAAGCTGGAAAGAGGATTATGAGAGCCTGGTGCGAGATGTGTAGAACACCGAACAGATGGTTTGATGGGCGAAGGGCAGAGGAAAGAGGCCTGAAGCGAGTGTGTCGCAATGGGCATTCATAAGCCACATTCCGTGGCTGACGGTGTTTGCTCGTGCTGTGGTCGTCTTCTTGATAGCGGGAGCTTCGATCTCGATCGAACGCCTGGTTGATCTGCAAAGAGGCACAATGACTCTAGTGCTGTGAGCGCATCTATTCGCGGCAAATGTCGCGACGTGATGAAGTCACCCATGAGACGGCCGTCTGTCCAAGAAAATACTTTTCCGCGACCGGCTTAGCAATTATTTCGATGCGGAAGACCGTGGAATTCGATATAGAATACAAACCGTGCAGAGCACCCAGTACGCGGTCTCGCAAGTTTGGTGCCATTGAAGCGGAGTTCCGGGTGGTGATGCCGAGGCCTGGTTCGTACGTCGCGGACATCTGCGCTCGCGCTCGCCAGGCACAGGGGTCGGTCTTTTCATCGTGACAATCGACCAAACGCGGCAGCTCCTCGGTCCCAAACACGCCGCCGAACTGAGGAGATAGAGTAGGCGGCTTATCCCAGGCCGACTCGAATCTTGGGCTCTCGATAAAGGCTTTCATTCGTTCGTCTGGAGGTTGTGTTGCAGAAGCGAACGCTGAAATCACTCTTTCTCACTCCCCGGTCAGTGGTCTTCATCGGGGTGCCGCGCAAGAGCGGCCCGGGGGCTTTGAATCCTGTGGATAATCTCAGGAATTGGGGGTACGAGGGACAGGTCAACCTTGTTCATCCGCATGCGCGAGAAATAGCAGGTATTGCCGTTTCATCGAGTGTCATCCAATTGAATGGGGAAATGGACTTGGCAGTAATCTCCACCCCAAGAGAAACCACCCCGGCCATAGTGAGAGAATGCGGCATCAAGGGCATCAAGGCTGTGATTATTACCAATCAGGGGTTTGCGGAGGCTGACCCTCGGGGGCACGAGCTGCAAAGGGATATGCTTGCGGAGGCCGGGAGATTCGATATCCGAATCCTGGGGCCGAATACCTTGGGCGTATCGAACGCATTCCACAGGTTTAACTCGTCATTTATGCCGCTCCCTCGGAAAGAAATCCCCGTCGGGCTTCTGTGCCAGTCCGGCGTTTTTTTCGTGGGCGCAAATCACCTTGTAGCAGGCATGGGTCTGGGAATAGACGTGGGGAACGCGTGTGATGTCAACATCGTGGACGCGCTTGAGTGGTTGGGAGAAGAGCCGAACTTAAAGGTGATCGCTATCCACGCGGAAGAGATTCCGGATGGGAGACGTTTCCTTGACGTCGCAGAAAGAATCGGCCGACGGATTCCCATTGTTGCCTTGAAAACGGGGAGGTCTCAAGAAGGGGCCAGAACGGCTGCTTCGCACAGTGGCTCCCTGGCGGCTAATGACAGAATAGTGGATGCCGCTTTCCGAAGGGCCGGCGTGCTCAGGATTGATGAGACGCAGGATCAGGCAGACCTCGTTCGAGGTTTTCTCCGGCTCCCCCCAATCAAAGGCCCAAGAGTGGCCGTGGTAACCCTCACAGGCGCTGGTGGAATCATCCTCATCGACTCCATGGAGAGGCATGGCCTTGAGCTCGCAAAGTTCTCCCAGGGGACGATCGATGGTATTCAGAGTCTGTCCCCCAACTGGATGGCGCTTGCGAATCCGATAGACATCTGGCCCGCGGTTATGAAACACGGGATGCACAAAGCGTACGGTACCGCACTGAGAGACGCTCTGGCCGATCCCCGCGTTGACGGCGTGCTCTGCGTTGCCCTTGGACTTGGGGATGCCGAGCAGGAGCATCTGGGGGCCGAAGAGGTAATCCAGGAATTGTCAGAGGATTTCGACAAACCGGTGGTGGTCTGGATCTACGGCTCACAGCCTAAGCAGACGGCGAAGAGGCTCGAACAACGAGGCCGAGCCCTGGCTGTCCCCAGCTTGGAAAGAGCAGTCAGGGTCTTGGCTTCAATGGTGCGGTACGCGAACTGGAAAGATGCTTATCCCGCCGCACATTGAATACGCGTGGCAGTCATCACAGTTGAGTCACAGTGAGCCTTCCATGGACACTTGGTCATAACAGAGAGGTCCAAATTTCCGAACCGCGCCTGTGGAGCTCCTGAATCGGATGCGAAGACGTCAATTTTCCACCATGCGCCGCTCCAACTCCAGCAGCCAGTTGCTCAGAGTGGAAGCCCGAAACTTTTCAGCGCGTTTCACAACGAGGAGCTACTTCTCCGGGATAAACGAGAGATCCACCACGTGGACACCCTGTTCCGTCGACAGGAACGGGATTTTACCAAGCGTTTCTGCGTCCAATTGCATAAGGTAGCAGAAAGCGCGATTGAGGACAGGCTTGCATGCCTTGATCTTGACGCCCTGCAAGGCGTAGTTATTCGCGAAAAGGCGGAACTCTGCACGAAGCGGGCCCCGAGCAAATTCCTTGATCTGGGCGAAATTCTGCTTGAGTGCAAAAAACGGCGCGACCATTGAGAGTCTGGCCACGCTCTTCAATCCACCGGGGATGGAGCTGTCGATCTTTTGGATTATCAGCGAGAGGTCGTCCTTAGACGGGTCAAAGTCGTGGAGCCGGCCTATGGCGTGGAGTTCCGGCAGCTTCCGTTTGACAGCGATCCGCGCCTCGGGCCTAACCAGGAGAACGTTTCCGTGGTCGGCCGGAAACGGAGCACTCAGCTCGTTGCAGTCAAGCTCGCCTGCGTCTTTGACGTACAGAGCGCACAAGCATTGATCCTTGGCCGCCTCTCCCCGCGAAAGAAATTCAGCCACCATCCGGGCCGATTCTGCAAACATTGTCTCCAGCCGCGTCAACTCCTCTTCGTGGACGAAGGCAACGTGCGCTGCTTCCAAGATATGGTCGACCGCCACCACCTGGAGTGTGTGCCGCTGATAGTCGAAAGCGGGGTGCGCTCCCTTCCATTCAAGGTACGTGAGCACCTGCAATTCGTCTCTGAGAGCATCGGAAAGCCGCTCGATTCCATCCTCACCGAAGAGGTTTTCCGTTGGAATGATCACCGTCCTGCAACCAGCGTCGCATGCGGTCTCGAGCTTTATATCGAGCGCTCCGACCCGGGTAATTCTCCCTTGCGTGTCGATTTCACCTGTCATTGCTACGTCCCGACGGAGCGGTCGGCCGGAAAGCACGGACGCAAGCGCCAGCGCAATCGCCCCTCCAGCAGATGGCCCATCCTTCGAAGTCGAGGCGCCCATGAAATGAAGGTGAATCGGCGCAGAGACCCTGTCCATCCGAATTCCCAGCGCCTCCGAACAATGAAGGATTGCCGTGGTCGCAACCTTGCGGCTTTCGTCCATAATCTTCTGAATGTTGCCTGTGGCATGGACCATGCTCAAATAGCCGCCAGCCCCCTCCGTTTCACCGTGAAGCCGGATCGGAGTAGCCTGGATCGGCATAAGCGTGCCGATACCTAGCTCCACGTTCACGCCGAGCCCCATCATTTCCCCCACCCGATCTTCCTCGTTGATCGGGCGGGGAGGACGCGGAGGATCGAGGTATTGCTTGATTGTCGCCCTAGTGATGACCACGGCGTCTTTTTCGCCGCTAAGGATTTCCTTTCGCGCTAGCCGCAGGAAAAGAGTCCGAATGATGCGCTCCAGTTCTCGGACACCGGCCTCGTACGTGTAGGTTCGGATAAGGAACCTGAGCAGGTCCTCTTCTGTTTCAGGATCGAAGCGGATCTCTCCTTGACCGATCCCGTATCGGCTCCTGACGCGCCTAATGAGGTATTGTTTCGCGATCGCCACTTTCTCGTCGACGCTGTACCGATCGAGTTGCACCACTTCGCATCGATTCACGACGGGAGGCGGAACTGTCTCCAGGGTGTTTGCCGTCAGGACGAAATGACAGTTTGATAGGTCGATGTCCACGGTGGTCTCGGTGTACTTGTCGTGGAAGAGATGATTCTGCTCGGGATCGAGGATCTCCAGGAGGGTCGCGACAGCGAATTTCTCCATCTTGTCCGCCTCGTCCAGTATAAACATGCCGTTCATCATTCCCATCTTGATAAGGCCCTGAACGATCGCGCCCGGCTTCGAGCCCTCATACGTGAAGCCGTGCCCCTTGAGGTCCGCCTCGTCTCTCATGCCTCCGAGTGAGACTTTGTGGAAGGGGATCCCAAGATTGTTCGCGATGGAAATGGCGAGCGATGTCTTGCCCACCCCGGGCGGTCCAACAAACAGGAACGCGCTCCCAGTGCCCTGCCAGGATGCGATATCTCTCGCGTCAAACCGCCTGTAACGCCACACCAGATTGGCAAAGAAATCGCAGAGAAGCTCCTTTGGTTTTTCCAGGCCGTAATGGCTGAGATTGAGGCCTCGCTCGAAGTCTTCCGGTAATACAGAGATCTTGTGGATCACCCCCCACGGGATCGCGAGGAGTGTCTCGATAAGCTCGCTATACTTGGAACCGCTGTGCCCCACAGCGTTGAGCTTGTTCTTGTCTATCACCTCGATTACTTGCCGGGGAATCGCCGGATCATTACGAGCCTCTTCGATGCGGTCTTTCAAGCTCTTAACCGTGGGAGCGGAGACTTCCTTGGCAGAAGGTTTCGGCTCCGGTACCACTGCGGTGGGAGGAATGAAGATGTCTTGGGAGAACCGCTGGAGGCTCTCCTTGAAAAGCTGAAAGATTTCAGCCGAGCTTCGGTCGTGCACCGCGGCCTCTGGCAAGTCGAGCTCCTGGAACAGAAACACGAGCCCCCAGCTCTCCCTGAACGCGTTGAAAACCTCTTCGGCACGCTTTTCGTGAGCCGCGATCAACCCCGCGAAGAGCCGCAAGAGCGAACGCAGGAAGCCGGTTCGCTTCAGCAAGGAGTATGATGTGTCGCGACTGCGCCGATAGCATACTCCGAGGACCTTGGTGGTTACTTCCATGTCAAGAAATGGCAGCACCTGGTCCAGCAGTGCATCGGGAAAATCCGCCAGCGCCGACGGGTATTGTGAGAGTATGTCGCTTACGATTTCATCGACTGGCTGATCCCGTTCGGCGCAGTCGAACATGTGCAGGTACTGCCGGCCCTTAATGCCGTTCATCTCGTCCGCAAGAGCGTTGCGCAGAGCTCGATAGTACGTGGGATCCGATACACGGCGGTTCATGGCAAACTCGACGTCGGCCTGGATCACTTCTCGCTCTGTGTGATCCGGGTAAAGGAGATGCTGAAGCTCGTGCCGGAGCATGAACTCCGAGAACGCAAGCATCTTGCGCTCTTCAACCGTGCCGCCACCGAGTGTGGCCTCCGGATCGCCAGGGATGACGAACGCGAGATAGTCGAAGACACGCTCGTGAACACGTATTGCAAGGTCCTTGTCCGTGCGTGTTATGATCGCCACCAGTCGCACGCGATTGCTTTCGTCTTCCAGCCGTACGATCGAGAGCTGGTCGAGAACGCGGTTGGAGACGATCGGATCCGTGCCGCGGTGCTTGCGGAAATAGGGGATGATCCGTTTGCTGACGACAACCTTGAGGATGCGGCTTATTCGGGATTCATCCTCTTTGGCGGGGAGAGGCAGTCCGTCAAGGACTGTGTGATCAAATTCAACGGGGAACATTGGGGATTCTCCGAACCTCGGTTTCGTGCGCGTTTCGACAACATTGTAAACCTTTTGGACTTCGAACCATAACGATTTCCCGGATTCCGCGAACGCTTGCACGACAGCCTGACGAGGAGCCCGTAGACCGGCAAGGACAGCGTCGATCTCAATTGGTAAGAGACAATGCTGCTCCGGGAGCATGCCTTTCCGGACATGCGGGCTGAGTTCGAGCGTGGGGATCACGCAAGGAGCTTGACAGGAGGCCATTCTCTATGAGAAACTACGACTGCTTTTCTGGGATGGCCGCAGAAACGAAGAGCCGATGCAGGTGAGCCGTTCCCCCAGGAGCCACACGTGAAGAGATCCCTGATCATAACATTTCTCTGTGCCTCGATCGCGTTCACACCCGTGTCCGGTATTTCTGGAGCAAAATCCAGCTCCGCTACGTGGTCGGAAGTCGTCCACGAGGAGAATTCGATTGTGGCAAGCGTGCTATACCTCCCTTATGTCTTAGTCCTCCCTATTCACAGACTCCTCGAAGGCATTATCTACCCCCGACCTGCCAGCCAATCCACGGTGCCTCCTCCCGCTCACAGAGCTCCCCACTAGCGATTGCGAAGAGACCACAGCAGTCTGTTCAACAGAGTTACCGTAAACACGGTACCGTATTTGGGGAAAAAAAATGCCGGGTATGGTTTCCCGGCTGTAGGAGGTAAAGGAGTGTTGAAGTTCTCGTCTTGGTGTTTTACTTCAACATTTCGATATAAGACTAGCATAAAATTATAGTTTTTGTCAAACAGTTTTTGAAGTTTTCTTGGGGAGGCACACGAATGACCACGGCTTGACCGGAAGGCCACTTGTTCGGACTGCTCGGGCGTCACTTGAAGAGGGTGGAGTGATTCAGGTCTTGTCGCCACGCTGGCTCTTCGTCCTCGCGGACGAGTAATACCCGAATAGCCATCCGAGAGCCACTATGTTGAGAACAAGGCTTCCGAACTCCAAAGCCCTGCTCAGGCCCGAATCGAGGTATCCCATTTGAGCGAATCGGAGTACGTGGAAAACGAGAACCGGCGTGTCAACGAAGAGGAACACCACGGCAGGCAGCACTACCCACTCGCGTTTATTCCAAAATGCTGCCCCCAAAAAAAGGCAAGGTGTCAACGTGATCCCGAAATACACGGTCTCCAAGATTACCGCTGTAGAATATGGAGGGGGATCCAGGCCCAACATGTAGACATAGCAGACGTACAGGAAGCTTTTCAGATAGAACCACAGGCCTGCGAACCAGAAGACGAGCGGGAAATCCGGATCGAATCGCTGCGCTGGGAACCAACTGAAGGAATGTGGTGTAGGATCGATGGAGCTCATGGAGAAGGTTCCGTTTCAGTGCCCGAGATAGAGCGGAAATCGGTCGCACAGTTCTCGAACGTTGGCCTTGACTCGGGCGATCGTCTGCTCATCGGCGGGTTTAGTCAAGACTTCTGAGATCAGCGACGCGATGATGCGCATTTCGTCTGTGCCCATTCCCCGCGTGGTCACGGCGGGTGTTCCAATTCGTATCCCCGAAGCCTTTGTCGGAGGAAGGGGGTCGAAGGGGACAGAATTCTTGTTGACCGTGATGTCGGCGCGTTCGAGACTTTCCTGAGCTTGCGCTCCGTCGAGCCCCATGCTGCTAAGATCCAAGAGGATGAGGTGGTTGTCCGTGCCCCCGGATACCAGGGAGAACCCCTTTTCCAGCAGCGCTTCTGCAAGGGCCCGTGCATTGAGCACTACTTGCTTCTGGTAATCCCTGAACTGCTGAGTGGCTGCTTCAGCAAATGCCACTGCTTTTGCAGCAATCACATGCATCAGCGGGCCACCCTGCATTCCTGGGAAAATGCAGGAATCGAGGGCGGCTGCGTATTCCTTCTTGCACATCACGATTCCGCCCCTGGGGCCCCTCAGAGTCTTGTGGGTCGTGGTAGTGACGAAGTCTGCAAAGGGAATGGGCGAGGGATGTTGATCGGCCACAACGAGACCGGCAATGTGAGCAATATCCGTCATCAGGACCGCATTCACTTCTCGCGCGATGTCTGCGAACGTTGCGTAGTCTATGGTTCGCGGGTACGCGCTCGCACCGGCAATAATCATGCGGGGTCTATGCTTGCGAGCTAGATCTCGCACCTGATCATAGTCAATGAGATGATTGTCCCGTCGCACCGTGTACGGAATCACCCTGTAAATGATGCCCGAGAAGTTCTTGGGATGTCCCATCGAAAGGTGGCCACCGTGACGCAAATCCATCCCCAGGTACGTGTCTCCTGGCTTCATGATGGAGAAATAGACAGCCATGTTCGCCTGAGTGCCGGAGTGAGGTTGGACGTTGATGTGCTCCGCGCCGAAGAGCGCTTTGCCGCGGGCACACGCCAATCCTTCTACCACATCCACGTGAACGCATCCGCCATAGTATCGTCGCCCTGGGTATCCTTCGGCGTACTTGTTCGTAAGGATGCTTCCCTGGGCCTGTCTGACGGCTAATGAAGCGAAGTTCTCCGAGGCGATAAGTTCCAGTCGCCGTTCCTGACGATTCTCTTCCGCCTGAATGATCCGATATATCTCAGCGTCGGATTGCTCGAGAGGCGTCATGATATTCCTGTGCTGCTCAACCGCATGCGACGGGGCTTCACGTTTTTTCGATAAGCTGCTCACGTTGGGTGGTCCTTCTCTGGTCGATTCGATTCAGCCGCGGTGCAAAAGAAAGCGCGGCGCGAGTCTGTAGTTTTAGCGGAGCTCGGATGACGGTGCTCGACGCGGCGATGAGCCGCCGCTCCAATCCTCTCTCCCGGCTCGTCAAGACCGTCTGAACAGGAGGCTCGCGTTTTGTCCCCCGAAGGCGAAGCTGTTGCTCAGCGCGTACTCCGTGTCTCTCGACACTGAATGGTTCGGGGTATAGTCCAAATCACACTCCGGATCCGAGGTCTTGAGGTTTATAGTGGGCGGAATGGTTCCGGTCTTTAGTGCCATGATGCTGAAGATCGCCTCTACAGCTCCGGCTGCTCCGATGAGGTGGCCGGTCATGGATTTCGTAGAGCTGATGGCTACCCTTTCCGCCTCTTTTCCAAACAGACGCCTGATAGCGAGTGTCTCCATCTTGTCGTTGAGGTCCGTGGATGTACCGTGGGCATTGATGTATCCTACCTGCCTCGGTTCAACGCAGGCCTCTTCCAGCGCCAGTCTCATCGCTTGAAAAGCGCCCTCAGCAGTGGGGTCGGGCATAACGTAATGGAAGCCGTCATCCGTGGCACCGTAGCCCACAATCTCTGCGTGAATTGCTGCTCCTCGAGCAGTCGCGTGCTCCAAAGATTCCAGTATCAGGATTCCAGCTCCTTCAGAGAGAACAAAGCCGTCACGCTCAGCGTCGAACGGTCGGGAGGCCTGTTCCGGCTCTTCGTTGCGGGTTGACAATGCCCTGAGGGCATTGAATCCCGCTAAGGAGAGAGGAGTGATCACGGCTTCCGCGCCGCCCGTGAGCGCAACGTCGGCTCTCCCCTCTGCCAGGAGTCGGTACGCCTCTCCAATGGCCGAAGTTCCCGATGTGCAGGCATTTACTACACCGAAATTGGGACCTTTGAATCCGAACTTGATCGAGAGGATACCGGCACAGAGATTGATCACTGCCATGGGAATGAGAAGAGGCTTCGCTCCTTTCGGACCTCGTTCGTTGACGATCTTCGCTCCATCTTCAATGGTCTGGAGACCACCCATTCCTGAGCCAATTACGACTGCGCTGCGGAAGGGGTTGGCCGGGGGGTAGGGGAGCCCCGAGTCTTCCATGGCTTCGCATGCTGCTACCATGGCGAACTGTTGATATCGGTCCATCCGCCGCAATTGCTTCAGCGGGATGTACTCTTTCGGGTCGAAGCAACCGCGGACTTCTCCCGCGATTCGAGTCTGATGGCCGCTCGCGTCAAACAACGTGATCGGACCGATACCCGACCTGCCCGATGTAACGCCTTCCCAGTTAGCACCGAGGCCAGAGCCCATGCAGCTGACTATTCCCATGCCTGTAACGACTACTCTGCGTGGCACGTTAACCTCCATCGGATGACAATCGGTTTGAACCGCATCTACGGATTGGCTCGTATGAAGTTTGCCACGTCTCGCACCGTCTGAATCTTTTCCACTTCCTCGTCCGTGATCTCCAGATTGAACTCGTCCTCGAGAAGAGCAATCATGTCGTAGATATCCAAGGACTCCGCGCCCAAATCCTCCACGATCTTGGAATCGAGCTGAATATTCTCCTTGTTAACATCCACGAGTACTTCCGAGATTAGGTCTATAACTTTCTTTTCCAGGTCATCCATGGTCAGGTATCCTCCAACTTGGTTCATCGTACCTTGATCGGTCCGCCGGCAGGCTCGTCGGCTTTTTGAGGCCGAAGGGAGCCCCGGACGGATCGGAATCACATATACAGTCCCCCGTTCACCCTTAGCACCTGGCCGGTCACGTAGGATGACATTTCCGAACACAGGAACAGGACCGCTGATGCTACGTCGAACGGATCGCCCTCCCGGCCCAATGGAACGTGACCGAGGATTGCTTGCTTCTGGTTCGCCGTCAACCGGTCGGTCATTCCTCCCCGTATGACACCGGGCGACACGCAATTCACGAGGATGTTCCGAGGGGCGAGCTCCCGAGCAAGAGCCTTCGTAAAACCGATAATCCCCGCTTTGGCTGCCGAGTAGTTCACTTGGCCGGCGTTCCCCACCTCTCCCGCAGTAGAAGCCACGTTTATGATACGCCCCGAACGGTTGCGGATCATGAGCTTGCTCACGGAGCGGCATACATGGAAGGTACCGGACAGGTTGACCGCAATTACGTCATTCCAGTGCTCGTCCTTCATTCTGCCCAGCAGCCCGTCTTTGGTGACGCCCGCGTTGTTGACAACGATATCCAAGGCTTTCCGATCGCTTAGGATTTCTTCCACAACCGAATCAACCGAGGAAGGGTCCGACACATCTATTTCGTAGAGCCCTCCGGTTCCCCCCTCGTCTTGAATGGAAGACAGCGTCTCTCTGGCTTCCGCATCGGACGCTCGAAAACCAATGGCCACGAAAGCACCGGACCTCGCCAGCGTCAGGGATATAGCTCTGCCGATACCTCTGCCCCCTCCAGTAACGAGTGCGGTTTTCCCTTGGAGAGAAATCAGGGCGCGGTTCTTCCCAGTCATGTTGCGCCTTCCTCGAGGGATCGGATGCTCTCCACGTCAAAGACGCTGCGGCATTTCAAATTCCTGTCTATTCTTTTCGCGAGGCCGGACAGCACTCTTCCTGGTCCGACCTCCAAGAAGGACTCAGCGCCCAATTCACACATCGTTGCCACACAATCCTCCCACAGGACTGGGCTGACGATCTGGTCGACCAACAAGCGTCGCATTTTGGCCGGAGCGCTCGGATATACTTGCCCGTTCACGTTCGCGACAACCGGAAATCTTCCAGACCCAAATGACGACGCTGTCAGGCACTCACGTAACGGGCCCGTGGCGGGCGCCATCAGCTCCGTATGAAAGGCCGACGAGACAGGCAGCGTCACCGCTCGACATCGGCGTTCCTTTGAAGCCGCTTCCATCAATCGAGTTACTGCACGCAGCGTCCCCGAAACGACAACCTGGTCCGGAGCATTGAAGTTTGCGGCCTCAAGGACGTCACCCATGCGGTGCATGTCCACGAGCTCCCTGACCCGTTGCGCGCTGAGGCCGACGATGGCAGCCATACCACAGGTACCGGGTGGCTGTGCGTTGTCCATCGCCGCGGCTCTCACCCTTACTACGTGGAGCGCCGTCTCAAAATCCAATATGCCGGCCGCGCACAGAGCCGATATTTCACCAAGAGAGTGGCCGGCAGCCACTACTGCACGTATAGGTACTCTTTCACGAAGAGCCTCGTACACCGCCATGGAGTGCACAAAGACGGCAGGTTGCGTGTGTACTGTCCGATTGAGCTCATTTCCCGGGTTCTCCGCCATAATTCGGCTCAAGGCGTACCCCAGAATCTGGTCCGCTCGCTCGATTATCTGTCGCGCCGTCGAGCTCTCTCGCGCAAGATCTACCGCCATACCGGCATATTGGGATCCTTGGCCGGGAAAAATCAAGGCAAGGGAACTGAGCTTGAAGGCCTCGGGTTCCGCCATGTTTGTGGTTTATTCCTCGACTTCTATTACAGTCCTGTCCTTGTAAAAGCCACACGACGGACAGACCCTGTGAGGAATGACCGGTTCATTGCATTGGGAGCACCTAGTCAGATTGACGGCGGTGAGACTCTTGTGCGTTCTACGCTTGTCCCTGCGGGTGCGTGACACTCGTTTTTTCGGTACTGGCATTACGTGTTTTCTACTCCTTAAGATGTCTGTGCGCCAAGTCCTGCCGACGCCGCGCGAATTCTTCCGTCAAGAAACGATGACGAACGAGGTGGCCGGCGAGTAGTTCACGGCCTGATCAACTGTACCGCCCACGATCCGTATGACTCACTTCCGGCTCCATCTTCCGACATCTCTTGTACAACGGAGTCAGCAAAAACTGCAAGTCCGATAACGAGTGGGGCGCTCTCGTCACTTTCCAGGGGAGAAAGGTACCTGCCGGCTACGTCAGTAGGGCCGGCTCGTCGCCGGTCCAGCCCCCCGACCGTCAAGATTCCGGTCGCTGTCCATGATTTGCTGAGATCACCCCTCATGTCACCAGTGACCGATTCGTCGCGCCGGAAAGCTATCTCGTGTCGGATGAGTCGACCTGCCGTGCCGGCGTGGCACTTCAACCCCCGCCCATTCTTCCCCCTCACTTCCTGACCCTATCTTTGAGATCGGCCAGGGCTTTCCATCTGGGATCGATCGTATCCGAGCTATTGCACGTACACTGATCGGAGCCTTTGGGAGCCCCACAGCGAGCACAGAGGCCCGGGCACTTGGGATTGCACAACGGCTTCATAGGTACTTCCAGGAGAAGCTCGTGCAAAATGATCTTTCCAACGTCGATCTCCGGCCCATGAAAGAACATGTAGTTGGCATCGGATTCCACTAAATCGCTTTCAGATGGATTATCTGTTGCGATCGGTTTGAGAACCAGGCTGATATCCGTATGAATAGGAGACTCGAAGCGGGTCAGACAACGTGCACATTCCAGGGATGCGCTTGCTCGAACATCCGCGGTGAGGAGGACTTCTCCCTCACTCTTGACCAGGCTCACGCGACCCGTGACGATCGGCGCTATGCGTACTTCACCCAAATCGGGTATGGATTCCAGGGCCAGGGAAAGGACTGCCAGATCGCCCGTCAGGTCTAGTTCCAGTCCCTCTTCTGGTATATCATCGATGAGAATTTTCATGGCTGAAGCGCCATCCTCTCAGGCGCAATCTGCAAATATATGCTCGTCTAGGGCCTCAAGTCAAGCGAAAACCGCATCTGCTTGTAACCATTCACTCGCGCTGAATGCATGCCCCCGAAGCACCTGCCCAAGGGCAGGTGCCTTCCCGCCCATATTTCGCGGCCATATCCTTCCCGAGACTGTCAGCCAATCCAGGAATACGCCTCAAACGACAGGCATTCCTGGAGAGCTGGTACGTTTACCGCCCAGAATCAGGGCGCTTCTCGAAGCGCCCCTACCGACACATCCCCAGTCGAAACGGTTATGAGACAGGTTCCTCTGTCCGTTCCATCAGGCGGCCAGCCTTTACTTCGAACTATATCTCACAAACCAATTGATTTTATGCATCAAACCCATTGACATTAAACGACTTACAGGATACAATAATTATTGTAAGCATTCTTGCTTGGGAGTTGCTGTTCCATGAAAACAATAGTCCTGGCACTTATCGTCACTCTCTCTTCAATTGTCGCCCTTGACGCGGCAGACGTATACTGCTACTCGATCAATCCCTATTTACCCCACAATGCGATAGCCGCAGCCCCACCCACTCCTTACTGGCTCATTGACATGGTCGACAAACCCAAGTGCTCTCGCAAATACTACGATCCCTGTCCTTCCTGTGTATCCCCCGCTTCGCAATTCCCCGACCTCACGCCTGTGCAACAGCCGTTTCCCGGTCCCTTTGGCATTCCCGTGCCTGTCCCGTAGGCCGGAGAATCAGCCGCAACCGGTTGCTGGTCTCCCGCCTCCAGATCATCGTTCCGCCTGAGCCATTCGGAAAGCAGAGGGTACACTTCTATCCGGGCCCGGCTGCCAAGGAGAAGGTCCATGTGTCCATAATCCTCCTGGTATCCCGAAACCTTGCCCATGACCAGACGGGCTGCTCCGGGTACATCCGAATCCTGACACGCCGCGGGAGGGGCGAGAAGATCCGTGGCACCGCTGATCGAAAAAATGGGTACATGGCATCCTTTGAGTCCCGCCAGGTACGGCTGCCCAGAAATACGACTGAAAACCCCGGTCTCAAGAAATCGTCCAAAATCGAGCCACAGACGGCTGGACGTTGTCAGCGGAGACCCGACTGCCACGATCCGCCTTGCCACATTGGGTTCAATATTTCGTGGGTTCAACAGACCTTGAACGTACGGTGGCAGGTGGTGCAGAACCGGGATGGAAAGCCTCGCGAAGAGCGACATAGGAGCAAAAGGCACGATTCTCATCATCCACTTGAGTCGAAGAAGAACTGCAAAGACGCGGCGCGGTATCTTCTTGAAATCGGTGGGAGATCCCAATGTGACTAGGGACTTTACCCGCGAATCTGTCGTGTTCGCCACATGGCATAAGCCCAGCATGCCGCCCATGCTGTGACCGATCCAATGTATCGCTGGAGCTCCCGTTCGTGCGCACACGAAGTCGATTGCCGCGGGAGTATCCTTGTCGAGATGATCGTCGAAGCCCCAGGAGAGCGGGACATCGGAGCGCAGCAAGCCAGGACGGGCGCTCAAACCGGAGCCACGGAGCTCGATGACCCAGACGTCTCTGCCTGTGTCCTTCAGAAATGGAGCGAGTGAAGGAGCACCAGCCAGATCGAAGCTATACCGGTTCCCCCCAAGACCGTGGCAGAGAATGACAGGTAATCCCACTCGGTCTCCTACAGGCCGATACCTGTGCAATGCGAGACGCCAGCCATCGCGTGCACTGATAAACAAGGTCTCATCCTGGCGCGTATGATGACCGTACACGCAGGCCCATACGTGCGCGACCGCGACGCAGAGAATTGTCAAGATCGCACCGGTGAACAGTACAGAGAGAAAGTTTTCGAGCATCGATCTTCTCCCAAAAATACGGTGCTATGGACTACCACGGAGCGAAGTCCGAGAAAAGCGTTCTGATTACCCAGCTTCCGATCAGGCCTGCCACGATCGCCCACATAACCGCTCCCAGATACTCTTTTCCTCGCGACCAGATTCGCCAACTCTTGCTCAAACCCGTGAATTCGATGATTCGGTAGGGGATCTGGAGCAAGCAGACTGCAAAGAGGGCCGGCCCCAGGGGGTTGTACCGCCAAGACTGTCGGAAGTCTCCCCGGGCTGCATGAACGAAGCTTCTCGTGAGCCCGCAGCCCGGACACGCCAGGCCGAAAACAGTTCTGCTAAGACAGGTGTCGGGAAGCACAATTCTCTCGTTCAAAAAGGGCAGGGGCAGATAAAGTTTCCCGGTCCCGGTTGGTTGGAGCACGAATGCGCCTGCCAGGGCCGCCAATGCAACTGCGAGAATCCACGCGTGCTCGCTGCGAGAGTGAGGGGCCTGTGAGCTCATTGGCCCAGAATACGGCCTCGACGATCCATGTCAAGGATGTGGACCGCAACATTCGCGAGGAGAGTGCGTCAGAATCAAACACCCGTGAGGTGAGAGGCGCTTCAGAACGGCCGTCGGACGCGGATGAGCGGAGGTATTCTATTATAATTCTTGACAATCTTCCCATCCTCTGCTAATTCCACCGAAATCGGCAGCCCCGCGTAATCCCGCGAGGGATGTCTGAAGGGAGGACCGTCATGGAGCGGAACTTCAGGGACTGGCTCCGCATAAAGTTAAGAATCGGCCTGATCATGCTAACGCTGGTTCCTGTAGCTGTCGTCGCACGGGCCGACGATTGCAGGAAAGTCGAGAATATACTTGTTCTCTTTGACGCTTCCGGCTTCATGAAGGAGAAAGACCATTACCAGCGCCTTCTCGAGCAAATGCGGTTTTTCGAAAGAGCGGTTCCTCTGACCGCTGACGGCTTCTTCAACGTGGGCCTGCGGCACTATGGCCTCAAGGTCGGACTGGGATGTGACAATACGGAGAGTGTGCTCGCTATCGGGCCATGGGATCCTCAGAGATTTATCAATGCATTCCCCAGGAACGTGTCTTATGGGGTGAGCTCGCTGTCAGCGGGGCTCCGTGCGGCTGCTGGTGATGTGGCCGGAGCCTCGGGTAAGAGCATCATCGTGTTGGTCGGCGGAGGCGTAGAATCGTGTCAGAGTGATCCGGTGAAGATAGCGGACCAGATTTGCCGCAACAACCCTGACCTCGAGGTTCACACCTTCCAGATCGGGAGAGCGCAGGATGGAAATTATCATCTGCGGGGAATTGCGCAGAAGTGTCGAGGGGAGTACCTGAATTGCAACGACGTCAACAATCCCGCCCCGTGGCATGCCTGGATGAAGAAGCACCTCGTGAAACCTTGCGGTCCATCTCCCGAGAGACAAGCTCCGCAGGCGAGCCAGCAGCGGGTGGGTCCAGTGACATTTGACATCAAGAGTGTGTCTGTGCGGTCGAAAGATCCCTCGGCAGATCAGAGTAACAGGGCGGCCCTAGAAGCCGCAGCCATGATTTTGCGCCAAACCCCTGGCTCCAGGCTGGTGCTGCATGGCTTCGCCGACGGACCGGGAAACCCCGCCCTTAACATGACTCTGTCCCAAAAGCGGGCTGAAGCGGTGGCACGAGAGCTTGTAACCAGATATGGGATCCCCGCGTCTCGGATCAGCATTTTGGCCCACGGGAGCACCCAGTCCATGGTCGGGGCAGGGATGCCTGAAAGAATGGGAAGGAGGGTGGAGTTCGAGTTTACCCAATGAGGGGCATCCCGCGACGCCTCCCTATCTCCGGCTCGAAACCCGCTCAGCTCATTATGTAGAACGCAAACCGGTCCTTGAACGCAGGCTCCAGCCGTTCCAGACATGCCTACCAATTGACCAATTTCCCGTTTGCTGTATTCTGATAGACAGATGAACCACAAGGAAATTCGATCGTCATGGGACGAACAAGCATCCGGATATGCACGCTGGCGATCTTGACGATCGCGACCGTACTCTGCATAGGTGGGCCGGCGGGCGCAGAAATTTCTGGGCCCGTGAACCCGAAGAAGCTGCTGGAAATGGGGCAGAACCTAGCTGAGAAGACCCATTACGTGGAAGCGCTGGACCTGTTCGACGAAGCTCGACTGTTGCTGCAGGAGAGGGGTGAGACTCAGACGGCATTGTACGCGGATGTCCTGTTCGCGATGGCTGAATCGAAGATAAAGGGACGGCTTCACCAGAATTTTCCGGCACACTATGTCAAGACTGCTCTGGATGAGATACAGGAAGCCAATAGAATCCGGGAGCGGCAGGCGGGCATCCTACCCCAAAAAATGGCTGAAGGCTACTACCTTGAGGGGATCATCCACAAACGATTCTTCAGGCGGTCCAGCCAAGCAAGATCGTGCTTTGTGAAGGCAGTGAATATCGATCCGGGCTCGGCGGCAGCTAAAAGAGAACTGAGCGAGCTCATCACATCGGATACCCAGTAGGCACGAGGAAAGGCCGGGTCTCGATGGGGTGTCCGTGTCACACAATGGGATTCATCCCGGAAAGGTGCCGGATGAAGAAAGCGAAAGAGAGAGAAGAAGGGCCCGAGGAGTTTGACCTCAACCTGGAACGGTTGCGTACGGTTGTGGAGAAAATCGAGCAGGGTGGCTTGAATCTGGAAGAAAGCTTGAAACTGTTCGAGGAGGGTGTAGGCTTGTCTCGACGACTGTTCGACATTCTCAGTCGGGCCGAAAGTCGAGTAGAGGAATTGATGGCCACCATGGAACGAGTTCCATTCCAGCGAGCAGAGGAGTAAAGGTGGCCGTGTCTCCGAGAGTCGAAGAATATCTGGCTGACAGACGCCGCCTGGTGGACGCAGCACTTGACGACCTTCTGCCGGCAGAGCATAATGAGCCCACCATTTTGCACCGAGCAATGAGGTACCCGGTTTTCGCTGGAGGCAAGCGCCTGAGGCCGATTCTAGCTATTGCTGCGGCCGAGACAGTGGGCGGAGACAGCAGCAGCGTCTTACCGCTGGCAGTAGCTATCGAATGCGTCCATACGTACTCGCTTGTCCACGACGACCTGCCTGCAATGGACGACGACGATTTACGGAGGGGAAAGCCCACTGCGCACAAAGTGTTCGGAGAAGCAATAGCAATTCTCGCTGGGGACGCTCTGCTCACGTTCGCGTTCGGACTGTTGACGTCGCCCCGAACCGTGAGGATGTTCCGGCCCGAACATGTGCTGGCAGTGGTGTACGAGCTGGCACTGGCCTCCGGCTCCGAGCGTCTCATCGCCGGTCAGGTGCTTGACATCTCGAGTGAGGCGAAACGGGTCGACCCCGAGACCGTCTGGCAAATCATGAGTTTTAAGACTGCCGCCCTTATTAAGGCCTCGGTCACGTGCGGTGCACGATTAGGCGGAGGGAATGAGGATCAGATACAGTCTCTGGTGCACTACGGCGAGTGTCTGGGGCGGGCCTTTCAAATCAAGGACGATCTGCTGGACCTGGAAGGCGATCCCGCGAAGCTGGGAAAGGCCGTCAAGAAGGACTCCTCGCGCGGAAAGGCCACCTATCCCAGGCTCTTTGGAAGGGCTCGTGCCAAGGACATGATGCATGAGCTCATCCAGGATGCAGTTCAGTCCATTGCTCCTCTCGGCGACCAAGCTAGGATGCTCGGAGAGATTGCCAAATATGTGGGAGACCGAGTAAGCTGATAGGGTAGTTTCATGAGTGGTATGATTGATAAGAATCCCGGTCCGGTCAATTCGTTGCTCGCCCGGATAGAATCCCCGGCTGACCTCAAAGATCTCTCGATCGAATCGTTGGATCTGTTGGCACGAGAAGTGCGGGACCTCATCATCCGTACCGTCTCGAATCGGGGAGGCCACCTGGCATCAAGTCTCGGCGTGGTTGAGCTGACACTCGCCATCCTAAAAGTATTTTCTCCTCCGCGGGATCGCATAGTGTTCGACGTGGGGCATCAAGCGTATGCCTACAAAATACTCACCGGTCGAAAAGATGCGTTCCCCAGCTTGCGGAGTCTCGGCGGCCTCGCCGGATTCCCAAAGCGTGAGGAAAGCCCCTACGATTTCTTCGATGTGGGGCACGCGGGAAATGCCATCAGCGTGGCTGCAGGACTCACACATGCCAGGTGCATGAGCGGTCAGGACCACAAGGTCATTGCGGTGGTCGGTGATGGCTCGCTTACCTGCGGCGTCTCGTACGAAGGTCTCAACCAGGCTGGAGCTGCTGAGAAGGATCTCATTATCATTCTTAATGACAACGAGATGTCCATTTCGCCCAACGTGGGAGCTATGGCCGCGTACCTCAATCGCATCATGACAGGCCAAGTGGTCACCCGTTTCCGGGATGAGGTCAAGAGCATCCTGAAAAACATTCCCGGCATCATGGGACGATCCATGTACGTCGTAGCCAGCCAGTTCGAGGACGCATTAAAGGGATTCATAACTCCAGGCAGACTGTTCGAGGAGCTCGGCTTCAATTACGTAGGGCCCATAGACGGCCATCGCATCAAGCATCTCGTAGAAACGTTCACCAACGTCAAGCGATTCCGGGAACCGGTCCTGATCCATACGGTGACGTGCAAAGGGAAAGGCTATTGCGAGGCGGAAAAAAACCCAAGCAAATTCCACGGAGTGGGACCTTTCAATGTCGAGACCGGAGAAATTCTGTCCAACGACGGGCCTCCCACGTATACCGATGTATTCGGGGACACTCTTGCGAAATTGGCCCGGAAAGATCCGAAAATCGTGGCTGTCACCGCGGCAATGGAATATGGCACGGGGCTGGCGGATTTTGGTAAGTTGTTTCCGGGCCGCCTTTTCGACGTGGGTATTGCGGAACAACACGGGGTGATCTTTGCCGCGGGCATGGCATGTGAAGGGTATCGACCTGTCGTCGCCATATATTCCACGTTTCTTCAGCGTGGCTATGATCACATCATTCACGATGTGTGCATGCAGAATCTGCCCGTAGTCTTTGCCATGGATCGCGCGGGCGTAGTGGGAGAAGACGGCCCGACGCATCATGGGGTCTTTGATATTGTGTTTGCCAGAAGCATTCCTAATCTCGTGATCATGGCCCCGTCCGATGAATCCGAGCTCGCGGATATGCTTGCGACCGCTGTGAACGCGGGTGTGCCTTGTGCAATACGCTACC
>CAYZET010000039.1:0-20495 GCA_964477215.1 uncultured Syntrophaceae bacterium | reverse complement strand
ATGGAGCGAGTTTCAGGCTCCCCAGCGGTGACATCGAGAGATGACTCGGAGCCTACTGCCCGGGCCTCAACGGATGACAACACCTTTTCGTCTGACATGATTTTCTCTCCAATTCCTTTCTGTTCGGAGAACACAAGCTTTCTGCTCGGGTTCCATGTTCCTCGTCTCAAAGCGTTTCATCAGGCGGACCAAACTGGTCGCTACTCAGTCAGGGTGGGGTTCCGTTCACATCGAACTCAAAGATTCTCTCGTGAAGGAGGCCCTACCGTCTAATGAGAATTCGAGACTGCCGAATCTTTCAAATTTGACTGCTATTCATGTGTTTTCGCCACATGAGCCTCCACACGCTTGATGAAATCCTTTATTTCGGGGATCGCTAGCGTGCAGAAGACCGTTGAGCCTTGCTTTCTATCCGAGACTAGCCCGCACTTGCGAAGCGTGGTAAGCCGCTTGGACACGTTCGACCTGTCCGTCCCTATGTGACAGGCAATTCGGCCGACCTCCATCTCACCGGAGCCGAGTAGCTCGACAATTCCCAAGCGCGCCGCAGATCCCAGGGCTCTGAACACATCAGCCTTTATTTGTAGCTTCCCTGGATTCTTGGAGAAGGTCATAACCTTTTAACCATTTACCCAAAAGGTGATAAGTCGAAGCAAAAAAAGGAACGCACACGGATCCGTGCAGCGTCTCTTGCAACTATCCCCGGCCAACAGTTGGGTATCCAGTCTGCGCTCATTCTTAGGCGACCATGAGTGCGCGTTGATCTTCGAGCCGCTTGATCACCACACCTTCGATGCACGAGGCAAATTCAACGACGCAGGGCATAACAAGGCCGTACATGACGTTCATGCCGTCCCTCCGGTCGGAAACGATGCCCGCCTTTTTCAGGATCGACAGGTGCTTGGAAACGTTGGACACCTCTGTCCCTACATACTTGACTATCTCGCAGACACACTTCTCTCCGTCCTGGAGAAACTCGATGATGCCCAAGCGGAGGGGATGCCCGAGGGCCTTGAACACCTCAGCTGTGAGCTGTAATCGTCCTCTGTGGTTCAGTTGCATGGGCTTCCCTTTTTAGTATTTTCTGAAATGGTAAAAAGGTTCAGAAGATTTGTCAACTCTTTTTTCAGCAGTGATTGCTAAGGGCCGGGCTCGCTCCAGACCGGTTCGCCATCGAAACCATTACTCCCTTGCGCGGGATTTGTCCAGCTCCACTGTAACCATGTACAGGAAAGGAATTCCAACACTTCCAGGGAGGTACCAAATGAGAGTCTCAAGAATACTGGTAGTCGTCGCTGGTTTCGCAATTCTATTCACCGCTTCTTTGGCGTCCGCTGGACCCTGGGGCGCTGGTCCCGGCTGGGGCATGGGACCGAGGGGTATGATGTGGAGCAACCTGACCCCTGACCAGCAGAGGCAGGTGACTTCTATCAGACTGGATTTCCTCAAGAAGCAGGAGGCGCTGCGTGGGGAAATCGGAAGAAAGAAGATTGAATTCGCAAAGTTGGCCAACAGCCCAAATACCGACGAACGCCTCATGGAAAAGAAACGGCAGGAAATCTGGGCACTCCAAGACAAGATGCGGAACGAGGGCCGGGCGATGGGCACCAAGATATGGGCTCTTCTCACCCCGGACCAGAAGAAACAGGTCGGTCCATATAGCTCGAATATGGGCATGGGATTCGGTCGCGGTCCGTGGTGGGACAGGTAGTACCCAGGACACGCAGGGATTTGGTGGAATATTGGCTTTGGCCCACGTCCTCACTATTGTGGTCTCCTGGTTTACAGGGCACTACTGAAACCGATCATGAAATTTGGACTTGCCCAGAAACCTGACACTCAAAGGAAAAGGAGGTAAACGTGAAGAAATTCGCCACGTTCACAACGATAATCGCGATTATGGCCGTTACGGCCCTTGCAACCGACACACTGGCGCAGCAGGGAATGAGATGGAGGGGAAGCGGGGGTTGGGGCCCGGGAACCAAGTATGGCGGCATGTACGATCCGAAAAGCCTGGAGACCGTCAGTGGCCAGGTAGTCAAGGTGGACAAAATCACGCCCATTCGTGGGATGTCATACGGCGTACACCTTATTCTCAAAACCGACCAAGGGGACATCCCGGTTCACCTGGGCCCCGGATGGTTCATTGAGAATCAAGACATGAAGATTGAGCCCAAGGACAAGCTTGAGATCAAAGGGTCTAAAATAGCCTTTGAGGGGAAGCCAGTGATCATCGCTGCCGAAATCAAGAAGGGTTCGGACGTGTTGAAGTTGAGGGATGAAGACGGCTACCCGTTTTGGGCAGGCTGGAGGCGACGATAGGATTACCGACCCCCGGAGAGTTGGACGAAAGTGGGAAGGCCCTGTGCGAACAGGGCCTTTTTCTTGGCATAAATTTACCGGCGAATTCTGCCCGTCAAAATGGTAGAATTCATCATGGGAGAAAGCGACCCTCTCTCAGCCCAGCAAGGTGCTGGTTATTCGGAGAGGGCAATGGGGAGAGCGTACAGGGCGGCGGATGGGACGCGGTGGCCCTGGACGGGAAGGAAGTCAGGCAGCTTTGACAGTTTTCAGGATCAGATCAGATGACTTCCGAAAGAATGAAACGTAGACTCACTGCCGTGCTTCATGCGGATGTCAAAGGTTACAGCCGCCTCATGGGCGAGGACGAAGTAGCGACGGTTCGCATTTTGACAGATTACCGCAACGTCCTGGACGGATTTGTCAAGAGGCATGAGGGCCGCATCGTTGATACTGCGGGGGATGGCTTCCTCGTGGAATTCCTTAGTGTTGTAAGTGCATTGGACTGCGCGGTGGAATTTCAACATGATATCAATACCAGAAACAACGACCTACCGGAAAACCAAAGAATGGAGTTCCGCATAGGTATTGACGTGGGGGAAGTCATCGAACAGGGGGATAAGATTTTCGGTGATGGCGTCAACATCGCGGCCAGGTTGGAAGGTCTAGCAGAGGGAGGGGGTATCTGTATCTCCGGCAATGCCTACGACCAGGTCAAGAAGAGATCTCGGTTAAGATATCAGTATATCGGAGAAAAAGCACTGAAGAATATTGGCGAACCCGTGCGGGTTTACCGCGTCTTAATGGCGCCGGCAACTCTGCCCCCGGAAAACGGACCAGCACGAGGCCTCAAGTTGAGGCGGTGGGCGATACGCCTTGCGTTTGCCATATTAATTTTCCTGGTCGTGGCGACAGGGCTCCGGGTATGGCAGTCTTACGTGCGACCCGTTTCATCGCCGTCTGAAAGCCAACCTTTACAGAAGCCGGTATCGCCCGCTGCCGATATTCCGTCCATCGCGGTTCTCCCTTTCACCAATTTGAGTGGTGATCCAGAGCAAGAGTTTTTCAGCGACGGCATCACCGAAGAGATCACCACGACCTTGTCCAAGGTCCCGAAGCTTTTCGTGATCGCGAGCAACTCATCTTTCGCTCTGAAGGGGAAGGCCACGAATATCCAGCAAGTTGGTCGCGAGTTGCGCGTGAGATACGTGTTGGAAGGCAGTGTTCGCAGGTCTGGAGACCGCGTAAGGGTCACCGCTCAACTCATTGATGCCGAAACAGGGCATCATCTGTGGGCGGAACGGTACGATCAGGAACTGAAAGATGTTCTCAAATTACAGGAAGAAATCACGGCCCAAATCGTATCGGCCTTGCAGGTCAAGCTCACGCCGGGGGACAGGGCCTGGATGAAAGCGGAGAAGTCCCCTTCATTGAACCTTAGAGCGCTAGAAAAGTTCATGCAGGCAATGGCCTACGCTGGGAAGGAAAAAGAGGAAAAGAAAGAAACCAATTTAAGGGCCAGATCGCTCCTTGAGGAAGCGATTACTCTCGATCCGGCTTCGTCGAGAGCGTACGCTGCTCTGGCGAGAACTTACCTCCTCGATATCGCCAAAGGCTGGACTGAGGCTCCTCATGAGTCCATTGCTAAGGTAGAAACATACGCTCAGAAGGCAATTGCCTTGGATGATTCCTCAGACTTTGCCCACCTGATCATGAGCCGTGCACATCTCATTAAGCGGGAGCATGACGCTGCGCTACGAGAAGCCCAACGGGCTGCAACTCTCAACCCTAACGGGGCCGATGCATATGCTTCCCTTGCGCACATCCTGGTATTCTCGGGAAGACCCGAGGAAGCCACGGCGCTGCTTGAAAAAGCGATCCAGCTTAATCCGATATCACCGAGTTGGTATTTTACTGCTCTTGGGAATGCCTTCATGGGAATAAAACGGTATGACCAGGCGATCGAGGCCTACAGGAAGACTCTCCAAGATAAGGCTGACAGTGCCAGCGTCCAGATGTTTCTCGCTGTTACCTACAGTCTGGCAGGACGCCAGGCTGAGGCTCGTGAGGCAGCGGAGGAATTACTGCGGCTGAAGCCAAACTTTTCTGTGGAGAAAGCTACAGAAAGACTGCCGTACAAGAATCCAGCGGACTTGGCGCGCATAATAGACGCGTTGCGTGCTGCGGGGCTGAAATGACGATACGGGAAGACGAAAAGATCTCTCCTTTAGTGACAAAAAAAGGGCGATCACCCTCTCGAATGATCGCCCCAAGGCCGCATGGTACTGGTGTGAAGGAGGCTTTTCTCCACTCAGTAATAGTAATAGCCGCTGGACGAGCTACTCGCCGGATAGTATCCACTGCTTGAAGAACTCGACGGCCAATAGTGCCCGCTGCTGCTACTCGAAGCATTATAAGAGTAGTTTCCGCTGCTGCTGGAGGATGACGCCGGATAGTAGTATCCGCTACTGCTCGAAGACGCAGTCGGATAGGAATACCCACCGCCGCTCGACGATGCTGAGGGCCAATAGCCGCTACTCGATGAGCTGGCAGGACAGTACCCACTACTGCATGCTCCGCTGCTGTACGCTGTACCACCCCAGGAAGAGTACGGCGCCCAGGCAAAAAAGCCCAGCGCGTAAGTTCCCAGCAACCCTACCATGGCCGCTGCCGAGACCACCACTCCGAATTTTTTCATGCCTACGAACTCCTTTCGCCCTCTATGGTGCTGTCTCACGGCAAAACCTTTGAGAAAGGTGATTTTGCGCATCCGACAGTCTCGCGACGCGTAATCGTGAACAGTTCAAGTCCGGGGTTTTGTTCTTGCGCTTCCGGCCATTCTGGGATATTGACATTTTTACCAATACGTCAAAATGTCAAGAGGTTTTTTTTGGCTGCATCCTCTCTCGGTGTGAAGGCCAGTCTCGATGGTAAATGGGAACCAAACTTGGTTGTCAGCTCCATCAATGGGTCCGAAGCGACCACGCTGAGGCATGAGACCTTATGGAATCACCCCATCAACTGACCGACGAGGAGTTGGTTTGGAGAGCCCAGAACGGTTCAGACGCCGCTTTTGGAACTCTCGCAGACCGCTATGCCCCTCTGGTCTACAGATTGGCATTCGAGATCACGAAGTCCCGCCTCGACGCAGAAGATGTAGTGCAAGAGACCCTTCTGAAGGCATTCCGACATATTGGAGAGTTTTCTTCTGAAAAGGCGAGCTTTAAGACATGGATTCTGATGATTGCCCGGAACCAGAGCGTCAATGTCTTCCACGCGCTTGCCAGGAAAGCCACGCGCTTTTTCAGCGAGGACACAACCGACGAGACCAATCCGGTGTACCGAGAGGATTCAGTTCTCCTGGAGCCACTAAATCCAGAATCACTGCTGGAAACAAAGCAAGAGCTAAGGAAGCTCAATGCTGCACTGAAGGCGCTGCCGGAGAGACAACGGACTGCCCTTCTCCTCAAGACACGGGAAGCCCTGAGTTACGAGGACATCGCGACCGTATTGAAGAGTTCGGCCTCATCGGTAGAATCTTTGATTTACCGGGCTCGGCAGAATCTTCTCGCTTCTATGAGAGATAGTTAGAAAATTCCGCGAGATTTTCTTTTTTCCGCTGTATAAAAGTACAGAGGGTGAAGTCATGAGGTGTGCAGACGTTGAGAAGCAGATATCTAGGCTTGTTGACGGTGAGCTGCCGGAATCTCTCGCGGCTCAAGTGGAGGCTCATCTCGATCTGTGCGAGGCATGTCTAGCCTTTCAGGAGCAAGTGGTTTCACTCAATGCTCGCCTGATGGCATTCCCGGTGAGTCCGGTGCCTGTCGGTCTGGCTGCGAGTGTAAGAGAGCGTATCACTCATCCACATGGCAACGAGAGAATGGCTTTTGTGCTCCCTGCATGGTGTCGAGTGCCTCTCATGGCCGCGCTGGTATTCGTGGCCTTGGGCATTGGTGGCATGTCGGGGCGGTCAATCGGTGAACTGGTCATGCAGCCGAGATCGGAAATCAGCATGGAGGACGTGATCCCTGGGCAAACCGGGTCGTTTGCCCAGGTGGCGTTTGATCTCTTCGGACAGGATAGCGATAAATGAAAAAGAGCCTTCTCCTTGTTCTACTCTTGTCCGTAGCAATAAATGTCGGCGTTGCCGCGACGGTGGGCTGGCAGCTTTGGGCACAGAGAAGTCCAGCAATGCCGGTCACCGAAACGAGCGAGACGAAGGTGCAGCCGCTGAATGAGGCTGATTTCAAGACAATCCGAGCCATGTGGTCCCAAGAATCTCGCCAACATATGTTTGCATTGCTCAGTGAAATTGAGAAGAAGAATGGGGAAGTGATAGACCTAATCACGAAGCATCCGGGTAATGTGAAGGAAGTGGAACAGAGTGTGGAAGAATTGCTGGCCCTCAAGAACCGGATGGAACGAGAAGCTTTCAATCGCATAGACAATGTCATGGCGAATCTTCCTGAGGAAAAGCGCGCCGCATTTGCTTTTTTTGTCAAGAACCGATCGTGTGTGGCCCCCGGTGCAATGGGAAGAGGCCGCGGTCGGGGGCAGGCACCAGCGGACTGCTGGTGCAAACCTCGGCCGGCACAATCTCAGTGATCGGGGATAAACGGTTTCTCCTGTATTTCAATGACTTGTTAGTAACACCTGCCGCCGCAATCTACACTCAGAGCACACACTCAAAAGAATTCTCATCCCCACGCGGGTTTTCACTCCGTCGGCTGTAAACAATAATAGGAAGTCCGTCGAATCGGAGGGCGTCCAAGGTCGCGGCCAAAGAGCCACAATCGAGAAAGCCAGTCTCTTTTGGTAATAGGAGGGCCTTATGAGGCGATTCAGCCTTCTTTTCGCATTGATCATTCTTATTCCGCTAACTTCAACTTTCACGAACCTTGCGGCAGCGCAGGGGACTCGTCCTGCCCTTATTCAAGGCGCAGCCAAGGGTGACTTGGGGGTGATTCAGGACCTGCTGACAAGGGGAGACGATGTCAATCAAAAAGATGAAACGGGCATGACGGCTCTCATCGTCGCCTCGATGAACGGCCACCTGGATGTGGCCAAACACTTGATCGCCAGCGGTGCAAACGTCAATGCAACGGATGAAGGTGGGAATTCTCCTTTACTCGCTGCCTGCATGATGGGGCGCTCAGACATAGTGAAGGTACTGCTCGACAACGGCGCAAACGTCAACGAGGTGAACCCCAAGGGAACCACACCGCTGATGGCCGCTGCGCTATACCACAAGACTGACGTAGTGAAAATCCTGGTCGAAAGAGGGGCGGACGTCAATGCCATAAACGGTGAGGGTATGACCCCCCTCAAAATGGCTCTGAAGAGCTCCACCGAAGCTCCGAACTTGCTGAGACTGCTCAAAGATTACGGTGCGAAGGAGTAGCAAATCGGCCTTCGATTGTGTGGGACGCCTGAATATGCTCAAGATATCATTGTCCAAGGGAGCCCGAGTGTTCCCAGGAGCGATATTTGTTGAGGTTGCTGGTGCACCGCAACTCGTTGATGCAGCGAATGCCCGATAGGCCGAAGTCACCCACTTCAACGTGCGGCAAAACTGCCGGGGCGAGGTCCCAGTGTTCCTCTCTGCGATGGACGTGCACCGGCCCCGAGGTTCTAGCCCAACTTCGACCTGCATATGGTATGCCATTGGCCGCTTTTGAGATGAGTGCACCAGAAATCGCCAATGATATCAAGAATGGCACATGGGCCTGACTGTTTGTAGTGCCAAAGCAGTGACTCTTGTGA
This sequence comes from uncultured Syntrophaceae bacterium, assembly GCA_964477215.1. Classification (GTDB taxonomy): domain Bacteria; phylum Desulfobacterota; class Desulfomonilia; order Desulfomonilales; family Desulfomonilaceae; genus JBFMDN01. Next base: position 12,431 of record CAYZET010000039.1, on the reverse strand, counting down.
CTTGACAGGGGGATAGTGCCCTGCCAGCAACAGTGGCACATTTATTCGGAAGAAGATCGGCAAGTACAAGAACAAGAGCTATACCAACTAACAGATCGTGGAGGCGGTGCGCACTCCGAAAGGCCCGCGGCAGAACGTGGTCTGCTCTCTGGGAGACCTCGGACCGCGGCCGGCCGGCGACTGGCTCCGCCTTGTGTACAAAGTGGAAGCCGCTTTGGTGGGGCAACTTGATCTGTTTGAACCGTATGATGAAGAGGTCCTGGGAATCGTTGAACAGGTACGCAGTCGACAGAGCAGAGTTCCGCCTTGTGCCAAAGCCGTGGCTCAGGAGATGTCGTCCGATGGTCTGGTGGCGGTTCACACGGATCGGATCGAGATCGAAATGGACCGGGAGGCTGGCCCTGTTCATGTGGGATACTGTTTCTGGAGAAAGCTAGGGTTGTCGGAGATTCTCGCCGACGTGGGTTTGTCTCCCCGGGAGAGGGCGCTCACCTATGTGATGAAGATGAACAGGCTCTAGTGGCCGTGCTCTGAACACGCCATACCCGATTGGATTCGGTCCACCGCTCTGGGTGATATCCTCGCCGAGGATTTTGACTCTTTAACCGAAGCCCCCCTTTACCGAAACATGGACGCCGTGTACCCCAAGATCAAAGAGGTCTCGTCTTGTCGAACGTGAACGAGACCCTTTCAACCTCGATCAGACAGGTTTTCTGTATGATCTGACCTCCACGTATTTCGAAGGCCAGCGCGAAATGAATTGGAAGGCCAAGAAAGGCTATTCACGGGACAAGCGATTCGACTGTGATCAGGTCGTCGTGGGGCTGGTGGTAAGTCGTGATGGGTTTCCTCTTTGCCACGAGGTGTTTCCGGGAAACACCCAGGACAGAAAAACCCTGCCCCACACATTGGGGCTTTTGGAGGCACGGGTAGGTTTCAAGCCAGGTCAAACCGTAGTGGTTGATCGGGGAATGGCCTATGCCGAAAACCTGGAACAGATACGAGCCCGCAACCTCCACTACCTGGTGGCGAGCCGACAGCCCGAACGTGACCAATGGCTGGGAGAATTTGAGGACTGTGAAGGTTTCGAAGAGATGAAACTGACCAGCTCACCTACAAACCCGTTCCAGAAGAAGAGTCCCGTCAGAGTACGGATGAAGAAGACTCAGGACGAAACACACGTGTTGTGACTGAGCGAGGGACGCACCCAAGAGGATAAGGCGATCAGGAGAAGCAAGAGCAGCGCTTCGTGGCGGATTTGGATAAGCTTGCAAGGAGGTTCGCCAATGGGAGACTGGTCAAGCCCGGGAAGATTGGGGAGGCAATAGGCCGCCTCAAAGAGCGGTATCCCGGGGTGGCCCGGTACTATGACATAGCATATGACACTGGTTCCAAGACATTTTCGGCTTAACTCACCCCCGAAAAGTATGACAAGGCCGTTACTCTCGACGGCTCGTATCTGCTCAAAACCGACCGCACGGACCTTACTGCCGAGGAGGGTTGGAGGATATACAATCTCCTGACAAGTGCCGAGGATGCTTTTCGGGCCGTGAAAAGCCCGCTGGCGGAAAGACCGATATTTCATCAGTTGCCCCACCGGGTGGACACCCACATTTTTCTGTGCGTGTTGGCGTATCACCTGCTGGTGGCTATAGAAAAGATTCTCAGAGACAAGGGGGAGTACACCAGCCTTTCGGCAGTCCGGGAACAGCTCAAGACCCACCGGGTCTCGACCGTCGTCTTGCCTACCGATGACGGACGGGTGCTCAAGATCCGCAAGCCCTCGACGCCTGAGCCTCGCCACCGGGAGCTCTATCGGCTGCTCGATGTGCCCGAGCAGGTGATACCGCCAAAGAAGAAATGGCACGATACAAACAAAACGGCGTAGCGCCAAAACATGGGCTAAGTAGTTTATATCACAAGATCGGCTTCAACATCTGTCGAAGTTGGGCTAGGAAGCGCTACGATGTCCTCCGGAACATCATACCAGTAGATGGGAACAGCATACGAGTTGTCAGTCTGGAATTCGTATTCAGCACTCTGACCGGCTGTACCGTCGTCCCACTCAAAGCTGGCGGACCTGAGTTGCGTGTTGCCCTGTGCGTCGGTAGAATTGGTGATCGTTGAGTAGAGACTTATCGATTTGATGCCAAAGTCACTCAAAGTTTGGAGCCTATATCCATTTTCGTCAAAACCCTCGAATACATGCCCGTTAACAGCCGCAGTTGCGAAAAGCCGGGATCAGATGCATCGATTCTGCTATCCTCACTGTCATCCAATTCAGCCAATGCCTCAAAGCCATTTGCAGGCCTCGTGCCATCCCTTAGGATTGTCAGGTCGCTGAACAATTCGCTCCCGTCGAGAATGACACCGTCGCCGGTCCTGTCCATGACCAGCAACCCGTCGCCGGGAGCAACCCAACCCGTGGCCTCGCCAAAACCGTCGCCATCGAGGTCAAAACCTCTGCCGCCATGCATGCTGACTGTTTCGATGCCATTCCCCTCGAGGTCGAGTACCAGAGGATCTGTTCTCGCAGGCTTGGATGTGTTTCCCTTTGACTCATCTTCGACAGTGAAAACTGTAAAGTTAAATTGAATCAATAAGATACAAAGAAGGTGCAAGAGTTTGGCACTACAACAGGGTCGGTTGCATGGGTTCAGGGGTGATGGAGTCCGGAGGTGCCGGGCCTAGAAGGGTGACGGTCTCAGGTGGGCGCACGCCTGCGGCCTGGAAGGCTTGGTAGCTTGACCCCACCATGCTCGTGCGAAGTCGGTAGCGCATGCCCTCGAGATCCACGATCACGCTGTGGACTTGTCCCAGATCGCGCATGAGATCCTGCCAAGAGATCTCCACCTTCCTCTCGTCCAGACGACGCTGGAGGTCAACCTCCAGGCGCAAGGCCAGGAAGCTCGCCGAGATGTGACCGATGGCCATATGCGGGCACTGGTGGTAGATCGGCCGCACTTCCAGCGTGGATTTCTGCTCCCGGAACGTGCGCTCCACCCTCCACAGGCTCTTGTAGGTGAGGGCAACCTTGGCTGCGGGAAGGTCCGTGTTGGTGGTGAGCACGAACTTGCCGCCGAGCCTTGCATCGGCCTGCACTGCATCGCTGCTGATGGACACACTGTTCTTGTCCATCTTGATGAACCTCGCGTACCCGCGGTTCCCCACCGAGGACTTGGCTCCGTCTCTAGCTATGATGCCCTCAAGCTTCTCGATGATCGCTTCCCGTTGAGCCTTGTCCTTCTTGGCTTCGATGGGGATACGGCACACGACGTAGCGTCTGTCTCCTACCCGGACTTCCTTCACCTGAAGGTTGTCGCCAACGGTGCGGTAGCGTCCCGCCCGCGCGAGGACCTCTTCGTTGACCTCCTTCTGACGCCGCATCCGACATCCCAGGATGTAGTCGAAGGGGGCATCGGGATCTTGCGCAAGAAGCTTGATGCTGTCCTTGGAGATCATGCCCCGATCGGCAACCACCACCTTACGGATAGACAGGCGCTTGCGCAGCCGCTTCACCATCTTCTCCATGGCACGCACGTCAGCGGTGTTGCCGGGGAACACCTCCCATGCCACAGGCCAGCCGGTTGCGTTGACCACGACACAGAGAGCCAACTGCGGCAGATCCGGTCTGTGATCTCGAGAGTGACCCCGGCGAAACAGCTCGTTCTCCTCGTCACGGTACACGTACACACCCGTGGTATCGATGAACATCAGGTCGAAATCCTGGGTGAACAGGTTCCGGTCCTGCCAGGAGAACTCGGTCTCGATCTCCCCACGGACCTCGGCGAGGAAGCCTGCGGTACGGGAGAAGTGTTGGAGGGACAGCTCCTGGAAGCCTGGAGCTTCTAGCGTGGTCACCCACTGGGAGCCTCCAAGGTCGGAGCCGGGCTCACACAGCCGTTGCAGGGCCATGGCGAAGCTTACCCGCTCTGGGTCGAACCCGAACTTGCGGTCAGAAGAGAGCTTCCGGATGATCTCGCTAATACCTTGGTTCTCCCACAAGCGACCGAAGACCAAGGCCGGCCCCCACTGGAGTGACCGACGCGCCTGGAGGTCTGGTGAGCGCGTGGCCTCTACAACGCGCAGCTTGTCAGTGAGCTTGGCGAGGGAGCGCAACAAACCGTCGATCTCTCCGCTCGCAAAGAGCTTGTCCGCGCGGCCGAGCGTGGCGATCACTTCCTGCCTGACTTTTCGGCCTTCGCGGCAAGATCGGACGATCTGCAGGTACTCGTATTCGGAGCCGTTTCGGACACTACGTTTCTTTCTCACAAACATGGGATCATCATGAAGCTATCCGCTTCATAGATCAAGCAGAATTCTCCAGCTTCGCTCACTTTTTCGGCACTACATTTTGAACGTGAGCCGGAAACTCCCCTTAATGATTACCGCTAATTATAAGGATGCTCAAAAATGGGGCACCATGACTTCAATCACTTACAACTGTACAAAAAATGAACACTGTCGAAGATGAGTCAAACAAAGCTATAGCGGTCAAGACATTAGGGGGTTGACTTATGAGCGCCCAAAAAAACATGGCTGCCTTGGTCTTGGTGGTGCCCTTATGAGAAACCAGGATGGCTGGCCTGTCAAACGATTCTCCCTCTTTGTCGACGGAGTTCTTGGGGAAACTCCACGTGGATTGAGTTGACAGGGCTACCGGGTAAAACGTAAGATTGAATCGGGATTAGCCAGGAGGGCTCAGTGGTAGTTTCAGCCACGTTTCGGGGGCTTGATGGTCGCAAGCAGCAGCGCATACTTTCAGCCGCTCTGACAGAATTCGCGGAAGAGGGATACGCCGGTGCTTCGCTGAACGCGATAGTCAAGAGGGTCGGGATATCTAAGGGCTCCCTCTTCAATTATTTCTCAGACAAGCGCGGGCTGTTTCACTTCGTTTTCGAGCGGGCCCTGGATACGGTCAGAGATTATCTGAAAGCAGTCAGAGACGAGACTTCTACCGACGACCTCTTCACTCGCCTAGAAAGGTCGCTGCTTGCCGGAGTAACGTTCATTCGATCTCACCCCCGAGTGTTCAAGATCTACTTGCGAGTACTGTTCGAAAACGGCCTGCCTGATCGCAATTCGCTCATCAAATCTATACGCCATTCATCTATAGAGTACCTGACGGAGCTCCTCGAAGTGGCAAAGGCCAGAGGCGAAATCCATCCCGATTTGGATATCAGAGAGGCCGCTTTCGTAATAGAAGCTGTGTTGGAGCGCTTTCTCCAGGTATATGGGGTGCAGCACTTGGACGCGGGCCTCGGGCTCTACAGAGCCTCGGACGATGAGGTCAGGCGTTGGGCCAAGAGAGTGGTCCGGATGTTGAGGACCGGCCTGGCCGGCCCTGGTGCGTGATGGGTACGTGCATAGTGGCAGCCATGGAGGACGAGTTGGCCCGGATAAAGGAAGAGCTGACCTCTCGGTTGGATCGCCCCTCGTTTGGGGGCTCTTGGTACTGCGGAAACCTGGGCCGACTGCCGATATATCTGGGGGTGGTCGGAGTGGGCATTGTGTCAGCCGCTGTCACCCTGGGTAGGCTCTTGGCCCAAATCAAAGTTGACAGAGTGATCATGATCGGCTCAGCCGGCGCATTGCCGGGCTCGGGCCTGAATGTTGGCGATGTTGCGGTGGCTTCGTCCGAGACGCTGGCGGAGCTCGGCATTTGCGTTGGAGAAGGCGTGGGCGAAAGCGAACCCTTGAACATTCCTGGGCTGAACCAGACTATATCCCTGTCCGAGGATCTGGGCAAATCCCTGGCCGAAGCCACGGATAAGTCATTCAGAATTTCTCGTGGTGCGTTTCTGAGCGTGGCCGGAGTATCGAGCAGTCCCTCTCAAGCCCTGGCCAGAGCCAGTCGCTTCGAGGCCTTAGTGGAAAACATGGAAGGGTACGCTCTCGCACTGGCGGGACAGAGGTTCGGAATCACCGTGGCAGAAGTCAGAGGTGTAAGCAACCATGCCGGGGTGAGGGACAAGTCAGCCTGGAACTTGGACCTAGCGAATCAGCGAGCCCAGTCCGTTGTATTCAATTATTTGCGGAGGCAGCTTTGATCGCGCTCAAAATAGGCTACTCCCCATGCCCGAATGACACGTTCATTATGGCTGCGCTCGCAGAGGGTCGCCTCTCATCCCCGTTGATTCTCGAGCCTGTGCTTGCCGACGTTGAAACCCTTAATCACTGGGCTTTGGAAGCAAGACTCCATGTCACCAAGCTCAGCTTCATGGCGCTCGGTCACATCAGGGATTCTTACGGGCTCTTATCATCCGGCGCTGCTCTGGGTTGGGGATGCGGCCCTCTTGTTGTCGGGCGACCAGGTCAGACTTTGGCCCGACTACATAGCGGGGTTGTAGCTTCCCCCGGGCGCCTGACCACTGCCGCCCTACTCTTGAGCCTTTACCTCGGCAAGCAGCCCAATTTCAGGCAAATGGTCTTCTCCGACATCATGCCTGCTGTAGCCCGCGGGGAAGTTGACTTCGGCCTGGTAATCCACGAAGGTCGCTTCACATTGGACTCCTACGGACTGGAACCACTATTGGATCTGGGGTCATGGTGGGAGCAGGAGACTGGCCACCCCGTCCCTTTGGGCGGTATTGCAGTTCGTCGCGACCTGGGCTTCGAGGTGGCTCGTATGGTGGATCAGACCATCCGGTCCTCCTTGCACGAAGCGTGGGGTTCGCCGGACCTGACCCTGAGCTATGTTCAGTCGCACGCACAGGAAATGGACCGCGACGTGGTGCTGCAGCATATCAAGCTCTACGTAAATTCCTTCAGCGTGAACCTCTCGGAGCAGGGCCGCGGTGCCATTGCCCTGCTGTTCTCAAAGGCGGAGGAAGCCGGGTTCATACCCGCGTCGTCAAGCCCCCTGATGGCCGTCCCTGTTTAATTCTGTCACATCAACCCGCATGAGACAGCAGCGATCAAGCTCAGCGAAACCATCGAGTTCACCTTGAAAAACGCGAGATCAAGCCGACTCAAGTCTCCAGGCCGAACAATACGATGTTCCCAGAAAAGCAAGCCGGCTATGATGAGGCTCAGGATGTAGAAAGGCCAACTCAGAGAGGCCAGGATTCCTGTCAAGACAAAGCATCCGTATGCCACCACATGCAATGCCGCAGCAAGACGCAAGGCCGCTCCCGTCCCTAACCTGGTCGGTAATGAATAGAGCCCGCTGGTTCTATCGAAATCCACATCTTGGCAAGCATACACGATGTCAAACCCCGCTACCCAGAAGGCCACACCCAGCGCAAGAGCCAACGGAATCCATGACCATTCCGGCGTTACGGCCAGCCAGCCGGCCACGGGAGCGAGACCAAGACACAGTCCCAAGAGAAGGTGGCACCACGTTGTGAAGCGCTTGGTGTAGGAATACCCCAGGAGTGTAGCCAAGACCAAGGGTGAGAAGCGAAAACAGAGCTCATTCAGCGCCCACGCGGCCAAGAAGAAAACCGATGCCGAGACCGTCACCAGTCCCCAGGCTTGGGTCGCCTTAACGAGACCTGATGGGATCTCCCGTGTCGCTGTGCGAGGGTTCGCCGCGTCTAGGTGACGGTCCGCCAAGCGGTTGAACCCCATGGCTGCAGCCCTCGCCCCCGCGAAAGCAATGATAACAAGAACGAGGATTCTGGCGTTGGGAAGCCCTCGTGCGGCCAGAATAGTGCCAGTCAACGCAAGGGGCAACCCGAATAGGGTATGTTCCACTTTGACGAGTGACAGGAGCCGGCGGGTCGTTTCAATGACATCAACGTGGAGTGACACCATAAATGAGCAATCCATTCGCTTAACGGGTCAACGCCATCTTTGCTCTTCCTGCTTTCCCGATCTCACAGGTTCAACTTCTCCCATATTTCGTCAATCCTGGTTTTGGTCTGGTGGTCCATCCGGATTATCTCAGGCCATTCCCTGGTGCTACCTTCCTCAGGCCACGTACGAGTGCAGTCGACCCCTAACTTGGAGCCGAGGTGCGGCAACGGTGACGCGTGGTCAAGAGCGTCTACTGGCCCCTTCGCAATGCACAGGTCACGGCCCGGATCAACGTTTGCACCCAAATAGAAAAGGGCTTCGCCAATGTCTTGGACGTTGACCTCACGATCGAAGACCACGATGATCTTGGTAAACATCATTTGGCCTAGACCCCACAGGGCGTGCATGACCTTAGCAGCGTGCCCCGGATACCGTTTGTCGATTGACACAAAACAGAGGTTGTGGAAGACCCCTTCCACCGGCAGATTGATGTCCACAATCTCAGGCAGTTGGGTTCTAATCAAAGGGAGGAACAGCCGCTCCGTGACCTTGCCCAAATAAGCGTCTTCCATCGGCGGCCTTCCCACGATGGTAGCCGGATACAAGGGGTTCTTGCGCCTAGCGATAGCAGTCAGATGAAACACGGGATAATGATCGGCCGGAGAGTAAAATCCTGTGTGATCGCCGAACGGTCCTTCCACCCGCGTTTCACCGGGCTCTACATACCCTTCCAGGACGAATTGGGATTCGGCCGGCACTTCTAAGTCGCACGTGATACACTTGACCACTTCTACTCGCTTCTGCCTAAGAAAGCCTGCCAGAAGCAGCTCGTCTATATCCTCCGGCAGAGGGGCTGTAGCTGCGTAGGTGGTAATCGGATCCGGCCCTAAGGCTACCGCGACGGGAAGCCTCCCTTGAGACCTCCGGAAATGAGCTGCCCCACCCTTGTGAACATGCCAATGCATGCCTGCTGTCCGGCCGTCATATATCTGCATTCTGTACATGCCCACATTTCGTCTGCCATTCTCGGGATCGCGCGTTATCACTACTGGAAGGGTAATGAACCTCCCGCCGTCTTTGGGCCAGCAGGTCAATATCGGCAATTCTCCCAGGTCTGCGTCTTCCGTCCGTATGATTTCCTGGCACGCCGCGTCTTTCACCTGTCTGGGCAAAGCTGAGACCAGTTCTTTCAGCTTGGGAAGAAGCTTGATCTTCTCAATGAATCCCGCTGGGGGCTTCAGATCGAGGAATTCCTTGAATCGACCGCCGAGGCTGTCCAAGCTTTCGGCATTGAAGATCCACTTGATTCTTTCCCATGAGCCAAAGACATTGGTCAACACGGGGATGTCATAGCCTTCCGGGCGCTCGAACAGAAGCGCCGGTCCTTCTTTTTTTACGACGCGATCCGTCACCTCTGTGATTTCCAGGTGAGGACTGATACTCTCTCGGATTCGAGCCAAATGGCCACGGGCTCCCAGGAAGGTCACCAAGTCTTGAAGATTATCAAACGCCATTCACCACCCCATGCTTAATACGATCGCTAATTCCTGCAGCAACAGGAACGACCAAGCCCGGAATCGGTCCGCGAGCGACACCACGGTCAGCAGGTGCACTCATGGTAATTCCCTCCAGTGGGCTTACGATGCTCCTGAAACGCCGAGCCTTCGACGCCGTTGCCCTCCCCCTCCATAACGTTGAAGCACCTCGGGGTTGTGGCCCGATAAGCGTAGGAAGTGACACAGGCCCTTCCAGAGCTCCTCGTCCAGGTCATAGTGGAGCTTGTTAAAGTACTTTCTGATCTTGGACTCGGCCAGACCGGTCACTCTCGCCGCTTCTGCAACCACATCCCTCTCTTCTGCAAGACCTTGGGCGCGCGAGGCACGCAAGAGATCGTAAAGCAAATGGGTTTCCCAGGGGTAATGCTCTGCGAATGCTCTCCGTACACACCAAAGACCGAACACAAAGCCGCAGCCCGTGTAATCCCGCCAAGCCTGCCCCAAATCGTAGATGAATCCCGAGGGATTGGACTGAGCGGTTTTCAGGGCCAGGTCGCCAATCAGGAGGCGAGAGCCGGAGCGAGTGGAACGAAATTGTGGAGAAACTCTTCGTGGGAACAGGGGCTGCCCACCCTCTTCCTGACACACTTGGCCACCTTGTGAAAACGCTGATAGATCTGATTCACCGTTCGCGCGACAGATACTCGTGCTCCGGGAAAAAGGCTCCCAGTGGGGAGCAGGCTTAGCTTCGCCACAATCGAGTACTAGCTCGGCCTTCACCCCCCAGTATCCCTCCAACAGAATCTGCAGGAGCCTTGTAGCAGTTGCAGAATCGGAAGTCACGGCGATTGATCGGCCTCCCAGTTCCTCGACCGGTACATCGGAGTGCAGTATCACGCTGCCCACCGCTCCTCGGGAGCCGATGCACAAATGGTCAAAGACCAACCAATCCGCCGCATGCTCCACAGCCGCCACAGACGAGACCGGACTTGCGTCCAGGTGTCCTTGAGCCATGAGAGCGTTCAAGGTTGTGGGAGCCCCTCGGCGCACGATGGCCCGTAAGCCGCCGAGGCCCCTCTTAATGAGTCCCCAGTCCACGGGCAGAGTATTGATGTAAGCCATGCGGCCAAGTCTGATAGGAGTCATAACCACTCAACCCGGGCCGGTTGGCCGGCAACCAGCTCCTGTGCTACGGCCTTCTCGGAATTAGCCGCTATGTCCACATAGATCAGACGAGCCCTTTGCCCGGGCTCCACGGTACCCAGTTCAGAGCGACCGAGGGCCTTCGCTGCGTTGATCGTCGAGAAGGCCAGCAAGGTATCGGGGGGCAGCTCAGGATACCTGTCGCTCACAAAAGCCATCTCCTCGAACAGGCTCACAGAGGGGGCGCTTGCCAGCGAGTCCGTTCCGAGGGCCGGATCTAGACCGGCTGCGATGAAGCCACCGATGTCGGGGAGTCGGCCGTGCAAGATCAAATTCGATCGCGGACACAGGCAGATGGCTGTTCCTGTGTCGGCCAGAATAGAAATCTCAGCCTTGTTTACCTCCAGCAGGTGGACCGCCACCGTCCTCGGACCCAACAGGCCAAGGTGGAGCGCCCTCGGCACGGGTCTTTCGTCACCAATGCCCCAATTCCGGAAGTCTATCCCGCGAAAGCTGAGCAAGTCGGCCCAAAGTCCCCTGCCAGAGGCCAGGAATTCAGTCTCTGCTTCGGATTCAGCCAAGTGCATTGAAAAGACTCTGTTTTCCCTGAGCGCTCTTGAGCAGACGGCCCTCAAGAGGTCCGGCGCGGTCGTATGAAGGCCATGCCCGGCAAAGGAGAAGCTCAGGCCGTTGTCATCGTCCCGCAAAGCCAAGGTCTCGGGAGAATTGCCAAGGACCTCCATGAAAACAATTCCTTCCAAGCCGTTGGCTTTCATGGCGATTTCTCCCGGCTCTGCAGATCCTACTTCTGCCAAGAATCCCGTCCCGGAATCTTTCGCTTCCTGTGCTCCCCTTGCAGCAGACTCCGCAACCTCTTCAGCAAGAAGCATAGATTTGGCAGAGATCAGATCCTTCACCCACTCAACGAACCCTTTACCGGCTTCCACTCGCCCTCGAAGCGCAGACAAGCTCAAGTGCGTGTGTGCATTGATCATCGCGGGCATGATTACCCCGGGACCATGATCGATTATGTCGCATCCGGTGCGACCTTTACACACAGAGATGATTCTGCCGCCAGCAACTTCGACCATGCCGTTCTCGACCCAGGCGCCGGGCTTCACAAAAACCCATCCGGCTTTGTGAATTGTGGGCCTCATTTCTGCTCCCCTACCGATCTGTGTACATTGTCCCGCTGCTCCGGTCTGAAACCCGCGGTCTCAATGAGGCGAATCATATCTGCCAGGCTTAGCCGATTCCCTACTCCTGCAGCCGAAACAACGTTCTCTTCGATCATTGTGGAACCAAGATCGTCCGCTCCAAAAGACAACGCCACCTGACCTACTTTGTCCCCCTGGGTGACCCAGGACGCTTGCACATGCTGGAAGTTGTCCAGAACCAGTCTCGCGAGCGCGAGCATACGCAGATAAGCCGGACCTCCCGTGCGCCTCGCCTGAATGGTGTCAGGACCCTGCTGGTACGGCCACGGAATGAAAGAGGTAAAGCCTCCTGTTCGGTCTTGGAGACGCCGCAGCCGGAACAGGTGTATCAATCGCTCGTCCACTGTCTCGATGTGTCCGAACATCATGGTCGCGGTAGTCTTCAGCCCTAAATCGTGAGCTACAGCCATGATCTCAAGCCATTCTCTGCTGTTGGCCTTGCCAGGAGAGACGATGCGACGAACCCTGTCGCTGAGGATCTCCCCACCTCCGCCCGGCATAGAGGCCAAACCAGCTTTGATGAAACGCTTCAAGACTTGCCCAGTTGTCATATTGTGCCGCTGCGCCAGGAAATGAATCTCAGGCGGGGAGTAACCATGCAAATTCAGGCCGGACGATGCGATGAGGCGAATGCGCTCTTCATGCCAGTCAAGACTTAGGTCCGGGTTCAGGCCGCCCTGAAAGAGGATATGCGTGCCTCCCAGCGCTCTGGTTTCTACGATTTTGGCCTCCAGCGACGATTCGTCGAGAACGTATGCCTGAGCATGGCCTTTAGCTCGCCAGAAAGCACAGAATCGGCAGCAGGAGGTACAAACGTTGGTGTAGTTAATGTTGC
>CAYZET010000038.1:0-20521 GCA_964477215.1 uncultured Syntrophaceae bacterium | reverse complement strand
AAAGACTGGATTCCGGCCTTCGCCGGAATGACGAAGAATTGGCCGTTCCACTTCTCACTTAACGCGCATGCCCAATGGGAGAGTGCACTTTCAACCGCCCGGAATGACAGCGCCCTCTTCCTCTGGGAGGGTGGGGTGAGGGCTCCATGGGCAGTATCCTCCCTCGCCGTACCACTTTTTCTGCTGTTTCCCAAGTTTTGAGACAGTTTCTGAAGCCCCGCCCGTCCCTTGGCTGTTCCGGCACTCCTGCCGCAAGGATCAACGCTGCACCTTACACGAGGGCAGGTTCCAAACCTGCCCTCCATTGGAATGCAATCTGAGCTCCCCTTTCCTTAGTGGGAACGGTTTTCCACGTACACTACCGTCCTTATGAAAGTCTGTCCTTCGTTCTTGCGCCTCTGAAGCCGAGCTTGACAGAAATGGTCTTGAGCAGAGCTCCATTATTTCTTATCCTTCACTTCCTCGAACTCTGCTTCCACCACGTCTTCCGCGCCTTTGGAAGAAGCTTGCTCCCGCGCTTCCCCGCCGCCTGCTCCGGGTCCAGCCCCTCCACCGCCAGCGCTTGCTCCTGCCCCCGCCTGTTGGTACATGGCTTCCGCCAGCTTGTGCGAAGCCTGCTGGAGCTCTTCCACTGCAGACTTGATGGCCTGGGTGTCATTGCCCTCCATAGCTGTCTTCGTCTTGCTGATGGCAGCTTCAATAGCGCTTTTCGTGCCCGAATCCACCTTGTCGCCGTATTCTTTCAATGATTTTTCGGTCATGTATACCATCGAATCGGCCTGGTTCCGGGCCTCCACCAGTTCCCGCTTCTTGCGGTCTTCATCTGCGTGAGATTCCGCATCCCGCACCATCTGTTGGATTTCTTCTTCGGACAATCCGCTGGAAGCCGTGATCTTGATCGACTGCTCTCTTCCCGTACCCAGATCCTTCGCGGAAACGTGTACAATTCCGTTGGCATCGATGTCGAATGTTACTTCGATCTGGGGAACACCACGGGGAGCGGGGGGAATTCCAACAAGCTCGAACCTCCCCAACGTTTTGTTGTTGGCCGCCATCTCACGCTCACCTTGGAGCACATGGATGGAAACGGATGGCTGGTTGTCGGACGCTGTAGAGAAGATCTGGCTCTTGCGAGTAGGAATGGTGGTGTTCTTCTCAATCAGCCGAGTGAATACTCCGCCCAAAGTCTCGATGCCTAGCGATAGAGGCGTGACGTCGAGGAGGAGTACATCCTTTACCTCCCCTCTCAGGACAGCACCCTGAATGGCAGCGCCGATGGCGACCACCTCATCGGGATTGACTCCCTTATGGGGCTCCTTGCCGAAGATGGACTTCACCTTCGCCTGGACTGCAGGCATACGCGTCATGCCCCCCACCAGGATGACCTCATCGATGTCCGCTGGAGATATCCCCGCATCTTTCAGTGCCGTACGGCATGGGCCCTCAGTCCTATCGATCAGGTCTTCCACAAGCTTTTCCATCTTGGCTCGAGTGAGCTTCATGGTCATATGCTTGGGCCCTGATGCATCAGCCGTGATGAAGGGGAGATTAATGTCCGTCTCCATGGACGAGCTCAATTCGATCTTGGCCTTTTCCGCAGCTTCCTTGAGGCGCTGAAGAGCCATCTTATCCGTACGAAGGTCTATTCCCTGGTCCTTTCTGAACTCGTCGGCCAGGTAATCTATGATGCGCTGGTCGAAATCCTCTCCACCAAGATGAGTATCACCGTTGGTGGCCTTGACCTCGAACACACCCTCACCGATTTCCAGAATGGAGATATCGAAGGTTCCGCCGCCCAGGTCGAATACTGCAACTTTCTCTTCCTTCTTCTTGTCGAGCCCGTACGCCAACGATGCTGCCGTTGGCTCGTTGATTATTCGGAGGACGTTCAATCCCGCAATGCGGCCGGCATCTTTAGTCGCCTGTCTCTGCGAATCGTTGAAGTAGGCGGGAACCGTCACCACTGCATCGGTAACTTCTTCTCCGAGGTAGTCTTCCGCTGTTTGCTTCATCTTCTGAAGGACCATGGCCGAAATTTCTGGAGCGGCATACTGTTTTCCCCGGACTTCCACTGCCGCGTCACCGTTCTTGTCCGGCACTATCTTGAACGGACAGATCTTGATATCCTGCTGAACCTCGGCAGACGTAAACTTTCGGCCTATAAGCCTCTTGATGGCGAAGAGCGTGTTCTCCGGATTGGTGATGGCTTGCCTCTTGGCTACCTGCCCGACCACCCGCTCGCCTGAATCGGTGAACGCCACCATTGACGGCGTGGTGCGTCCGCCCTCCGAATTGGGAATAACGACAGGGTCACCACCTTCCATAATAGCCACGCATGAGTTGGTGGTTCCCAGATCTATGCCAATAACCTTTCCGGCCATATCATCCTCCTGAATGGTGCTTGATGCCCATGCTTAGAGCTCTTATTTCTTTTTCTTGCCCGCTGGGGGCGAACGATCTTAGGGCTGGCCTTGATCGACCGATATCACCACCTTGGCCGGTCGAAGAAGGCGATCATGGTACATATATCCCTTTTCCAATTGATCTATTACAGTGTTCGGTGGCGCTTCCTCAGACGGCATACGGCCTATACCTTCATGGAACTGTGGATCGAAGGGCTTTCCAAGAGCCTGAATCTCGGTGACACCGTATTTGGCCAGTAAGTCACGAAACATCCCTGCAATCATCCTTACTCCCTCAGCGACCGGGTTGGATTCGTCCATGTCCGAACAATGCTGGGCTGCACGATCCATGTTGTCCACGACGGGCAGAAGAGCTTTCAGAAGATCTTCGTGTCTATATTTCTGCCACCTGCCTCGGTCCTGAGCGACTCGCTTCTTGTAGTTCTCCAGTTCCGCAACGGCACGCATCCAGCGGTCACGATTCTCATTCGCCTCTTTGCGGGCCTGTTCGAGCGGGTCTACTTCCTCCTCCTTCACGACGTGGTCCTCTGCACTCTCAGATTCAACCGCTTGAACATCCGAGTGAGGGTGCTGCTCCAACGCGCTTGTCGTGCTTTCGGATGGCTGCTCAGGTTCTGAAGGCCTGACTGTCGTCGTTTCCTGATCTCTGTCGGTCAACTTCACCTCCTGCAGGATCTTCTCGGCGCTGTCTCATGCCTCACGGCTCCGCTGAATTGACCCAGCGGCATAGATGTTCGTGGAGACAGGGGCGTGGGACCGCTCAGACTTCTTGACAAACAATAATAATATTAGATCCTTATGTTTGCATACCGCCCCTACCATAGGTATTTGGGCACCCGCAGGCCGTCTGTCAAGTGGTCAAATCGCAGTAAGGCAGGTACACAATGCAGACCGGGAGCGAATAGCCTGTCTGATTCGCTGTTGATTTCCCCAGTACTCGGACTTGTTTTTCCTGAGCTGCCACGCATTGAACATGCGTGGCATTCATCGCAAGTGAATGCCGCAAACTTTGCTATCTTATAGTCTCGTCATCTGGGCAAAGTCTACGCAAATCTATTTAGAATATTTAGTGAATATGCTATCCGTATCTATTCATGTTCATATCCGAGATCGTAAAGTAAAACGTAGAGCCGCGGCCGAGCTCCGTTTCTACCCAAATCTTGCCACCGTGTAATGAAATGATCTTCTTCACGATCGCTAGTCCAAGTCCTGTTCCTTCGTATTCTTGTTGGGAGTGCAAACGGCTAAACAGACCAAAGATGCGATCGATATAGTCTTTCTCAATTCCTATGCCGTTATCCTTGAACGAGAAAAGCCATCCGGAGCTCTGCTTCGACACTGCCACGTGGATCCTGGGATTCTCTAAGGCTCTGAATTTGATAGCATTTGAGAGAAGATTCTGGAACAATTGGATGAATTGGATCTCGTCAGCGATGATCGTTGGCAGCGAATCGTGCGTTATCTCAGCGCGGCTCTCTGAGATCGCTGTCTTGAGGTTCTCCATAGCTGCCCGCAACACCGATTCACAATCTACTCTACCAAACACGGCCCGGTGGGAGCCCACTCGCGAGTAGGCGAGCAGATCGTCGATCAGGGTTTTCATCCTGAAAGCGGATGTGGTGGAATACTTTGCCAGGGTATCAGCTTCAGGGCCTAACTTGGCGCCGTATTTCTTCTCCAGAAGCTGCACGGAGTTCACAATGTTTCTCAACGGCTCTTGGAGATCGTGTGAAACCCTGTATGCAAATGACTCAAGCTCGGAATTCGAGCGCAGCAGCTCTGCGGTCTGCTTTTCCAAGGCTCTCTGGGCTCGCCACTGCTCGGTGACGTCTCGCACTATTCCTTGGTAGCCCAAAACGGAACCGTCGTTTGCGCGACGAACCGTTGCGGTGACCACGCAGTCCACTACTGCCCCGTCAGTCCTCGTGAGACGCACCGGGTAGTCTTTAACACGACCTTCTCGCTCCAACGCTTCGATCAACAAGGTCCGATCCTCAGGATTGTCATACAGTGGGTGGACATCCTTCCCCAGCATTTCCTTGCGGGTTGATCCCAACAGTTCTTCAAGTGCCCGGTTCATTTCGATCAGCTTGCCCTCTCGCGATGTCATGAATACCCCGTCCATGGAATCGTCCAAGAGAGCGCGGTATTTCTCCTCGCTTGCACTGATCGCTTCATGTGCCCTTTCCAGCTCTGCGTCGCGGCGCTCCAGGCGTCTCATTCCCACAACGAGCCCGAGCATTCCAATGAGATACAAGGATCCGTGCGAAATGGCCAGGGTAGCTATTTCTCGGCGCTCGATCTCAAGAAACGGCTCCAGGGGTACCTTAGCTGCCACCGCTCCCCTCACACGCTTTCCCGAGGAGCATTCCTCATGGCATTTGGCGCAGGATTTTGAAGCCTGCATTGGCTTCATGAATCTCAGATGTCGTTTTCCGTCATTCTCTGCAATCTCCAACGCCTCTGAAGCCCCTGCTTCAAAGGATTTCAGTGCATTCGCTTCCCATTCGTCGGGCCCATTTTCCGGGCGTAATGGCGAGAGGCTGGTTATATGGCCTTGCACGCCCCAGTATTGGTTGAACTCATCATGAATAAGTCGCAACATGTACGCAGGATTCAGCAAAGTCAGCCTCACACCCGATGGAGTCTGAATGTCTCTGTCAGGAACGTGGGCCAAATAGGGGTTCGGGGAGGTCCTTTCTTTGACGGGAACATAAACGCCACCGTGTGAAGCGACCCACAATCTCATTGCTTGGTCCTTGTCCACGTGTGCTCGAGCGACGAAATCCGCTATGCGGATCGTCCCGGACTTGAGCTCGTAGATGCCCACGGCAACGGATGCAGCCACGCTTGCCGTCCAAATGGCCATCAACAGGTAAAAATACGCTCTCAGCCCGCTTGCGCACCGAAAGGAGGATCCTCTCGCGGTCATCGCGTCCCTCCAGTGTTGCGGAAACCGAACAACTTATCCCACCACTCAGGGTGGCTTATCCGGTACGCCGAGGGACCGACGAACGCGCTCGTCAGGCATGCACCGATTGTCGGAGTAGACGCGCCATGGCCGTCCACTGCGCGCATCGGCATCCCCATGCGCTCACCTCCTGATCTGCGTGGCCGGTGCTGAGTCGGCATTTGGCAATGCACGAACATCATGATGGGCATTTCGAGCATTTTCCGTGCCACAACACGCCAGGAGCGACCTTGCCGTAATATATTGACATGTTTACGCAATACGTGAATCAAACAGATCCAGAGACAGGCGGACAATCGGAAACTGTTGCATCAATCGGACAGTTGTACCTCACCAGGAGACAACAACACTCTATCATATTAAAATTGCTAGCGCATTTTTCACGTTTGTCATGTCGTGTTCCATGACATGATTCCCTTCGGCTTTTCCCGAGCGGAAGGGGGTCCCGAACAGGGCAGTAGGCTTCAGGTGCCCAGCCACGTAAGTGCTGTCGTATACGAAGAGAGCTCCCAAACCTGCCCCTACCCCTGTGGCGGGCGAATTGACCATTGCAGCAGCAGTACCATGGCGGTGGGGGACAGCATCATCCGTTTACTGCCCGACCGGAGCCGAAGCCAGGCACGTCATCGAGAAATCGACCTGTTTGGCCGATGTGTCCGCGTTGGAGCGGTCCACGAAATTTAAGACTTGTCGGACGTATTCGTCGGGCAGTTGCTCGTAGGCGTTGTGCCCGCACCGAGGAAGCACGGAGAGCTCCGCATTAGGCAAATGTCTGTAGAGCTCAACGGCTTGCTCGACCCCAAACAGAGCACTTCGATCAGGATAGAGCACGAGAGCCGGGCATTGCACAGCAGGTAATTTCGGTCGCAGGTCGAAAGTGCCTATGCCATAGGCTCCTCCGTGCGTCCTGGCCAGCTCGTACAGGGTCTCGGCACGGTTTTCTCCATGCCAGTACAGAAGCTTATCCCGAATACCATTGTCCAGCTCATGAAAAGATTTCGGGAACTTCTCGGCGTTGAACTCCGTCATGGTCCTCGTGCTGAAGCACAGAGTGCTCGCAATCACAAGAGAGGAGACCTGCTCGGAGAACTTGCCGGCGTACAGCGTACCAATTACGCCTCCTTCACACTGTCCCACAATGTTGAAACGACGAATCCCGAGCTTGTACGTCAGGGCCTCCAAATCTCGTACGCTCTCATCGCAGAATGAATCGCTGAGATAGAACCGATCGAAGTCTTCTCCCGGTTCAGATCGGCCGTACCCTCTCCTGTCGTACATCAGTACCTGATATCCTGCTTCCACGAAACGCGGATAAACATTCTTCCACATCTTCATGCTGGCATAACCGTGATGGAGCAACAGGACCACTGGGCCGGTCCCATGAATCTCATAGTAGATCTTCCGTCCCCGTATCTCCTGAGAGAGCATGTTCCACTCCTCGTTTTCCGTCAGAGGTCTTCTTTCTTTGTCAATCACCGAGCATACTTCACCGGGAGATTGTGGTCAACTGAGCACAAGATTTCATAAGTACGGTTCCGTACTTGGGAAACAGCTCCGCTAGGGGAATGGCAGGTTTGAAATGCGCCTCTATTACTGTGATGTGGAACGTTGATCTTTTCGGCTGAAGTATCAGAGCCGTACCGGTAGGGGGGTGAAACCCGCCCTTGCCTGGATGCGGCCCTCGCCGCTATTCTCGCCCCTGCCACCGCCAGCGGCTCAAACCCGCGCGGCCCTGAATACGGCACCGTATTTACGAAAAAGCGGATCAGGAGTATGCGTCACTTCATTCGAAAAGGTTGGATTCCTCCGGATGTCGGCCCAGCCATTCAACTCTCCCGGTATGGAGGTCATATAAAGCGCCAAGGACCAAGAGGGAGCCCTCTTTGGCTCTGGCTTTGATGCACGCGCTGGAGTCGAGCGCATCCTCTATGGCATTCCACACGTTCGCTTTCACGGTCTCGATAACCAATTGATCTCTCGGAGCGCCAGGACAGGAAGATTTTGCCTTCTCCAGGGCCGGGAGTATTTTCTCCGACAATCCTCTCAAGTTTCCGTCGAGCAGTCCGGACTCGACTACTGCGGTGACAGCTCCACACTTCGTGTGCCCCAGGACCACAAACAGCGGCGTGTCCAGATGGCCCACAGCGTATTCAACCGACGCCAGCTCGCTGGGTCCCATAACATTCCCCGCTACGCGCACTACGAACAAGTCGCCGAGTCCACGGTCGAAGATGTGCTCAGCCGGCACCCGAGAATCGGAACACGACAACATGGTGACAAAGGGCGATTGTCCCTCGTTCGCCGTGGTGATCCTGCGATTTGGGGACAAATTCGGAAATTGCGCGTTGCCTGACGCGTACCTGAGGTTTCCTTCCTGGAGAGCTCGTAAGGCCTCATCAGGTGACAAATTCGGCTTTCGATGCATCTAATTCCGTCCTCCTTCTTGACTCATGCCGCGATCGACGAATCCGCTCTCAAATCACTTGAGCAGCAGGAATACGACTCATCGGGAAGTCTTCACTCTTTGCCGAGGAGCACACCCGATTGTTCACGGAGACACGTATCTCGTCAATAGCTTTTTACACCGTTGCGCAAATACGATTGCATATTGACGCAACGCGGTAGACCCGATTGCGGTGACACGCGAAGAGTATGGCGACGAGGAACGTGTTCAGGCAGGGGCGGGTTTGAAACTCGCCCCTACCGGGGCTGCTAAGGTACTTTTGCCTGAAAGTTGAAGCGCCTCACCGTAGGTGTAGCGACTTTGGGCACATTCCTTGCGCCAAACGTGGATGCATACCCAGCGAGAGTTTATAGTGGAGCGATAACGGCAGGTCTGAATCCAATTCGCAGACCGCGTCATAGACGACCGCGTGAAAGCACTGGCCGAGCGCCACTACCGTGTTTGCTACAAGTCAGGAGTTTCGCAGGCACTATTCAGATATCTCGACATGTTTCATGCCCACATGTCGATCGAGGGCACATTGGCTTTCAACTGCCATGATTGCCACGCATATTCAATGCGTGGCAGTATAGGACAGTATGAATCAGTCCTCCGAAGCTCGTTCAAGGACATCAATGTACGCGATAATTGCTCTGAGCACTGCTTCTTTCGCCTCAGCCGTGGTTCGCAGATCGATAGGAGACAGATGATCCCGACCGAGCATGTCATCAATGCGCTGGTTGAGAAGCGTAATATGTGAAGGTCGTGTCAGCTCATCGACGTCGATTTCTATTACATCGGGCTCTTCCTCCCAGTCCACCTGGGCAATCGCTTCAACTTCTTCTTCCACCGGCTCCGCTTCTTCCGGTTCGACTGCTTTCGCTTCCGTCTGTTCTTTGAGCTTCTCTGCCCACTCCTCGGAGCCTTTCCACTTGGAAATAGTGGCCGCGCTTACCTTCACTTTATCCGCCAACGCTGCGTTAGCAATTTGCCCTTCGGCCTCAAGATAATACTTCAGGGCCTTTTCATACGCGTCCTTCTTCCTTACCGGAGTCGGCATTGTCGGCCGCGCGCTGGCAAGCTTGGATTCCCAATCATCTTTGCGTTTCCATTTTCCTACTGTAATGGCGTTCGCGCCAACCTTCTTGGCGATCTCGGTATTTGAGATCTTCCCTTCAGATGCTAGAAAAATACTCTCCGCTTCTTTGCGTGCTTCTCGTTTCATTCGACCCCCTATTGATCTTCATGATCCGCAACGGCCGACCTCTCATCGCCGGGTCATATGCAGTAATGCGGGTTGAGCATAGCAGATCGGCAGACAAATATCAAACATAACAATAGACGGTTTGAGGCGCGACTCCACGGCGCCGGCGCAAACATCAATTTTCCGCACTATACTTCCGCGCATTGAATATGCGTGGCAGTATAGTGCGGCGGCTACGCGACCGCATTTACTTCCGAGAGCACTCAGGCATTTCTCGGATCGATCACGACCTGCGTGCCTCCAGCATTTCTTCCGCGCCCACTTCCTTGCGGCTATTCGTCCACCAAATCAATGCCCCGGCAACGCCGACGATAGCTACGGAAGTCGCGCCGAGAACTACGAAAATGGCTTCCATTCCCCAAACAGAATTGATCCAACCCGCGATCTTTACTCCTATGGAACCGACGCCGAACACCATGATAAACTTGAGACCGTAAGCAGAATGCCTCAAGCTCCCGGGAGAAAATCTTGCCACGAGCGTATTCTCAAGAGGCTGCATTCCCAACATGAAGAAGAAGTAAACGGACGACCATCCAACCAGGCCCAGGTTTGTTGTGAATGCCATGAGAAAAGCTGCAGGAATGCATAGAGCATGGAAAACGAGGTATGCATGGGTGGTTTCATACCGAGAGCCAGCGATTCCTCCACAATATTGGCCTACCGCTCCGATCGCATAGATGAGAGCAGTTACCATGCTGGCAAAAAGGTTGCCGGAGAACGTGCCCCCCGAAACGGTCCCCAGAGCTTCCAGAAGCCCTTTGCTCTTCAACTCGAGATATGCTGTCATGACTACCGTTGAGCCGCTGTACGCGAGACCGGCAAGCATCATACCCACCAGAAGGATGACGAAACCAGCGATTGCACCATTTCCTGGCTCCTTTTTCGCCGCCGATTCGCGAGCGGAGCCTTCCGGTAAGTCTAGCATCAGCATGAGCACACCGCCGCCCAGGTTGAGTGCGGCCACTGCCCCATAAGCGGCCACAGGACCCCAGAGCCAATTGAATATCCCGGTAATCAGAGGTCCCATAACTTGCCCAACTCCCCCTGCAACAGCGTTCTGCCCCATCCCTCTACTTACGTTTTGTACCCCTTTTGAGATCAATCCCATTCCAATAGGGTGATAGATTCCAGAAAATAGCCCGAGCGCAGCAAGTGATATGGTCAAATGCGCAGGGGAATTCATGGATGCTGCAATAGCGACCCCGCTGATTCCTGATCCAAAAAAAAGAAGCAACATGAGCTTTCTGGCACCGCAACGGTCTGCAGACAGCCCCCACGGCAGCGCGCTGATACCGAAAAGGAGATAATGCCAAAAAGAGAGCTCCACCACGTTAGTCACGGAAAGCCCTAGTCTGTCGGCCAGTGGCAACACAAGGGCGGGAAAAACCATCATGTTGTAGTGGATAGAGAAATGCCCCAAATTCGTTATAGCCAGGATTTTGCGTTCCGAAGAATTCATTCATGCCTCCACACGGCGTTTCCCGCTTAAAATCCGTGATCACATTAACTCTAGCTGCATTTCAAGCCCATTCACGCTGCCTCCCTGAGGGCTCCGCGTCGCATTATGATGTGTGTAAACGATTCCCAGACAAGCTTGAGGTCCACCAAGCGTCCAGGCAGACCCAATTGATGGGACCGATACCCTGCCCATCATGCCCCTGTCCGCGCTGGTAGTGCTCAAAGAACACATTAGGAGGCTTCTGGCAAAAAAATCATTTTTCTGTTCCCTTGGCCGCGGCTACCCTATACACCTCAGTGAGGTGAAGATCCATCATATCCATCGCACGTTCGGGATCGTGCTTTTCCAACGCATCGACAATCAGAATGTGGGTCCTCAGGCTTGCCCTGCGACGCTCCTCGTTCTGGAGGGCAGCAGAACGGCTTTCATTGAGCACATGGTCCAGGGTCTGGATCACATCTACAATAACGTCGTTTTTCGTAGCCCTTGCCAGCGTAAGATGGAACTCGGCATCCAAATCGGAGTCATCCTCACCCTCCATGATCCTCCTTTCCTGCTCGAAAACCAGCACCTTCAGGCGATCGATCTCCTTTCGAGTCACATGACGCGCTGCCAATGCAGCAATTTGTGGCTCCAGTATCCGCCTGAATTGAAAGATCTCTCCCAGTCGCTTCTCCCTATACTGCACGACCCGATTTAGATGCGCCCAATCAGACTGACCGAGGTTGCGAACATAGGTACCGTCGCCGTGACGACTCTCAACTATGCCCATTTCGGCCAGAGCTCGAATTGCCTCCCGAACGGAATTCCGGGAGACGAGAAACTTCTGTGACAGCTTGCGCTCTGCAGGCAACTTGTCACCTTCACGCAGATCTCCTTTTCGTATCATTTCCCGGATGTATTCTCGAATTTCCTCGTACACCGGCCTTCGTTTGTCAATACGCGCTTCCATGAAAGGGTAGCCTTGGACCCGATGGTAGGACCTTTTGTATTGGTCCAACCATAAACCGCCGAGCTATCCGTGTCAATAGGTTTTCGGTCTCTCCCCTCGTCTTTGCTGCCACCCGTAGGACAGAGGCGGCAATTGCCACTGTCGTGTTCCTCACTGTATACTGGCTCGAATCGAAAACCGCGGCAGGATGGAAAGGACACTGCGGATGGAGGCAATGATGGGCGCACTCGACGGGTTGAACGTAATCGACTTGAGCAGACTGCTTCCCGGACCCTTCTGTACAGCGCTGCTGGCCGATCACGGAGCGAACGTGCTGATGGTAGAGGCGCCCTGGTTTCGCAATGATTCGGTACTCGGCGAAGTTCCGATGGTGCGACGGAACAAACGCCATATGGCTCTGGATCTGCGGAAGGACGAAGGCAAGGAGATATTCTTCCAGCTCGCAGCTCGTGCCGATGTGGTTGTGGACGGATTTCGACCTGGAGCCGTGGAGCGACTGGGGGTGGGATATGATGCCGTTCGCTCAATCAATCCGCGGATCATCTACTGTTCGTTGACCGGCTATGGACAAACGGGCCCTCTTGCCAACAGAGCAGGTCACGATCTCAACTACATGGCTGCCACGGGACTTCTCGATTTGATCCGGGACAGCGCCGGGAATCCCATCAAACCGTTCTTTCAGATGGCAGACCTGGCAGGGAGCCTCTATGCTGCATTGGGAATCCTGCTTGCCGTAGTGGCGCGGGAAAGAACCGGTGAAGGACAGTACGTGGATGCGGCCATGACGGACGGTCTCCTTTCTTTGTTGGCGATCCCTATCTCTTTCACTGCATCTGGTTTTCGGTTTCCCGGGCGCGTTGACAACAATTCCCGCGAGTCTTTTCCCTGCTACAGGATCTACGAGACACGCGATCGAAGGCACCTATCCATCGGCCCCCTCGAGCCCCATTTGTGGGAGAGTCTTTGCAGAAAGCTGGGCTGTCCAGAGTACGGTCCTCTTCAATTTGACAAGACAGCACGCGGTGAGATCTCTGCCCGCCTCGAAGAGTTGTTCCGCTCTCAAGACCTCGAGTTCTGGACTTCTTTGCTCAGCGAGGCTGATGACTGTGTGGCGCCCATACTCAAGCTTGAGGAAGTCCCGCATTACGAGCACTTCAACGCCCGAGAGATGATACATATCACCGAGAAGGGAGTACCTGCGCCCGGTATAGCTCCCAAGCTGTCTGGAACCCCGGGCTCCTATCGAACCCCGGCGTACGAGTTTGGAGAGCACACGGTTGAGGTCCTGGCCGAGATTGGCTACACCAGTGAAGAGATAGCACGGCTCAGGGAAGAGATGACGATCTGGCACCCCTGACGCGGAAACGGCATCGTCAGACTCCCACAGAGCGGACTCGTATTGCGGGATGCCTATTGCCGCGGCCTCAGAATGTGTTCCGTATAGGGACCCTTCACAAGCTTTCCTTCACGGGATATCACCCAATCGAAAATCTGCCCAACCGAGATCTGAACGCGACAGCCTTTACGAAGATCTTTTCTCAGCACAGGCGAGTTTTCCAGTCTTCCCACAAGCGCATTTCCCCGCCACACATCGAGTGAAACCCACATCCATTCGAACTGGCCTTCCTGCGCGGGAAATCCGACCTTCACCGCATGGATATGGGAGCGCGACGCGTCGCCAAGAAAACTTGACTTGAGCTGATCGAGGTCTTCCCTGGCCCGCCTGTGGGCTGCCAGGAGTTGAGCCCTGAGATAATCCTCCCGAGCTCTTTCTTCTCTGGGAGCCATATCTTTCCGTTGTTCGACCGTGGCGGCACGCTGTTCCGCTGTGGGAGCATTCATCTGCGCTTTCGCGTCAGTCTCGGTGTCACAGGAAGCCGATTTGAGTGCCCGAAGGGCTTTTTGGAGCGCCTCAACGGCTTTCGGATCGGATCCTGACAGGTACGGAACCAATAGCAGGCTGCCAAAGGGAAAATGTCCCTCCTCGTCACGCGGTCTGGACACGAGCTGAATCATGAGAGGAGTGTTAGAAATGGCCAACTCGGGCCTAAGCTCGAAATCGGGCCCCAGGGAAGCGATGAGAGTATGAGCCACTCCGGAGACCAGATCGCGACCGGCCGAAACCTCGTCGGCGGGGACGCCCTCTATCTCCAGGTCAGGAAGGCCGAATTTCGCCATGCCATGCGTGTGGATCCAAACGAGGCCTCCTTCGTCAAGCATTTCGATCTTGACGTGGGAGTCCATGCCCCATCTCGGAGATTCTTCCACCATGGACTGCCATTGCTCGGTTCCCCAGAGCACATGGGAGATGGCGTCTTGGACCACCCCTCCCGTGAGTGAGCGAACCGCCTCCACGAGCCGTCCCATGAAAAACAAGGCTTCCACACTGGGAAAGTCTCGCTTTGCCAGGCGTAAACGCACTATGGTATGGGCATTCAGAAGGATGGCCCGATCGTCTTCCGTCATCTCCCGGCCGTTCCTGGGTATCTGCTCTTCAGGATACTGGAACAATTCCAGTGCCTCGTCCCTCAGAATGTACTCCAGGGCCAATTCGTTATTATCTATGGCAGCTTCCACGAACTCTCGGGTTCGATGCAGATCCTCCTTGGTACCGAAGGATTTTGACAGACTTGCCTTCACCTCCTCCCATGACGGAACCGAGGTTTCGGGCGCGTAGATCCAATATTCCATCACTGCCGGGGGAAGCCTGCCGCTTTTTCGGTCCTGTTCGAGATTCGGTTGAGACATGTGTTGAGGAATCGGCTGCTCTCTCCTGTTCGATTGGGGGTCCTGCGCGGGCTCGGTCGGCAAAGCAATTTCATCCACCTGTTTCCTTGTGCCACGCTTGCGCAGCCAGGACAGCGGACCGCTGTCCCCGAGAAATGCTGCCGCAAACCCCTTGCTCGCACCCCAGTTCAATTTTCTTTTCACCTGCTTTACGAGCGGGTTTCGGAGATCCAAATCCGGGAAAACGGTAAGGAGGCGACTCGCCTCTTCACGGTCTCCGGCAGCGATCAGGGCAAGACCGAGCCGCGCCACGTCCTGATCCGCCGCACGGCCGCTCACATGTTCAAGCAAGCTTTTTCCCGTCTGCACTGCCTCGCTGAATTTGTTGTTCGCGAGGAAGACTTCGAGCAGGGCTTGCAGGATTCCTGGGTCCCCCGGAGCTTCCTTCAGCGCTAACACGAGGAATTCCTCGGCCTTCTTCGTCTCTCGCAGATTCGCATACCCGATGCCCAAAGCCTTGATGCTCTCAGCAGTGGCGCCAAATTGGCGCACCAGGCTCTCCAGAGCCTGCACCACTTCTAGTCCCACATCGCCTCCATTGAGAATTCTCCTGGAGAAGGCGAGCATCTTGTGCTGCACTTCTTCCGGGACTGAGCTGTCTGCGTCAGGAATCCACTGTTTGGGAACACGAGCGTGGCAGTGTGGACAGTTCAGAAAATTCTCGGATATCGTAATGAACCGCTCCTCCGACAGCGTTTGGAGGTATCCGCATTCTGGGCACCTAACCTGGACCATTGATAGGCTCCTTGTGGTGTAAGACTCGTATATTGGTATAGCCACAACATATTACAACTAATGGCGTGAAACAACTTCCACGATTCGATACAAATGTCAAGAAAAACAGTGATAATTCGAAAAAAAATGTCCTCTCTGATTTCTGCCCACTTTCCGAGACACGACTTGCCTTCTGACCTACACTGCCACGCATTGAATATGCGTGGCACTCATTGCAGTTGACAGCCAATGAGCCTTCGCTCGACATGTGGTCATTAAAGAGGTCGAGATTTCCCATCAGTGCCTGTGGAGCTCCTGACTTGTGGCCAACACAATAGTGGAGCGCGTCCGTTGCCTTCGCGCTGCCGTTAATGACCCCGTTTGCGAACCAGGTTCCGACCTGTTCTTAATGCGCTCCACTATAGCTTCGCATAATTGAATCTTTCTGACCGGCGCCAGCCTGTTTCGTGCCTTTCCAGGAGCAGTCGTATCGGGTACACTGCTTTCTCCGGAGGCCGGCTGCCGAGCTCCGGAATGGGCCCAGGCGAAGACAAGCTAACGCTGAAGGGATAGCATCCATGTGCGGGATTTGCGGGATCGTGGATTTTCACAACGAGCCTGCCAGGGTCACTGTGGAAGAGATGACTCAGGCTCTATTTCATCGGGGACCCGACATGGGGGGGCTCACAACGTTTCCTTCGTGCACTCTCGGACACCGAAGGCTTTCGATTCTGGATCTTTCCGACGCTGCACGGCAGCCGATGCTGTCCCCGGACGGCCTCACGGCACTGGTGTTCAACGGCGAAATATACAATTTTCAGGAGTTGCGCGCGGGTCTGACAATACGAGGCAGTCGGTTTCGGACTCGATCGGATACGGAGGTCATACTCGAGCTGTACAGAGAGACAGGTGAGTCCCTCGTCCATCAACTGAACGGAATGTTCAGCTTCGGAATCTGGGACGAGAGCCGGAAGAGGCTGGTGCTCGCTCGCGATCGCTTGGGCAAGAAGCCCCTGTACTACAGTTGCGATGATGGACGATTGAGCTTTTCCTCAGAGCTTTATTCGCTGATTCAAGATCTACAGATTTCCCGGACGTTCAGCGAACAGGCTCTCTTCGAGTACCTCATGTACGATTTCATTCCTGCAGGCCACACGATATTCGATGGTGTATTCAAGCTGCCTGCCGGCCATATGGCGGTGTTCGATGAATCGGGTCTCCGGACGTGGCGATACTGGAGTCCTCCCGAGCCGGAGTCGGCCCTGGATTTTCGGAAGCATGTCGAAGAGTTGAGGAGCCTAATTCAGGAGTCGGTTCGGATGCGCCTCATATCCGACGTGCCCCTCGGTGCATTCCTGAGCGGAGGAATTGACTCAACCCTCGTAACATCGTTCATGCGTGGAGGGACTTCAGGGCGGATCAAAACGTTCAACATCGCTTTCCCGGGCACGAGCCATGATGAGTCCAGATGGGCTGCTTTATCGGCGTCGTATTTGGAAACAGATCACACAACACGTCCGGTGGACTACGACCTCGAGAGACTGTTCCCGCAGATGATCAGACACTTCGGGGAGCCTTTTGGGGACTCCTCTGCCATTCCCACCTGGCATTTGTGCAAGGAGACTCGGAAGGAGGTTACGGTTGCACTCTCAGGAGATGGCGGCGATGAGATTTTCGGAGGATATGAGCGATACCTGGCTCGCAGGATCCAAGTGGTGTACGACATGGTGCCCCAGTCAGTTCGCAGCGCTCTGATTGAGCCGCTCATAGCCCGTCTCCCCTCCACCACTGACTACTACGGTACCAGCCTTTCCAAGAAGCTCAAGCTCTTCGTCGCTGCAGCATCCCGGATGCGGATCAATCCTGACGCAGTTGTGCCGCGGACGTTCTCCTACCGGGAGGTACAAGAGATGACCGGGATGGACTACAGGCCTGAGGCGGATCCCGTTCTCGCGGTGGCGAGAGAGACGGCCGGCCTGGATCCGGTCAGTCGCATGATGTATACGGACATACAAACTTATCTGGCGGAAGACATTCTCACCAAAGTGGACAGGATGAGCATGGCCCACGCCCTTGAGGTGCGATGCCCTCTCCTGGATTATCGGGTCGTTGAATACGGCTGCAGGCTCCCTCTTGGCTTCAAGATCCAGCGATTGACTACCAAGCGCATTCTGAGAGCACTCGCAGCGGACCTGGTTCCTCCTGCGATTCTCCGGCGTGCCAAGTATGGATTCCAGGTCCCGCTTGGGGAGTGGTTCAAGGGCAAGCTCCGCGCGTGGGCCGAAGAGCGTTTGTACGACTTTACGCACTCCTTCTTTCAGAGAAGGCATGTGGAGAGGATCTGGGGAGAGCACCTCGGCGGGAAGGCCGACCATGCACACAAGATATGGCTGCTCTTGGTTTTCAATGAGTGGTTCCGACAGTTCGGGCGAAAGTGAAGCTCGGACGGCGGTCCCACGTGGTAGTTTGTGACTCAGTCTGTGAATTGGCCCGCACCAATTTTCGATGCACTCCACAATAGCCGGGAGGTGGAGGGGCTCCCCAAAGGCACTATCTTCGTACCAACGTGAATTTATCAACCATGTGATCGGGGTGGTACGATTTCTTTGCTTTCCGCATGCCTGGGACCCCGAGATCTTGTTGTCGATTCACATAGGTCACCTCCGACCACTCATGTTGGCAGAACTGCTGGTTGATCATCGCGTACAAGCCCGGGATATCCGGATTCGCTTTTTCTACGTGGATTACCGCGGTGTCCTGGCTCAGTTTTTCTCCGAGAGTGAACGCTTCGACCTTGTCCTCGATGAGTATCGCGCCCCCTCGAAGGCCGAGGTACTTGTAGTGGAGGAGCGCTTCGAATACAGCGCGGTCCTCTGCCATCAAATCTTCATTGGACTCGCAGTCCTTCAATTGGCACCACGAGTCCTGGAGATCCAGGAAATCCCTTACAAGTTTGTCGTTAAGCACCTGATATTCAAATCGATAGCTTTTGAGGAACTTGTTCACGTGATTCCGCTTTTGATGGTATCGATTCCCAGTCAGTTTGATCAGGTCCTCGGCCCGGTACACGTAATCGCTGTTGTTCCTGTCCTTGCTGACCCTGAACCGTTTGGTATCCACGAAATTCTCCACAAACTGGCTGTCGACGCGTGAGATGGCAGGTTCGTCGGAGCGGCTGGCAATAGCGTCCCAGAGGATGTCGAGCGCGATCGCCTTATTGCCTGTTCCCGCCGGAGGCAGCCCGATAACCGAATCGCCACTGCCGTGCAGAATGATGAGCAGGCAAGCATCGTGAACGGCCCACAACGGTCTGTACTTGAAGCGCCACATGAAAAGATTCGTAAACGTCAACTCTGAAATACGGGGGGGATCGTCCGAGAGCATGCGATCAAAAACAGGTT
The DNA here is from genome assembly GCA_964477215.1 of uncultured Syntrophaceae bacterium. Taxonomy (GTDB): domain Bacteria; phylum Desulfobacterota; class Desulfomonilia; order Desulfomonilales; family Desulfomonilaceae; genus JBFMDN01. The sequence goes on along the minus strand of CAYZET010000038.1, from coordinate 2,107 downwards.
TGTCTTCCAACTCCAGAACCTTAAATTCCAACACGGCAGACTTCCTCCTCTGCGACGGATGTCCGGGACTCGTACGCGTTTTCTCAAATACGGTGACCTATTCACGGCAACGCGGTTGCTCCGATTGCGGTGACGCACGCGTTAGGAATGGCGGCGAGGGCCCTGTACAGGCGAGAGCGGGTTTGAAACCCGCCCCTAGAGCCAGGAACTTCAAGCAATGACTTCGATTGATTCCTTTGCCGATCGACTCCGGGGATTCACGCGTTGTTCTTGCGTGCCACCCCTTTTCCTAGTAACGTAGTACCGGCTAGGGACTACGTCAAGCTCCCGGAAAAGAAGACCGTTGCGCAGGAGGAAGATAGCTTCTCATGGATGAGGAACAATTGCGGAGTTTAATTATGGAAAGGCAGTCCGACAACCGGATATCGTGCAAGGCTGCCTGCGATATTGCAGAGCTGGCCGGAGTCCCGCCGAGAAAGGTCGGGAACCTACTGGACGAGATGAAGATCAAGATATTCGGCTGTCAGCTTGGATGTTTCGATTGACGGTGCGGGACCACCCTTCACTCGCGTGTTTCCACGAAGAGGGGGAGCACCACGTCCTGCCCCGTCTTGCGTAAATGCAATGTAATACCTCTCTGCGTCACCTGCGTCACCGTGGCGCCACCGATCTGCATTCCAGGGGTGACAAAGTACCCTCTTCCATCGGGATCCTCCACCATTCCCTTGAAGTTGCCCTCCTGGACTTGAATCACCCCTACGAGCTTTAACTGCGAGCGGTCGAACTTGCACAACGGCATAGATGGAGGGCAGTCGGATGGGAGGATTTCCGTGGGCGCTTTAAAAGGATCCCTGACAACTGCCGTGAAGGTGGTCGGCTCCGTTGCCACAGGCGCAGAGGGCGCGCCCGGAACTTCTTCTTTTTTTGGCGGAGGAAGAGTCTGAGGAGATCCGGGAACCGCCTTCTTGCCTTTGGCTTCCTGCACGGAAACATCCTGCTCGGTTGTTGGGGAGCTAGTTGGGGCGGTTCTCTGCGTCGCTTCCAAGTGCTTCTGAGGCGGTTCCGGGGAGGTCACCACCGGTCCGGGAGCTGTACCCCCTGTCGACAAAGGCATGACTGGTGCCTTCTCGGCCGCGGGTTGCTCACCCGGAGAAGTCTTCCTGGCCAGTATCACTGACGGCTGCGATTCGCCAGAAACCGCAGCGGACACAATTGCGGGTTGTTTCCCCAAGAGCTGATCTATCGCCATGTTTACTTCCGTGCACCCCGTCATCAGGGTGCCCAGCAGCAAGGCCAGGCCGATAGTGCAAGACCTTACGAAGGAGTATGTGCCATTCATCCGCTTCATTCTGGAACCTCTGCAGTAGCCACCACGGTATGTGTCAGCGTCGTCGACGCCCACCACCTGCCTTCTTTTCTTCGGCAATCCTCTGGATTTCTTCCGGGGACAGCCGCCTGTAGGTTACGCCACTAATGTCGGCAGCAAGGGGCAACACATCGAGCTTTTGTGCTATTTCGGATTCACGTCCTGTCATCCCGCCTGCAGGCGAAAGCTTGAGCGAAGGGACGTTTACGATTCGAGGTAGACTGTTCAGGCTCGCCAGAAAAACTCCTTGCTTGAAGTAGTCTCCCCGCACGTTGAGGCTAAGGGGTATCTCCGCGTAATATAGCTCTTTGTTAACCTTTTCCTGTCCCGGAACAAACCTCGTAGAGACGAGGTTACTTTCGGCTAAGAGATCGGTGATCCGTTTCAGGAGGGCTTCGATGTCTTGTTTTTCGGGGAGCGAGGCCACCATTGCCTGAAGGCTGTTCTTGAGCTTCTCAATTCGTGCCTTGAGCTTCGGGCCTTCCTCCAGGATCCTTTTTTCGTTCGCGATCTCTATCTTGAGCTTCCCGATCTGCTGCTGGTAGCCTGCTATGACCTGTCGGATATCGCTGATGAAGAGGAAATAGAACCCGACGAGCAGCAAGACGCAAATGAAAGCGACGATAAGGACTCTGTGGAGCTTATTCAGCTTGAAAAACAGTTCTTCCGGACTCATGGCTTCAACCTCACCGCAGGTTGCCGACAACCTTGAAGTTGACCGTCCCCAATCCGGCGCGAGAT
>CAYZET010000037.1:0-20683 GCA_964477215.1 uncultured Syntrophaceae bacterium | reverse complement strand
CGTCTCTTCCCATGACGTGCAGATCCCCGAAAAACGAGTTCTTGTGTCCGGTGAAGCCGAAAATCCCTACCGGAACGGGAATGCCGACGTTGATTCCCACCATTCCGGCGTGGGTTCGATAGGAGAAATCTCTGGCATAGTGTCCGTTCTGCGTGTAAATTACCGACCCGTTGGCGAATTCACTGGCGTTCATGATGGCCAGCCCCTCCTCGTAATCCTTCACGCGCTTTACGCAGAGCACCGGACCAAAAATTTCCTGTTCACCGCACGACATGCCCGGCTTGACGTGGTCGAGGATCGTGGGACCAATGAAGAATCCGCCTTTGCACTCAGGTGGAACGCTGGGGTTTCGGCCGTCAAGCGCGAGCTCGGCCCCCTCTTGAACACCCGTCTCGATCCAGTCAGTGACAAACTTCAAATGACCTGCGTTCACCACCGGTCCCAATTCCGTGGCCTTGTCATACGCTGCCCCTATCCTTCTCTGCGCGGCAAGAACCTTGAGTCTTTCCACGAGCTCATCAGCTATTGCCTCCTCAACGCAGACCACCGGCAGAGCCATGCAGCGTTCTCCGGCGCAGCCGCAGAACGCGTTGATAATTCCGTGCGCCGTTCGATCGAGTTTGCAGTCCCGAAGAACGAGCGCGTGATTCTTTGCTTCCGTCAGCGCCTGGACCCGTTTTCCGTGCGCCGCGGCGGTAGCGTATATGTGGCGCCCCACTTTTGTGGAACCCACAAAAGACACTCCCACTATGTCGGGATGTCTCAAGAGAATCTCCGCTTCATTCCTCCCCGCAGTCACGATATTGATGACCCCCGGGGGCAGTCCCGCCTCATGCCAGAGCTCCAGAATGCGCATAGCCGATTGAGGGACGAAACTTGCGGCCTTGAGCACCATTGTGTTGCCGGTGGCTATACAGAGAGGCGCCATCCAACCATGAGGTATCATTGCGGGGAAATTCCACGGCGGAATTCCTGCGAACACCCCAAGCGGATGATGATACAAGACCGTATCGTATCCGGTTGAAATGTTCATGATGGACTCACCCTTCATCAGTTGGGGGATTCCGCAAGCGTACTCCACAACTTCATTCACCTTCAGGATGTCGCCCATGGATTCAGTCCACGATTTACCCTCCTCTTTGCAAAGGAGGTACGTGAGCTCTTCCAAATGCTGGTCCAGGAGAATTTTCATGCGAAAGAGCACCTGAGCGCGCTTGTTCGGGGGAGTGTTCGCCCAGGCAGGAAAGGCCTCTTTTGCGGCTGCGATGGCAGACTCCACTTCACTTACCGTGCACTGGGGCGCATGGGCGATCACCTGGCCGGTAGAAGGATTGTAGCAGTCCATGTATTTCGTTGTGGCTGATTCCAGCCATTCACCACTGACACAGTATTTCAGCCTGTAAGGGTTGCCCCCAGATTCTACGCGATACTTCACGTTTTTCAGGGCCGATTCCATAGGATGCATCTCGATCTCCTTTGGTACTTCCATATAGTTGCAATTGTTCGCGTCTCTGTCGTTTCCCTCTCGCGGCCTCATGTCCTCGCGCGGGCTTCAGAGGGCAAACCAATGCGCTCAATCGTACAGTCCCCTCCCTTACTTAAAAGGTATGCGATTTCTCTAGCTGGATAGCGGCGAACTCGCTATATCCGATTAAGTTATGAAATCCTTGCTCGCCTTTTTGAGCGTTTCGCCCGCGCGCTCATTGCGAAATCGAAAATACGACCACAATCGCGCCGGGCCCGATGGCGCAACCTTCTATTCAGCTCGCTGCTGACTCTTGACTTGAATGAGGTACAAATCCCCGTTGCCCACGTGCTTGAGCAGTAGCCCAAGATCCTCAAGTGACTTTTGCACAGACAAGGGCAAAAGTGGTTCATGGTTCGATCCTATCAGTTGATCCTCAGGATCCACCGACGGATCAGCCGGCCCCACTTGCTGAAATTCAAGGGCAGTGAAAGGCGGGGTGCCGGCCAGATTCGCCAGATACCGCCCCACGCGGAGCACGTGGGACGCCATCTCTTTTCTGACCCCAGTACAGTCTTTGCGTCTGAAACAATCGAGGATTCTGAAATGGTCGTATTCCACTTCATCATAGAAGTCGGGTCCTGGATTGAGCTCAACTTTCAGGTCCGCGAGGAGGCTCTCGATAAAGTCCATAATCAGAATGAGCAGAGGGTTTTCCGAAAACCGGGCGATGTAATAATGAAATCCGATGCCTCGTTGGTCTCTTGTGGGGGGAGCGCTCACTTCACTCGTGGTCATGGTCTCCAATATGCGAATGTCGTTCTCGGTGATCTTGGATATCGCGATCTGAGCGAGGCGAGGTTCAAGGAAGTAGCGTAGGGCGGTGATGTCCGCAACCGACACATTCTTGAAATGGAGGAAGTTCGTGAGACTGTGAACGGTAGTGTTCATGTTCACTTCAGCGGCAAAGATCCCTCCTCCCGTGCCTTTTCTCGTCTCTATGAGCCCCATCCCCTCCAGCACTCTTAGGGCTTCACGCATACTCGCCTTGCTGACTTGAAACTGCCCCATCAGCTCCTTTTCGGACGCAAGCCTGTCACCGGGCTTGAATTCGCCCCTGAGGATTGCGTCACGAATCTGCTCAACAACATAGTGGGATACTTTATTACCCTTCTGAGCAGGCTGAAACATAATCCGATCCACCTCCGGGAACTAGCCGCGGGCGGTTGTTACCCGATCCGCCAGATAACCGACAATCGGGCCCTTATGATTTGCGGTGGCCTTTAGGGCAATTCGCAGTATGGAACCGCGACCTTTCTGGCGCATAGCCAGCAGACTGCCAAACGCGCCGTAGGTTGAATTTCAGTCTGCCTCATTGAACAAGTCAACTTATAGATCAGGAGCGTGACGGCTGTCAAGAAAAATCATATAATATTATGATAGTTCATGGCCGACTCACTATCCGTTTTTATTACGCCGAGTTCGCATCATTTTCAAAACCCCGACCACAGAGAGTCCTCAAATCAACTGGATATTTATGGTGTTTTTTTATGTTTGGCACCTATAATCCTGTGTGATATTACGTTACTACATCCCTTATCTAACTCTTACCATATATAAATCATACAATAGCTTGATATCAACTATTTTTCATATTCTTGCGTGTATAAACCAGCCAAACCCTCCTTACACCAACATCAGGATATTATAGGGCGGAACCACGGATGTTCACCGGGCTTGCTGCGAAGAACTCATAGAAGGTATCGTGGTGGCAAGGCGAAGCTACGCGCAGAGGACGTGCGCGCTCTTCTTGCCCAGCGGCTCTATAGGTGATGAAGATTGGCGCCATTTTCCTTCCGGCAATTCTCGTGTCACTCGCTTTGACCCAAACCAAGGACATGGGTTTGCGCGTGTGGATCCCCCTGGAACACGCGGATTGACATCGCCAGAGCGCCAGCCAGCCAGCGAGCCAGACCGTCAGGATTTCACCGTGCAACGGTTGAGCCTCGAATTCTCGACGCTTGCGGCTCAAGGCGCACAGCGGCGAGCCCGGTTATCACTTTCGGCCAAAGGCGTGGCCCCAGAGTCAAAGGACGCGCCGGACCCCGAAACAATGGCCTCAGGAGCGCTATGAAGGATCGTAATGGTTCATCCTCTCGTCATGAGGAGGATCCTCCCCATTCCTCCAATCCTGTCGGTTCGATGAAAACCGTCCGTAAAATCGGGAGGTAATCGCGCCCCCCCCAGGGGCTGAGCTCCATCACCTCCATCCGAGCGTTCTAGGTCGACGATTATAATATTATACCTTTATGATATTTTGCTTGACAGGCTGAGCTCCTGGTTGTAGGTTGCCTCAGGTAGAAAATGAACTCATAAAGCTTCTGTAAAACTAGCCGCACGGTCAATTTCGCAGAAAGTAAAGCCTGTTGCCGGATAAGCACGATCGGCTCCCCACTGGACGCTGGCAATGCGATCCGGCGGCGCCAATGAGAAACATCGTGCGCAAAGCGGCGAGGAAATAGGAGCTGCTGCCTTTGGGGCGCCCAGTGGGCGGAACCGGCCGCATCAAGTCGCCGCATCCCTCGCTATGGTTCCAGGCGCCCCGAATCTTAAGAAACGCCATTCACTTGAGCGAGTTGGGCTGAGGCCCACCAGACGTGGAAGGAGAAGTCGAATGAGAATTGACGTGGACGCGCTCAAATGTATTGGGTGCATGGCTTGCGAGATGGCGTGCGGCTATCACAGAGACGACGCCTTCGCCCTGCTTGCGTCGTGTATCGTTGTCTATCGGGCTCGAGAAAAGAAAGACTACTTCGGGGTAGTCGTAAAAGAAGAAGACAGTCTTACCATAGCGCGACCCGAGGGGCTTGAGATCAAGAGGATCGGTGTGGCGGAAGAAGCAGGAGACTCCGGACAAACGAAGGAGGCGGACGCCTCCGCCAAGCCCATGCTGTTGCGCGAGCCCTGTGATCGGTGCGGCGATATGAAATATGGCCCCATGTGCGTCAAGATTTGTCCCGTCAACGCCATCTCTCTGATAGAGGGAGGAGAGTAACAATGGACTATCTATCATCCAACAAGATTCTGATCGTGGATCTGGAAACGGGCGCGACCTCCGAGGAAGAACTTGATGATGATCTTGTGAGTAAGAAGATAGGCGGCGCGGGCATTACCAGTTCATTGTACGAAGCCTATAAGGATAGAGATCCCGTCATACTCGGCGCCGGATTGCTTACGGGCACCCTGTTCCCGGCTTCGGCTCTCTCCGTAATCTCAGCCAAGAGTCCACGGACCGGTTGTCTTACTCATTCCCCTTTTACGCTCAAGGCCGGAATGGAATTGAAGTACACGGGCTTTGACTATGTCGTCATACTCGGAAGATCGGAAAAGCCTGTCTTCCTTTGGCTTCATGATGGAATCGCCGATGTTCAGGACGCTGCGGAGCTCTGGGGGAAGGATGTTTGGGACACCACCGACCTCCTACGAAAGACCATGGGGGACGATCTTATTCAGACGCTGGTTATTGGCCCGGCGGGAGAAGAAGGCTCCGACCTAGCCCAAGTCTGTGTAAACTACTGGGCGAACGGTGATTGTTGGCGATTCGGCAAAGTGTTTGGCGCAAAGAACTTGAAGGCCGTCGCCCTCAGGGGCATGGGGTTGCTGGAAATTTCGGACGCTGAAGATTTTGTCGACCAATGTTTCGAGATTTTTCAAGCGATCAAAGGGAGCGCTCTTGCGGGCAAGCGTGGCGTTGAAGACATTCTGATCGCGATGGGGGAAGGTGACGCCAGGGAATGGCTCGCACCTGTCACGCATCGCCACAGCGCTTGCTACAACACCCCCTACCCCACCAATACGTTCCTATACCTGAGCGTAGATCCGGCGACGCTCACAGAACCCTCCGAGCCTGAACCGGGCTTCATGATCACCGACATAGGAGCGCTGCTGGCGTTGAAGAAGCTGGGACTTTCAGCCGCGGACGCCGGACATGTTCTGAAAGCTTGCGCTCGACGCGGCGTTGATCCGGCCGCTGTCGCCGAGATAGCCGGGAAAGCTGGCCAGAAGGATCCCAAGGCTATCGAACAGTCTTTGGCCAGCATGCAAGGTGCGGCGACGGTCTCGGAAGGTGCCAAGTTCAGTTCATGGGCTCCCGCGCAACCTATTTTCGGCGATTTTGGCGTATCAGGAGAAGCAGCGCTCAAAGACTGGTGGGTGAGGAGACAGGCGGTAGCCTACCTTTTCGGCATTCACCCCATTTTCGCAAACATGTCGCCGGAACTGTCGGAAGAGGCGCTTCTGGAGATGGCCAACAAGGGCGCTGGGCTTGAGTTGTCACAGGAGGCTCTAGATCAAGCCATTGCGGATGTTTGCGGCTAGGAAGTTGCGGCGCGGCGCGTAAACGGAAGTCAAGGCGAAACGGTAGTTGCTGGGCACGGGGACGCTAGGATGGACTTTTACCACTCGTATGCGACTATCAACCAGAAACTGGCTCGGGGCGTCGAGCTCCGGTATGGAGAGAAAGAGGCCAGCGTGCTGCCCCGAGCCCCCCGGCCTTTGCGTATTCCTCGCATCGGAGTGTACGCCGGGACGGGGACTTCCCACTCCTGGCTCTGGTTCGTTGAGCTTTTCGACCGCATGTCGTTCTATGAAGTCGTCTTTATGACTGAAGGTATGGTACGGGGTGGCGCCCTGGACGGTCTGGACGTCTTCGCGATGTCTGGTGGCGACACGATCAGCATTGCCGAGGGGCTTGGGCCGGAAGGGGGTCGGGCGATTGAGTCGTTCATTCGAGGTGGCGGTCTTTATATAGGGTCCTGCGCAGGGGCCTATCTCCCACTCAAATCGTCCAAGCAGCATCTCGATCGTTTCAACTTCGTAGATATCAAGATAGCCAACCTTTCCAAAACAAGGCCGGAAGCCAAGAGGATGGGCAGTAAGGCGTCTACCAGCTATGGGTGCGATTTCGTATATCACCCGGTTCGGGAAGACGTTCGCCTGCGGATGACAGGGACGGAGCCTTTCACTGGATTCGAGAGTTTCCGGGCTCCTTTGTATGGTGGCCCATCAATGGTCCTGTCTGGGGACTGTGATGTGTTGGCCTACTACGACGGCTTCACCGAAAAGACCCTGTTTCTGGTGGACGAATCTCTCGCGCAGCAGACGCTGATCGGCAAAGTGGCCGCTGCCAGGGCGGCGTTGGGAGATGGGCGCCTTTACCTCTTCGGCCCCCATTTTGAACATCCTCTGTTTCCGACAGCCAACCACCTCGTTGCCACCGCCATATTCTGGGACATGAGAAAGGGGGGACAGAGGGGCGCGTTCTCAGCCCCTCAGGCTATTCTTGAAGGTCCGGCAAAGGAAAAACTGGTTCGCGATTTGAAACGTGAAATTAGCAATTCTCGCATTGTGACGGTAGGGCTTGAAGCGATACCCGTCCAGTGGATCATCGGCTGTAAGACCTATGAGCCGGAGAAGATCAGGGTATTCCTCGAGGCCATTTGGAAGCGAATCCGAGTATTGGAGCGCTCACGCAGGATCTGCGCTCAACAAGAAACTTGCGAGGAAGCGGTAGCCGTCGCTTCTCGCGTGACTCAACTTCTGAGGCGCATGAAGTCCGGGATAGACGATCTTTTGGATACCCAGGATATCGCATGGGATCTTTTCGACTCATTGCGCGGGTTGACAACGCTTTTCTTGCAGATGTATTTCGACTCATTCAGGGCTCGATTCCGACTCGATTCGTAGCTACCGTTGCTGGGGCCAGCTTTTTCTTGACGAAGTTTCTTTCCAAGGTCTCAACAGGAGAAAACGTTGGACGGATTACGATTTTTCCTTTGGCGGCTGCATACAGCCAAGAAGACCAAGCTGGCGAGCGCCTGCAGAGGCTTGTTGATAACCGCTTGGCTTGTTCTGTCGATGCCTGTTCAGCCGGCATGGTCCGAGGACCCAACCTCTTCCTCCTCTTGGTTCGTGGACATGAGCCGGTTCTTGAAATCGGCTCATGGATCTTTGACATGCGAGCGATGCCACGCGGAAATGACCGTGAAAGGCAAAGTCCATCCCAATCGTGAAGATCCCACAGCCATGAAAAAGAACGTTGTTCGGACTTACGACTACAAGCGGTGCGCGTCATGTCATCCCGAAGCGTACAAGCGTTTTCTTCAGGGAGAGCACGCGAAAGCGCTGGAAAAGGAAAAGTTGGCCTTACAATCAGAAGGAAAAGAACCGCCTCCCAAGATATCGGCGCCTACATGTGGCGACTGCCATTCGTCTCACTATGTGCAGGCCAAGCGCTCCAGGGTTGAGCTCGGGACGCAGATGATAGAAACCTGCGGCAAATGCCACAAGGCTCAGGAAGCGAGCTACCTGAAGGACATTCATGGCAGGATGGGGGTCTTTCTTGAGACAAAAGCCTCGGCTTACTGCACGGATTGCCATGGTGCCCACACGTGCGAATCACTCAAAGACAAACAGAAAGCCTTGGACGCGTGTCTGAGATGCCACAAAGACGCCACCATACAATTCGCCGGCATCGTCATTCACCGCGGCAAGGAGGACATCTCAAAGAAGCACCCGGAAAAGCAGGCCAGTGTGGCGCTTGTGGGGACCATCAAGCCGATCGCGCAGGTGGGAACGATAATTTTGCTCGCGTTTTTTGCGCTTCAAACCTTTGTGTGGATACTTCGAGAGCTTCACAGAAGACTGAGAGGGCGCTGATATGCGTGACCAAACCGTCGAACAGCCAATTTACTGGCGCTTTAACGTCCTTCACCGGGTAGTGCATCTTGTTGTGATGTTTGCGTTCATCGGAGTGGGGTTGACCGGGTTCTCGATCGCGTTCAGCGCTTGGGGGCCGGCTCAGACATTCGTTTGGTTTCTGGGAGGAATCGACACCGTGCGATACCTGCACCGTTTCTGCGCCGTACTTCTTTATCTGTGCGTGACCACCGAGATCCTGTGGGTGCTGTACTTCAAGCTTGTCTTGCGTGGAAACCTCTTGGGTCCGAATTCCATCTGCTTCTCTCGAAGGGATCTCAGGTACTTCCGAGAGCACTTGGGGTACATTTTCGGCCGACGTCAAGCGCCTCCGCCATTTGACCGGTTCACCTGGTGGGAAAAGTTTGATTACTGGACGCTTTTCATAGGAATGCAAACCATGGCGCTCACAGGACTTTTTCTGTGGTTCCCCGAATTTTTCTCCCGTTTCTTCCCGGGAGTCTTCGTGAACCTCGCTCAAGTTCTGCATTTTGATGAAGCTATTCTGGCGGTGTTTTACAAGTTCTTTATTCATACGTCGGTGCGTCATTTGAGACCGGAAGTTTACCCGGGTGACTGGGTCATCTTCACCGGAAAGGTGACCAAAGAAACCATGATGAGGGCCCACCCAGGTGAGTGGGCGGCGTTGAACGCCTCTCAGCGAGGTCCTGGTTTTGGAGACCAATAAACGATCTGAAAGAGAAAAACGAGTCAAGAGTCTTATGAAACCAAGGTTGCAGACTTCAGCGGCGGCAGTGTGCGCGATGGCGATTTGTTTCATGGCCTTTTGGTTGGTCGGGTCTTCAGTAGCCCAAGAGGAGCCATCTGAGTGCTTGGACTGCCATCGGCAACGAAATGTGAATTCCCACGAGGGCATTCTCTCGTCGCAGCAATTCTGCTACAATTGCCACCAGGAGCCCGGCTCTCACGGAGACTTCCGAGCCTCCAAGGTTTCTCTGCAGGTCAAGCCTGAGTATTTTCTCACGTCTCCCCACAGATACGTGGCATGCGTCCAATGCCACACGAGGGTGGCTCAATCACCGCATCGTTCCCTGTCGGGCGTCCAGTGCGCCGGTTGCCATCCGAGGATGTATGGGGCGCCGGGAACCCACGCTGAACATCAGCGCGTACGTTGTGAGGCGTGCCACACAGACTCACCATTTGTCACCCTCGATGCAGCGAACAACCAGGTGAAACTTGCGCACACGAACGACAAACAAGCGCCCATAAGCCTGGCGAAGCACAAAGTGACCGATGTGAGCGGGCGGGAGTTCTGCTCGAAGTGCCATGTGTCCAACAATCAAGTGGGCGCTCCGACAACGGTTTTACCCTCCAAGAGCTTTGTTTGCATCGCCTGCCATTACTCCCCCCTGCAGATGGGTAGCGCCGTTTTTCCCATAGCGATCATCATAGCGACTATGGGTGTTGTTGGCACACTTGCCTTTTGGTTCAAGGCCAGTGTTCAAGGTGAAGTGGCTTCTGTACACAGAAAGATGCAATTGGGTTCAGAGGCTATCTGGAGCAAGGTCTTCTCTCGGGAGATTTTTCCTATACTTAAAAGCTTTTTTTTCGACGTACTCCTGCAACGCAGGATCCTGGCCAATGGCGTGAGCCGCTGGTTCATACATTCGCTGATCTTCTATTCCTTTTTCGCCCGTTTCGCGCTCAGCTTTCTTGCCCTGTTCCTTCAGAAGTTCTCCCCGGAAAGCGAGTTGACCCTGATACTGGTAAGCAAGGACAGTTCCTTCGTCGCCACGTTCAATGATTTGACGGGGGGCCTTATTCTCGCAGGCGTAATCTGGGCGATGGGCCGGCGCTTTATCACTAAACCGGAATATGTGTCGACACAGGAGCAGGATACCATTGCGCTAGTGATCATCGGACTTGTGACATTGTCGGGCTTCCTCCTGGAAGGAATACGGCTCCTTGTGGGACAGATCCCGCCACACGTGGCCATGTCGGCTTTCTTCGGTTATGCCATCTCAAGGGCGTTCTCCATTGTGGACTTGGGCTGGCAGTCCGTGTACGGATATATCTGGTATGTCCACGCCCTCCTGTGGGCGCTGTTCATTGCTTATCTGCCTTTCGGAAAACTGAAACACATCTTCACTACTCCGTTGAGCCTTCTCCTTAACTACAAAAGAGGGTAGGCGCCAAGAGAGAACGTAATATGGAAGAAACGAATTCCACCGAAGCGGCCCTTGAAAACACCGTTGCTCCAGCACGCGTCATCCCATTGGAAAGATTGGAGATGAGACGACTGGTCCAACTGGAGGCGTGCACCCGTTGCGGAGAGTGCTTGAACTGGTGTCCGGTATTCGACCAAGATGGCCGAGAAGACATTCTCCCGCGTCAGAAGATTCTCGATTTCCTCCACATTGCAAAAAACCAGCAAAGCCTTCTGAACGCTATAATCAAGAACGGGAGGCTGCCTGAGCCGGCCAAGTGGCTCATACGGAAAGTCTTCAGACTCCATGAGATTAATGAGGATTATGTCCACCGGTTCGTTCTCAATCTCTACGAATGCTCCACTTGCGGGCAGTGCCAGGTTGTCTGTCCCGCTAATATCGATACGGTCAACCTCTGGGAAAACATCCGTGAATTGATGGTCTCCTCGGGGTACGGGCCTCTTGAGCCACAGAAAAACCTGGCCAAAAGTGTAAAGGCTTACGACAACCCTTGGCAGCAACCCCGACAGGGGCGCGTGAAGTGGGCTCGGCGGGCCAAGAAGGAGAATCTGATACCCGAGCTGCCGCCAGATATAAAGAAATCGAAGAGCAAGACCCTGCTATTTTTCGGCTGTACAGCAGTCTACGACTCAAATATCCGCCAAATCGCGATCGATACAGTAAACGTCTTGAACGTCCTAGGCATAGACTACGGATGTCTGGGAGAAAACGAGAAGTGTTGCGGGAGTGTTCTCCTCAGGATGGGCGATCCCGAGTACGAGCGGATCGCGTCGGACAACATCAAGCTTCTCAACGGCCTCGCTATCGATACGCTTGTCACCTCGTGCTCGGGATGCTTCAAGACCATAAAGGAGGACTATGCGAAAGTCGGCGCGTTGAATTTTGAAGTGCTGCACACCGTTGAGTTCCTCCACAGGCTTATTGAGCAGAAGAAACTTAGATTCGAGGCTCCCGTTGAAAAGGTCATCACCTATCATGATCCGTGTCATCTCGGCCGAGCCTCGGGAATCTTTGACGAGCCCAGGGCGGTCATTAAGGCCATTCCAGGCCTGGAGCTCGTGGAAATGCCTAGACATGGCCCGTATTCCAGATGTTGCGGCGCGGGCGGAGGGGTCAAGGCCGGGTTCCCCGACCTCCAGAATAAGATGGCGCAAGCAAGGATCAGGGAAGCGGAACAAACGGGCGCCACAGAACTGGTCAGTGCGTGTCCTTTCTGCTATGCCGGTCTTCAAGTGGGTATCGGCGCTTTGAATTCACCCCTGGTGATGAGAGACATGACCCATTTGGTGAGAAGCGCTTTGAAGAAAGAGGAATAAGGTTCTCCGAAACCGTGATACGAGCTACATCGGCAAGAATGGCCACAACGAATGATCGAGAGGCCAGGAACGCCGGCATTCTGCCGGTGTCCATCAAGAGGTTCACGGGAATGCACAGTCATAGAGACACCAATTTGGGCCGTGATGCGTAGCAGAAGGGGGTTGCTTGGACTGGTTGGCGACGGAGTCTTTGCCTTGAATCTATGAGAGCGCATTCATATCATCTCGAGGAAACCATACCCTGCCATGAACAGCGGCACTGGCTATCAGAAATTTGTCTACTGGCTCGAACGACCTGTCTTTGACAACGTGAAGGCAACGATCGAAGGTCGCGGCAGTTCGATAACTGAGACGAAGAAAGCGGTGTGCGCGCCACTATCGAAACAAGTGGAAACGGCTTATGTGTTACCGGAAACATGGGGACGCTTTGAGCTCTGCAAGAGACAGTTGTCATGGTACCGTACATCCCCTTACTACGGTAAAATCTTGCTGGTGAGCTCCGTTGCCCTCAGGGACTTTGACACGCGATGTGAAGTCGTCATACGCCAAAGCTCGTTCAAGCCCGCATCGCTTCCGTCGAACGAGGAAAAGGCTCGTCTTATTGAAAGACCGAGTTACCAGAACGCCCGGCCCACTGAGTGGGACAACATCGGAGTGGTGGAAGCAAAAGAGATAGAGCGCTGGCTCAAGGTGATGGGATTGAGGGGGGTGAAGTTTGAAGAGCTGTTCGTGTCACACTGTGCAAATCATGCGAACTTCATAGAGCCTGCGTATTTTGTGCTTGAGGGGGACGAGCGCGTCCCTTATTCCATTGGTAAGACGTCCCATGTCTGCTCCGCGTGCATGGAATGGTACAACATCATCGGGAGTTCCTGCGCCAAGAAACTCGTTGTGCCGTGCCCTGGCGCGGTGTTGTTTGCTGGCCTTATCACAAACCGCTACTATGGGGTCACTCGATGCGACTCCCATTGACTGCGTCCCCGATGTCACGTCGCATGCGGTGAACACCATGAAAATGGAGAAGCAATACTATGAAAAGACTTGCGCTGGCCCTTCTTTCGTTCTGGTTCGGTCTCGTTGCGGCTGGAACGGCTCACTCACAAAACTCCTCATCCCTGCCTATCCGAATAGCGTGCTTGCAGAATGATATTCATCACCTACCTCTTATGGTCGCGCTTGACAAGGGATTCTTTGACGAACAGGGGCTGCAGGTTCAGATAGCGGGAATCTTTCGGGCCGGGCCTGAGGTGATGAGCGCTTTTTCCGCAGGGGCCATTGACATGGCCTATGTCGGGGAAGCGCCCACGGTAACCGCTTCAGCCAACGGCACGGTGAACGTGTGGATTCTTGCTCAAGTCAATACCGAAGGCTCAGCGATTGTCGTTGGAAAGGACTCCCAGATCACGGACATTTCAGGCTTGAAGGGAAAACAGATAGGGATTCCGGGTTATTCCACCGTTCAGGATTTTCTCTTGCGAAAGGCTCTCGGGAGTTCCGGATTAGACGGAAATGGAGTCAAAGTGACCGTGATCAAGCCGCCTGAAATGATAGGCGCCTTAAGAACAGGCCAGATAGACGCCTTCATCGCTTGGGAGCCTTATCCTGCCCAGGCCGTGGGAATGGGGGTCGGTAAGATGCTCGTTTCCTCTGGCGCCATTTGGAAGAATCACCCGTGCTGCGTCCTGGTTGTGGACAAGAAATTTGTAGAAGGAAACGGCGCAGTAGTTAAGAAAACGCTTGAGGCGCACCGGAAATCCATCGATTTCATCTATAGGAATCAAGATGAAGCGGTCAAGATCGCAGTTAAACACACGGGCCTGGATGAAGGGACTATCAGGAACGGGATGAGGAACGTGGAGTATGTTTCCGAGCTCAACGTTGAGGGGCTCAAAGAATATGTGAAATTCCTCCGTGAACTTGGCTACATCAAGGTGGACAGTATCGAGACTTTCGTGGAAAAGATCGTTTACTAGGACGCGGGGCCTTGGAACGTTCGGTTTGTTCCCAGGTGGCCAAGGCGCGACGTGGTGGTTTTTCTCAGAAATGCTGTCGCGAATTCTACTAATTCAGGCCATAGTGAGCGCTGCTTTATTTCGGGGAGCGTCGGCCTCCTAGACATTTGGAACGTCAAGAGAAGTTGAGATTTGTCATGTGGCGTTACCTTCCGGTTCTGTTTCTGCTATGCCTTTGGGAGGTATTGTGTCACCTCGGAACGGTTCCGAATTACGTTCTTCCGTCGCCCGTAGAAATTATGGAGGGGCTCGGCGCCCTCCTGACCACAGGAATGCCTCCGGGTCGTCTGCTTCATAATCATATTCTGTACAGTCTCTATCGTGTGGCCTGGGGTTTCTCGATAGCCTGCGCTCTTGGCATTCCATTGGGGCTGCTCATGGGATGGTTTCCCTTGTTCCATCGATTACTCAGTCCCATTGTCGAGCTCATCCGTCCAATTCCTCCGCTGGCATGGATTCCCATCGCCATAGTCTGGCTGGGCATAGGAATGAGATCCGCCGCGTTCATTATTTTCCTGGGCGCGTTTTTCCCGGTCCTCCTGAGTACCGCATCCGGCGTCTTATCCGTCAGTCCAATTCTCATAGACGCGGCAAGGACACTCAACGCCAAGCAAAAGGACATTTTCCTCAAGGTGCTGGTACCCGGTTCTCTCCCCTCCATTTTTGTGGGTCTGCGAGTCGGAATGGGAGTCGCCTGGATGACTTTGGTCGCGGCCGAATTCTCCGGCGTCAAGGAAGGATATGGACTCGGATTCATGATCATGACAGCGCGTGATATTCAGAGACCTGACCAGATAGTAGCCGGAATGTTGGTTATCGGTGTGATTGGCCTTATTGTCGACTGGCTATTCAGAGCTTGGGAAGCCAGGGTCAGACCATGTGTGTAGAGGCGCTGAGACAATGCATCTTGAATTGATCGGGCTTGGAAAGACCTTCGCCAATGGAGCGCAGAACGGAGAGGTGTGCGCCATTTCCGGTATCGATCTCAGGGTCGAGCAAGGGCAGTTCGTCTCCATTGTGGGACCCAGCGGATGTGGAAAGTCTACTCTGTTGAGAATCATCTCAGGGTTGGAGAAGCCCTCCGACGGCAAAGTCCTATTGGACGGACGAGAGATCGTAAAGCCTACTCATAATGTGGGCCTGGTGTTCCAGCAGTACGCCTTGTTCCCTTGGAGAACCATGGCTGAGAACATCGAGTTTGGACTCGAGATCATGGGAATGGGCAAGGTGGAGAGGCGCGCGATTGCGGAAAAATACATACAGCTCTTCGGCATGCAGGGGTTCGAAGATCGATATCCAAGCCAATTGTCCGGAGGCATGCAGCAGCGCGTCGCCATAGCGCGCACGCTCATTATGAACCCCAAATTAGTGCTGATGGATGAGCCGTTTGGCTCTTTGGACAGCCAGACCCGCAACGACATGCAGGAATTTCTCATCGATCTCCGGAATGAAAGGAACGACACCGTCCTGTTCGTTACTCACAATGTTGACGAGGCGGTATTCTTGAGCGATCGGATTGTCGTTCTTTCCAGGAGGCCCGCGAAGATTTTGCGAACATTCGAGGTGAACGCTCCGCATCCGCGGGATCGCACCAGCAAAGATGCAAACGATATCAGACGTGAAGTGATTGGAATCCTAAAGCAGGAGAGGATGAGCGCCTCTCCCGTGGACGACTCAGTTCACGCGCTTAAGACATTCTCCGTAGTCCGGAGGTGAGACGGATGCTGGCCCATACCATAGCCGAGATTCAGAGCCTAGGGGTGCAGGTCGCCATGGGCTCGCCGAACAGAAAGGTTGGAGCGGGGCCCGCTGAAGGCGGCACGATACTCCTTGACGGCATTCCCGCTCACGTGCCGTTCAGCGGTGCCTTTGTGTCAAGATCTCCCTACTCGCTGCGTTCGCGTGACGGCGCGTCCTGGCTCGTCAAGGATGGCGAGGACATCATGCCTGCAGCCATGACGCCAAGACCCAAGTTCTATGACTATGCCACAAAGGATCAAACGGCCTATTCCAGCATCGCTCTCTTTCACGGAAAAGACTGCGTGGCCTCGACAGTTCAGCAGACGTGCGTGTACTGGAATTCTGAAAAGAGGTGCCAGTTCTGCGGCATAGAACTGTCCTTGTCCAGGGGCCAAACCACTAGACTGAAGACTCCAGCGCAATTGGCTGAAGTGGTCCGCAAAGCCATGGAACTGGACGGGGTTTCCCACGTTGTCATGACCACGGGAGCGGTTCTACCATGGGGAGAAGAAATCGATTATCTTGGAAAATGCGCCAAGGCCGTGAAGCAAACCTGCGATATACCCATCCATGTTCAGTTTCTTCCACCTGATGACAGACAGAAGCTGTGCGAGCTGAAAGAAGCGGGCGCAGATACCGTGGGCATTCACGTGGAAAGTTTTGATATGAGAGCGCTCGCAAAAACCGCACCGGTAAAGGCCGCCATTGGACTTGAGCGGTATGAAAAGGCCTGGAGCTGGGCGGTGGACGTCTTCGGTTTCAACCAGGTGAGTAGTTTCTTATTGGTGGGAATCGGTGAAGAAGAGGACTCTGTCGTCAGGGGGAGCGAGTTTCTTGCTGACAGAGGAGTTTATCCATTTGTTGTGCCATTGCGGCCAATACCGGGTTCATGGATGCAAGATTGCGAGACACCCGATCCGGCGACCATGAAGCGACTGTACAAGGCCGTAACCGGAATTCTGAGAAAAAGGGGGCTTTCCGCAAGGAAATCTCTGGCCGGTTGTGTGCGGTGCGGCGCGTGTTCAGCCCTGCAAGCTTATGAACAAGAATCGAGGAACGAATTCATCTGCAGGCCGGCTGCAACCGAGGATGAGCTCGCAGTCGCTCTGAAAATCCGTGAAGATGTTTTTGTCAGGGAACAACGTCTTTTCGATACATCGGACCTCGATGAAAATGACCCATTGAGCACGCATATCATCGTAAAATGTGACGACCAAATTGTCGGGACCGTGCGCGTCTTCCCCCAGAAGGACGGCCCCAATCACTGGGTTGGGGGAAGGCTTGCAGTCCGGAAGAAACATAGAGATAATCATGTTGGGACGCTGCTCGTCAAGGAGGCGATGCGCTACGTGAAGGAACGTGGCTGCACGCGATTCACGGCCCATATTCAGGAACAAAATGTAAAATATTTCTCGCTCCTTGGCTGGAAGGCCGTGGGACCCGTCGAGATCTACCATGGCAAACCGCATAGGCTCATGCAAGCGGATCTCGACACAGTCTGATGGACTGACCGCCACGGAACATGGAACACGTGACAATGGATGCGCCGATAACCGTGCTTGCTGAAAGAATACGCAATTACAGTGGACTTCTTCGCAAACAACCCATTGAGGATGTTTTCCGCGAGCTGGTCTTGAATGGCCAACCTAGTCTCGCTCCCCCCAATTTCGGTGATGATGCTGCGGCGATTCCGTGGAAAGACGGATTCTTACTGTTCGCTGCGGACGGAATCATGCCAAGACTACTCATCAATGAGCCTTACGCGGCTGGCAAAGCGTCGGTAATGGTCACGGTAAACGACATCTATTCCATGGGTGGCCGACCCTTGGCCATGGTTAACGTGCTGGCCAGCGGAGATGAAGAACATCGCCGCAAAGTGGTCCAGGGAATCCGAAGAGGCTGTGAAAAATTGCAGGTTCCCATGCTGGGAGGACATCTGCATCCGGACGCGGCGCCGGAGGCTCCTGCTTTAGCTGTCGCTATCCTGGGTTGGGCGCAAAAGGTCCTGCACGGATACACAGCTCAGGCTGGCGATGATCTGATTCTTGCGGTTGACCTCAGAGGCAAGCCTGGATGCCATTCCGTGACAAGTTGGGACGCGAACTCTGGGAAGAGTCCCCAGGAGCTCATCCACCGACTAGAATCGCTCCCCATGATTGCGGAAAGGGGCTGGGCGAACGCGGCAAAAGACGTTAGCAACGCCGGTCTTGTGGGCACCGCCGCGATCATGATAGAGAATTCAGGGAAAGGCGTTGACATCCTTCTCGATTCAATTCCCGTTCCCTCGGAAATCCCCTTCTCGGACTGGTTGTTTTCATTTCAGAGTTTCGGCTTCGTCTTGTCTGTTCCACCCCGCCACTCGGACCAAGTCATAGGGCTGTTTCATGAAAGGAGCATCGACGCGGCGGTCATCGGGAAGGTCGTGGACGAGCCCAGAGTCAAGATTATGCAAGGGTCGGATGCGGAGACGCTCTTTGATTTTGCGAAAGATAGGATCACCGGCATTGTCTACCAACCTCCCGCAGATTGACCACGAGAATTGGCAAGCCACCGTCAAAGGCATCCCGTAGAGCCCCGACGGTCCTGCCGGCCGCGGCGGCTGGGGACGCTTGGTCCCCAGAGCCGCACGAGAGTTGAGCAGCATTGAATTCCCGGGAGCGTCCGGTAGCCAAGAGAAAGTCCGACTCGCGCCACGGCCGGTAGAGCTCATCCGGATTCGTATGAAGTCCCAGGCTCCTATGAGGCCGCCAGACACAGACCGGTCTTCCCAGTTTCAGAGCCAACGGTCCCGACAGCGGCCCGGCGTCACTATGGGAGGGAAATTCCGCGGGCGGCGGGATTTGACTCCCGCCTCCTAATTCAACGGTTTCATGGCGCAACCGGTATCC
Source organism: uncultured Syntrophaceae bacterium (assembly GCA_964477215.1). Classification (GTDB taxonomy): domain Bacteria; phylum Desulfobacterota; class Desulfomonilia; order Desulfomonilales; family Desulfomonilaceae; genus JBFMDN01. The sequence goes on along the minus strand of CAYZET010000037.1, from coordinate 2,317 downwards.
TCTGGCCTGGGCAACAGGTCTTCTCCATTGAATATCTTCAAGGGCGCCAGGCTTCGGAATCTCTTTCCCAGGCTTGAGGCTTGTTGGGCCGATCTGCCGAATACCACCGGAAACGCGGCCTGGTGGTCAGCCGCTCTGAACGTAGTGAGTCCACCGGGCAAATTCACTCGCAGTCCCTCCAACGCCTTGACCACCGATTTCTTGTCTACTGTGCCGGCCCTCTTGACCGCCTCCGCATACATAATCACCGAGGCGTAGGCGGTGTAGGCCGAATATGACGGTGGAATCTGCGAGTGAGAGAGCTTCCGGTACTCGTTAACGAATTCGACATTTTCCGGTGTTTCATTTGCGCCCGCCCAGTAAGGCGCGCCGAACCATACACCGACAGGCGTATCAAGAAATCCCAGAGCCCAGAAGACCTCGACACCCCCACCTACTACGCAGATAACCTCCTTGCCATCGAAGAACTTCTCAGCATTGGCCTGTTTGACAAAGTCTCGCAAGTTGTTTCCCCACAACGAAACCATGACGCCCTTGGCGCCGGAGGCGTTGAGCTTCCCGATATACGGCTTCCAGTCCTTCGTCGCCATAGGAGAGTAGTTGGGGGAAACGAATCTGTACGCGCCAAGCTCACCAAGGTATTTCTGAAAGAGTTCCCACGTCTCTTGACCAAACCCGTAATCCGGGCCGAGTGTGGTCCACGTGTCGGACTTGAGCTCTGATTTCGCCAGCAGTGCTGCACCCTTGAGTGCCTCCTTCGTGGACCAGGTCATTCGAAACACCCATGGACTGCATTTGGAGCCGGTAACGGGGTCAGCCATAGCGTGGGTAATTATCAGTGGTGTCTTGAGCCGATCCATCTCAGGCGTGACCTTGAGCGCCACCGCGCTTGAAACTATTCCCACGATTGCGTCCACTCGGTCTTTCTCAACCAGTCTCTCGACTGCTTTCAGGCCTTCTTCCGGCTTCACCTGCGTGTCAGCCTTAATGACTTCCACGGTTCGGCCGAGCAGCCCCCCCTCTTCGTTGATTCGCTTAACAGCTAGCCGCACTCCTTGCTCAGCCACTTCTCCGAATGTCGCCATGGGGCCTGAAAAGACATGCGCCAGACCAATCTTGACTGTATCACCGTACGCGAGAACCGGCGTAAACAAAAAGACCATCGCGAATATGCACAATCTTCTCACACGGACTCTCCTTTCACTCATTTCTTCCCTGGTGACTCACGGTCACAACGATGGGCAATCTATTAAAACAACGATCCGCGCCACATGTCGAGCGGACCGTGGTTTCTTGGCTGAGTCTTGATTCCGGAACCACATGACAGAATTAGACGTTTGCACTTGCTGACGTTTTCCGTTGGCGAAGCTCGATTGCCGCTCTCTTTTCTCCTCCCAGGCTTCTGTGGCTTCGCAAAATAGAAGGCATTGCGGACAAAGACGATCGATTCGACATGCCGGAGGGAGAATCGCGTACATCGGCTTGGCTGCCGTCCGCTCACGACGGTTACTCAGCGTCTTAACTTCCTCACGACGCCGTACCTGATCCACAAACCATTCACGGCTTCTTCTGGGAGCTGCTAGCGGCAAAGCATGATCTGGCTACAAATCTCATCTTTCGGGATTTGCTGCGCGGACTCTCTGTCTGCGAGGCCCTTTGGCACACGACCGACCGCGGGACGGTTTGTCTGATTTGAAATCGGTGCCCCTCAATCTCCAAGCGCACCTCGCAGAGACGGTCCCGTCATCATGTTATTGAATAGGTCCTTATTGAGGGTACTGGTTAACGTACTCCACCACCCACTTTCAGTCAACCCCAAATATTTGGCGCATGCGCGAACATCTATGAAATAGTAGGGGTGACTGAGGCGTCACCGCCGGTCGCGATCATTCAATTATACCCGGGTCCGCTCACCCCAGGCAATTTACAGAAGCTGTTTGCCTCAGCCAACTAAATGGTTACGTCTAGCGGTGGGTCCTGCAGGTCGGCCGTGTTGACTGCCGTGGAGTGAATGCCCATTCTTAGGTACGGAGATCGGGCCGGCTTTGTTCAGTGGAATTCCGACAACTTCCGCAACTTCCGCGCAACTTCCGGGGACACCATATCTAATTCGTGATTTCGACGAGATCCTCTGGTAATCTTGGATCATAGCTAGATTGGCACGCGTGGTAGGTCCGGGAGTACCCCACCACATAACACAAAGAGGAAATCGTCGACAGCGGACATTCTTTTTTGATGACGATTACAAGGCCTACATCGAGCTTATGGCCGAGTGGTGTTGCCGTTGCGGCGTAGCGATTTGGGCATATTGCCTTAT
>CAYZET010000036.1:0-20705 GCA_964477215.1 uncultured Syntrophaceae bacterium | reverse complement strand
GAGACTCTCTCAATGCCACTATTTCGTTGCACAAGCGTCTAACTTGATACGATAGAGTACCCATTGCTCCTCCTCGTCTGGTCTGGACCCGCAAACATGCCCGCAGGTGCTGATGGAATGTGAGAAGGGTCGAGTCCCACCGTAAGGCCCGTGGGCAACGTTGGCGTGTGGGCCTCAGGGGGGCATGTCGCCCCCCTCGGCGACCAGATCTCAAGACGTGGTTTCAACTTACGCGGGAGCAGCGGCACTCGCAGTGAGACCAATCGCTTCAGCGTACTTGAGATAGGTCTCAACCGAAGCGATGACGACCCTGGCTTCAACGGAAAGCAGCTCGATGCCGACCAGAGAAACTTTTGCCCAAGCATCGATCACGATGCCCTTGTCCAGAATGCGGTCCACGACCTCAGCCAAACTGGAAGAATCAGTAGATTTCGCTATCTTTGCCATGACTTGTCCTCCCTTTCTTGTCTGTCGAGTGGTTTTGCCGTAATCGGCTGGTGTTGTTTGGCATGCCACCCCGGTCTTAGCGAAATCTGTGCCAAGTTGTCGCGATGAGCCATTTTAATATAACATGGTGATCTTATTGCATCATTCCGGGAGCGGCCCACTGAAGGGCAGGAAGGTGGGAAAGGGAAGGAAGGATTGCTAGGGAATTGGTTCCATATGCCTCGGGAGCCGATTCCCTATATGTCGCCTCTCTTACGCAATACAGCCGATTCCACCGACTGTATGACGTGCTCATGCTCGAATGGCTTCGAAAGGAAGCAGTCGATAAGACTGTTGGGATATGCTGGTCGTAGGAATGTGGCTTTCGGATCCAAACCTGATATCATAATGAGAGCGGCTGAAGGATCGCATACGTGTATTTTCTCGGTCAACTCTGTCCCTTTCATGTCCGTGAGTTGCCAATCAATGAGAATAGCTGCGAATTTCTGTTCCTCCACGCGCGCAAGCGCTTCCGCTCCGGAACCCGCTGTCTTTACCTGCCATCCGGCGCGGCGAAAGATACGAGCTAAGAGCCAGCACATGTCGGGCTCGTCGTCCACCACGAGGATCCATCGCTCGCAAGACTCGTTCAAGTGTCCCCTTCCTCGCTCAGGGCCGGGAAGCGAAGCGTAAACGTGGCTCCCTGTCCGATTTCGCTCTGCACTTCTATACGGCCGAAGTGCTGCTCCACAATAGAATAGCATATGGACAGGCCAAGCCCAACGCCCTTGCCCACGGGCGACAAGGTGAAGAAGGGATCGAAAATGTTCCTGATTACTTCCTGTGACATGCCCCGACCGGTGTCCTCGACGCGCGCGACAAGCTCCTCTGCAACGCGCTCGACAGCGACGCGCAATTCGCCGCCGTCAGGCATCGAGGCAATTGCATTGAGGAATAGATTCAAGAACACCTGCTGAATCTGACCGGCGTTACCTCGCATGAGCAAGGGAGTCTGGGGCAACGTTGCGCGCACAGTGGTATTGTGAATCTTGGCTCTGTGTTGGACCAGATCCAGCGAGGACTGGATCGCACCGACCAGATCTACAGGGTGCATGTCCGTTGTGGGGAAAGGGCGCGCAAAGCGCAAGAGATTCTCTATGGTAATTGTGGCCCTCTGTATTCCTGCAAGAATTTTTTTCACACACGCTTTGCTCAATTCAGGGCTGATGTCTTCCTCGAGAAGCATCTGGGCCGCAGATGAGCATATTGCCAAAGGATTTCTGATCTCGTGAGCAATGCCATCCGCCATGACACCGAGAGCCGAGAGTTTTTGGGCCTGGAGGAGTTGAGCCTCGAGCTTCCGCCTCTCGCTCAGGTCGCGACCCACTCCGACAACGCCTATGGTCAAGGCATTGGCATCCCTCATGGGAGAGAGAACCCAACTGATCGGGAGCCTTGTACCCGTAGCTGTGCTGAGATCCCATTCACCGGTTTGCATAGTGTCTTCAGCACGGAGCGTGTCGAAGACTCTGCGGAAGTCTTCACGGTGATTGGGGCATATCCTTTCGGAAAAGACTGTTCCTTTCACTTCGTGAACCTTGTATCCGGAAAGGCGTTCCGCAGCGGAATTCCACGTGAGGATCCTCCCCTCGTAATCGGTGGAAAGCATTATGTCCATTGCATTTTCCACCACGCTCGCCAGGTGACGTTCGATTCGACGGACCTCACCGTTCAAGCGAATCTGTTCGGTGACATCTTCCATCAAGAGTACGGCATGCTCAATCTTGCCACGGCGTGAAAAGGGCAGGATGCTGTAGAAATAGTTCCGGATCGGGACTCCGGGAGCCCTGTACGTCATGCGCTCGCCGTTGATCGGTTGATTGTCCGCGATTACTTGACGAAGGTTTCGCACAAGGTCTGTGTTGTCCACTATTGCTTGGGGCAAGATGTGCTCGATCTTCTCTCCGACCACGTGTTTCTTGCTCATCTTGCTCTTCTTGAGGAAGTTCCTGTTAGCGAGCACGATCCGCAAGTCGAGGTCCATCACGAGGACTGACGTCGGAATCGCGTCGAGAACCGTGTCAAGAAGCTCTTCGTGCCTTTTGACGCGGTCCGAGGTGACAGAGCCATTTTCTTTGAGCTTCACGGTATAACCCCCACGGTGCGGATAATCTTTTGAAGACGAGCCTAACACGGTTCAAAGGCGGATGCTCCTTGACCGGTCCGATCATGGGATTGTGCCCAAGCATCGCTCGGTTCGGAGGGGCTCGGTACCTCCAGGCGGTCTGAGGTGACGAAATTGTATGGGGGCCAAGGTCCCGTTAAGAGAGCCCTTGATCGCTGTTGGCCGTAGAGGGCGTGAAAGGCATCCAGAAACCTCTTATTCTTAACCCTCGGGACCAAGAAATAGAGCGACACCATCACGCTGGGCTCGCCCTCGTACCGGCATTGGACAGCCCGTTCGTAATTGACTGCCGCGCACAGGCCTTTGAAGTGGTTGGCGTGCTTGTCCACAGTTCGCTGTGTTATGTCCTGGAGCAGCAGATCTCTGCGGTAATATGACCTTCGCCGCGCAAGATACGTTGTGCCCGGCGAGGGTTCACTCATTCCCGTCTCCCCAGTGGCAACGCTTTCCGCCGGGTGGCTGCTGTCGTCATCCAAGCACTTTCCCTCGAGGAGGATCCGTAGTCCCATTTCATCACAGCCATCGAGCATCGCGAGCATCCTCTCGTAGCGATCCCTGTGCGTCCGAAGCACTTGCCTTACCTGCGAGATGTTATCGAAAAAGGCTCCGAAACGGAACGGTATGACAGTTCTCTCCTCATGCAGGCAAGCAATGACCCTGTGGTACGCAGTGGCAGCCTCTGTCGTGAGACAAGTCTCCGGTTGGTGAATCTCAGATAATACTGCAGCGAGGCCGTTTTCGACAACGAGCTGCAGGGCATTCCCGTTCAAGCCAAGCTGTGGCTCTTGCATGCGGCGGGAAGTGTCTTGAGCCACGCAGTACAGGAGAATCTTCATGTTTCCGGTTCTTCCAGCACAAGTGCAGGCACGAAGCTATACGGAGGCCACGGTCCGGACACTTGAAAAACGAGCCCCCTGTCAGCAAACTCCTTGTTGGCGCGCTCCACGAGGGAGAAGAGGTCCCGGACCCGGTGGGAACCGACAAGAAAAGCCCAGTTAGCGGCCGTTTCTCTGCCTTCCGCATCCGAAGAAAGGGTAGTGACAGGTCTCTTCACGGAATCGAGGGAACAAGCATCCAGACATGAAGAAACCCTGCCACATGCATCTTTCAGCCAAGATCCGACTTCTTTGTCCACCTTGGCTCGCAATTGCTGTTCCTTGAAGTATCGAAGCCCCGGCGTCATTGAAGCCAGATCTGAAGAATGCTTTTCCAGCATGTCTCGCAAGAGCGTTTCCCATGCATCTGATTTGGAGAACAAGGCCTTGACTCCCCACTCCTCAGATCCTCGGGTATGCTCCAGGAACCATCGAATGGTTTCATAATTTCTCTTGATGAGCTCCACCAGAGCCTGCTCGGAAGAAAACAGGGCCCCGAATCGCGCTGGAAGCACAGGAGACCACTTCGTGATTGCGGAAGCCACCTCTCCGTGACGAAGAGCCTGAGGCCCGATCCAGGAAATGTCCTGGAGACGCGTCTCTGCATCGGGACCTTCGAAGTCTTCTAGGGCAGCTTCTCCAGCGAGCGCCGTAACCTCTTCCACGGTGATAGAGCGCATGACTCCATCACGTTTCAGGGCTCCACCCGGAGCCTCCAGCAGGCTCTTCGTGTCAGCAAAGCAGAAAAGATGCAGCACCATGCGGCTCACAGGTCACCTGCCGTCATTTCCGCAAGGGCAGATTCAAGGTCCGATCTCTCGATCATCACAGGTGGCTCGGAATCGGGATTCTTCTTCAGAGCCTCGACGGCCCTCTTGACGGCCCTGTGTGCGGCCCTTCTGCACACCGCAGCGATTTCTGCTCCACTGAATCCTTCCGTAAGGGATGCCAATTCCCGCGCGACGATTCCCTTCTCCAGCGGTTTGTTTCTCAAATGCACTTGGAAGATGGCCTCTCGGTCGTTTTCATTGGGCATCGGGATTTCCACGATTTCATCGAAGCGACCGGGCCTAAGCACCGCGGGATCGAGCATGTCCGAACGGTTGGTCGCGCCAAGAACGAGAACCCCCTTTAACTCGTCAATTCCGTCGAATTCGGCCAGGAACTGACTCAGGACACGCTCGGACACGTGGGAATCGCTCGATGCCCCACTTCTCGTGGGCAACAGCGCGTCGATCTCGTCGAGGAAGACGATGCACGGAGCGGCCTGTCTGGCCTTCCTGAACACATCCCTCACCCCTTCTTCGGATTCTCCAACGTATTTTGACAAGAGGGCAGGTCCTTTGACGGAGATGAAATTCACCTTACTCTCGTTAGCGATTGCCTTTGCCAACATCGTTTTGCCGCAGCCGGGGGGGCCGGACAGGAGTATTCCCTTCGGGGGCTTGGCTCCGGCCTGCTCGAACACATGAGGATACTGAAGCGGCCACTCTACAGCTTCTATGAGACGAGCCTTGAGAGCCTCGTGCCCGCCGACGTCATCCCAGCGAACGTCAGGCACTTCTACGAAGACCTCGCGGATGGCGGAAGGCTCCACCTCCGCAAGAGCCTCAAGAAAGTCGTCCAAGTGCACTTCAAGGCTGGCTAACTGCTCATAGGGGATCCCCGCTGCCGTGAAGTCTATGTTCGGGATGATTCGCCTGAGGCATCGCATCGCAGCCTCTCGACAGAGGGCCTCCAGATCCGCTCCCACGAATCCGTGGGTGATCTCGGCGATGTGATCCATGTCCACATCTTCAGCCAGAGGCATCCCGCGGCTGTGGATTTCCAGGATGTCCTTCCTGCCATGGCGATCGGGGATAGGAATCGCTATCTCACGATCGAAACGACCGGGGCGCCTGAGGGCAGGGTCAAGGGCGTTCGGGATGTTTGTGGCGGCTATGACCACCACATTCTGCCGCTTGGTCAGACCGTCCATCAGGGCTAGAAGTTGAGCGACGACCCGTTTCTCAACGTCCCCGACGACCTTCTCTCGGCGAGGAGCGATCGCGTCGATCTCGTCGAGAAATACGACACTTGGCCCTTTCTTCGTCGCTTCCGCGAAAATCTGCCTGAGGTGGGCCTCACTTTCTCCATAGAACTTGTGGATGATCTCCGGCCCGCTCACCGAAAAGAAATTGGCTTCCGTCTCGTGCGCGATGGATCGGGCAATGAGGGTCTTGCCGCATCCCGGAGGCCCGTGAAGGAGCACGCCCTTCGGAGCGTCAATACCAAGACGTTCAAAGACCTCGGGATACCGGAGAGGAAGCTCGATCATTTCCCTGATTCTTTGAAGCTGAGGCTTCAGGCCGCCGATATCCTCGTACGAAAGAGTGCGAGCCCCTTCAGGGGCATCGGCCTTGCCAATCACGAGCTCGGTGGATGGGACGATCATCGCGGGCCCTTTGGGTGCTGTCATCTGGACCTTGAAATCCGCGGAGCGACTTCCGAATAGCATGGCTCGGATGACATCGCCTTCCACTACGGCTAAGCCGTCAAGAAGACTCCCTATGTAATTCAGATCCCGTTCCGTCGGGGTGACCGTTGTGGGAGTGAGCACCAGACGAACAGCCGGTTGCGCGGCGATCTTTTTGACAGTGACCACCTCATCCAGTCCCACTTTGGCATTTTGTCGCGTCAACCCGTCAAGCTGAACCCGGGACTGCCCTCGGAGCTCCTTGTATGCTGGCATGGCCTTGCAGACGGTGGAGCGCTTCCCTTTGACCTCAACGATGTCGCCGATAGAGGCACCGAGCTTATCCAGATCCTCGGGCCCCATACGAGCATATCCGCGACCCACATCCTTGTTCAATGCTTCGGTGACCTTGAGCTTTGCAGACGAAGAATCAGCCTTGCCCATGCGAGCCCCCCTAATTCTGGCACCAGATCTCGATCATGCCGTTGTTGCACGAGACTTTGATCTGGTCCATGGAATACTTCTTGGGCAGCAGCAACTCCTTGTAGTATTTCTTTTCTCCACGTTGGCCAGATATGGTAAGGACATCATCCGTCACATTGAGATCCAGATCTCGCTCGCTGATGCCTGGCATTTCCGCGACGATGAGCGTGTGGTCTTCTTCCTCAAAAACGTCTACGAGCGGCTCTCGGACCTCCTGGACAACAGTGCGACCCGATTCCTTGTCGCGGCGGATGTTTCCGAAGGGTTCCACTTTGACCTTATCCCCTTCTTTTCCGAGTCCCACCCGAACATTGAATCCGTACACGCCTTTGAATTGTTTACCCGGCCCGAAATCGGGGATCTCGCCGGAGCCCTTGAGCTCTTGTGCGGTTGCGGCCAGATCGTTCAGCTTTTCGACTAGGTCGGTCAGCGCACCAAGCAATCCGCCAGCTCCCCAACTTTGGTCCTCACCTCTGCTGCCGCCTTTATCCTTCTTGGCCATCGTCGCTCTCCTTGTCGATCCTGATATCAAATTCCTTGATTTTCGAATGGATGGTCTTGTAGTCGACTTGCAACAGTCGTGCCGCCTTTGCTTTGTTGCCCTTTGTTTTGCGCAAGGTATGGGTGATCACCTGTTTTTCCACCTGGCTTGTGCACCGACGTACCACTTCTCTAAGGGATAGGCCGGCCCACTCCCCGTTTGGGGCATTGACAGAAGCCTGGGGATCTTGAGCTCGCGCCGGCTCCAGATGCAGGTGACCCGGACCGATGTAGTCGTCGGCCTGCAGGACAGCCCTCCGAATTACCGATTTGAGGTGACGGACATTGCCGGGCCAACTGTATGACAGCAGCAGGCTTATGGCTGATTCTGAGAAGCCTTTCACCGATTTCCCGAGCTCAACGTTAGTGGCCCTGACAAATCGTTCGGCAAGGTAGAGAAGATCATCCGTTCGCTCGCGAAGCGGGGGTATGTTTATGGTAAACTCACTCAGCCGGTAAAAGAGATCTCCGCTGAAGGAGCCATCGACAATTGCGCTGCCGAGATCCTTGTTTGTAGCCGCAAGCAGGCGCACGTCCACGCTGACCGGTTTGCGGCCGCCTACGGGGTAAAAGCTCTTTTCCTGGATGGCTCTCAAAAGCTTTACTTGAGAATTCAGTGGCATGTTAGCAATTTCATCGAGAAAAAGTGTGCCTTCTTGGGCCATCTCGAACTTGCCGGCGCGAGAGGTGCTGGCTCCCGTGAAAGCCCCTTTCTCGTACCCGAACATCTCGCTTTCAAAGAGGGATTCGGGAATCGCTCCACAGTCCAAGGGAACGAAGGGACCCTTGGACCGACTGCTGAACCGGTGGATTGCACTGGCGACCACTTCCTTACCCGTTCCGGTTTCTCCCTGAATTACCACGGTAAAATTCGAGCCAGCCACCAGCGCGATTTCAGACACGATTCGTTTCACTGCGTCACTCGGGCCGAGCATTGCTCTGAGCTCGGTTGCCGTCGCGCTCTCCTCTTCGCCAGATGATTGGACTTGTTTCATCTGGGCATGGCGAATCCTCAAAGCCTTGTTAATTCTCTTGATGAGCTCGCGGTTATTGACAGGCTTCTGCAAGTAGTCGAACGCGCCTTCCTTTACCGCACGAACTGCCCCTTCGACACCGCCGAACGCACTGATCATGATGACGGGGATATAAGGGTTGAGCGCTTTAGACATCCTGAGCACTTCCATCCCGTCGACGCCCTCCATCTTGAAATCCAGGAGTACGACGTCCGGCATTCCCAGTCGCATCATCTCGATAGCGGACTCTCCACTGTACGCCACAGTCGGTATGAATCCCTCCTGCTTGAGGAGATGAAACAGGATGTCGCAAAAGTCTCTCTCATCGTCCACAATGAGTATTCTGGCTGCTTCCTGCGCCATGGCCTTTCTCCCCTCTCGTAGCGGCCTTCAGACGAATACGGTGCCTGTGCCAGCTATTTCTTGGGCAACGACGGCCGTACGACTTCAATATCATCCTCCAAGAAGGGCTCGACAGAATGGAGCAATCCAAGAAAAAGAATGCCCGTCTCCCCCGAACGGAGCGTGTTGTTAATTCGGTCTGCAATGAACTGGTCGCGTCTTTCTAGAATGGGGTCTCCTTGTTCCTTTTCGCCAGAAGATCTGATCCCGTGGCCATGTGATTCCAATACCCTTTTGGTCATCTCGTATTCGGCCAGAAGGAGCTCGGGAGACTCTGTTCCCATAAGGATTGCTCCTCGTTCGAGAAGCTTGAGAATGAGCTGATGATTGAGACTTCCTCCGGCGGCCAATTCGGTGACGATCTCCTTTTCACGTCCCGATACGGGTAGTGCGTCCTGAAAGATGCGAACATCTTGCCATCGCAACGGCAGATCTTCGATGTATTGCTCTATTCTCTCCCACAGCTCTCTAATTGCCTCTGTCTTTTTCTTGAGAGCAGTTCTACCTCCTGTTCGCAGGGACTCGCGAACAACCAGGCCTTTCTGAGACCCCAGGTCCTCAAGCGTGTGTACGATTGGCACCAGAATCAGGGATCTTTTCACTCTTTCCCCCGGTCGGACTCGTTTCATTTCAGCCACTGAGCTGTCTGATCCATGGGTCTTGGGATATGGCGCGAATTCCATGGAATTCATTCCATATTACTGGGGCCGGCTCCCATTTGTCACCAGTAAAATGGCTCGAACGCGTTTCGAAAGATTCGGCTCCATCGAGGCAAGAAGACGCGACGGTGCCCAGTAAGCTTACGCGTACCGGCCTTACGATTCCACGCATATTGAAGGCATGGCAGCATAAAAGGTCGACCTGCTCTGTCGAGCTCTGGAGATGCCGGCCTATCAATCCTCGACACGGTCTGCACACCAACGAAAGAATCAGCAAGAGTGGTGCCAAGTTATGATCTCGAGACCACGTACGCAGGAACAGGTCTTTTCGAGTCCTTTCGGATGTGCGCTGATCGATTGAAGAACGCGATGGAAGGATTTGCTTAGTGTTCCGTTTCGCAAATACGGTGGTCTTTTGGCTGAGCTCCCGAAATTTCTACAGGTTGTCTCAGAAACTGCCTGGCCAGGGATCCCCAGGACCGGGCTCAGCCATCGGTTTGAATCAAAGATCGTCATGTCGCCCCTCCTGTAGCAAAGTTAGAAAGTGATAAGCGTGCTCGCAAAACCAGTATGAACCTCCTTCCCGGCGGACTGAACTAGGGCGGACGTTACTCCCCCCACCAACCGGTTGTTTCACAGTGCTGTCCCAATAACTGATGCCGTGATTCCGTTGAGAGTCTCCGGCGTCGCTGATGTATCCCTATACTTCATCCTGCCAATGGTGTCCACGGGGAGCCACATGGAGGAGTGTGCGCACGTGCTCCTGAACGAGTGCTTCTCAATACTTGATCAAATGGCCCTTTACATGTGGACGGATTGAATTCAGGCCAAAATGGCTTTAAACGTTCTTCTCCATCCCGACCATCGGATTCTTTTCGATGCCAATCTGGCTGCTTCACCTTACCGAACTAGGCACCTAGGAATCCAACTTGATCCGCGCTCACTTATCGAGTAAGCTCATTCCCTGACTACAGGAGATCCCTCAACGTGGGAAGTCGCATACTCAAGCCAGAAAGATCCGCTACGATGGGGCGAGGGATTCTTCCGCCAACTATGAGGTGATCAGGATACGAAAGGGAGATCCACTATGAAAGTTCATTCTCGTCCCAGAATCGGTTCGGTGCTGATACTAGCGTCGCTTCTGATTTTCGGCTGTGGCCAGGGTTCGGAGACCTTTGTTCAGCCGCCTCCGCCTGAGGTGACCATAAGCCTTCCCGAAAAGAAGGAGATCACGGACAACCTGGAATTCACAGGCAATACAAAGGCTGTGGAATCAGTGGAAATCCGAGCGAGAGTGCAAGGTTTTTTGGATCGTATGAACTTCGAGCCGGGACAGAAAGTCAAGGCCGGGGATATTCTCTTCGTGATCGACCCTAGGCCCTTTCAGGCGAGAGTGGACCAGGCCGAAGCCTCGCTCAAGGGAAAGCAAGCAGATCTCCAGCTCAAAGAGGCAAATCTGAAACGAGCTCAGCAACTCCTTTCGACGGGCTCCATAAGTCAACTGCAATACGACGTGCAAGTGGCGGAGGAAGCGGTAGCCAAAGCTCAGGTTGGCATCGCCAGGGCTGACCTGGAAGAGGCTCGCCTTCAACTGGACTATACAGAAGTTAAGTCTCCGATCAATGGCCTGGTGGACCGCAACTTGGTGGATCTGGGGACCCTCGTAGGGGCTCAAGAAAAAACGCTTCTGACTACGGTCGTCAATAATGAATCCGTTTACGTCTATTTCAATATTAGTGAGAACGACCTGTTAATGCTTGGTCGCAGCCAAGGATCGCACCAGAGCACGGATGGATCCCACAAGCGGCAGTTGCCATGCCTTCTCGCTCTGGCTGACGAGACGGAATTCTCCCGAAAGGGCACAATCGATTTCGTGGGTACTCAAGTGGATCCAAATACTGGCACTCTCCTTGTTCGGGCTACTTTCCCGAACACGGACGGACTCCTCTTGCCGGGTCTGTTTGTGAAGATCAGGGTTCCCTTGAGAAAACGGGAAGCTCTCCTGGTACCCAACTTGTGCGTGGGCCTCGATCAAGCAGGACGCTACGTCCTTGTGGCAAACAAGGACAACGTGGTGGAACAGCGCCAGGTAGAAATCGGGCAGCAGATGGGTCAATTGAGAGTCATCGAGAAGGGTCTTGCCAAGGACGATTGGGTGATCACGAACGGCATGCAGAGGGCGAGGCCAGGCTCCAAGGTGACTCCGATCAAGGAGTCGCAGTCCTCGCTGGGCACTGCTGGTTCTTCCCCACGTTCTTCTGAAGGCAAGTAGCGGAGGTTGCGCCATGCTCAGTCGCTTCTTCATAAACCGGCCGATCTTCGCATCCGTCCTCTCCATTCTCATTGTGTTGGCCGGTGGTGTGTGTATGTTCACCCTGCCGATCGCTCAATACCCGGAGATCACTCCGCCTGTTGTTCAAGTGAAGGCTTCTTTCCCTGGAGCGGACCCGCAGGTGATTGCCGACACCGTTGCATCTCCCATCGAACAGGAGGTCAACGGCGTTGAAAGAATGCTGTACATGTCCAGCACCAGCGCGTCTGACGGGTCTTATACGCTCAGTGTCACGTTCGAGTTGGGGACGGACATTGATATGGCGACGGTCCTGACTCAGAATCGAGTCGCCACTGCCATACCCAAGCTGCCCCAGGAAGTCCAGCGCCAGGGGGTTACCACGAAGAAGGTCTCATCGGCGTTGGTAACCGTTCTCAGTCTCTACTCGCCAGACGGGCGATACGATGATCTGTATCTGACCAACTATGTCAGCCTCAGAATTAAGGACGAACTGAGCCGCATACGAGGCGTGGGAGATGTGGTCGTATATCCCTCGAAAGACTATGGCATGCGCCTGTGGCTGGATCCGAACAAGATGGAATCACGAAGCATCACCACCAATGATGTGGTCGATGCTTTGAGCCAGCAAAACGTGCAAGTCGCCGCGGGCATGATCGGCCAACGACCGGCTCCCAAAGGACAAGATTTCCAGATCAATATCAATACGCTTGGCAGATTGACTGATACGGAGCAGTTCGAAAACATCATCGTCAAGACCGCCGAAGGAGGCAAGAAGACTCGGGTCAAAGACATAGCACGCGTGGAGCTGGGCGGAAAGGCCTACGACACCTTCTCGGTATATAACGGAAAACCCGCAGCAACGGTCGTAATATATCAGTCTCCAGGATCGAATGCCATGAAAGTGGCCAAGGAGCTGGAGCACACGATGGAACGCCTGAGAAAGGAATTCCCCCAAGGTTTGGAATACAAACCCATTTACGAGATTTCACGTTTCATTGAAGCATCTATTGAAGGAGTAATCCACACACTCTTCGAGGCCTTCGTTCTGGTCTTCATTGTGGTGTTCATTTTTCTGCAGGACTGGCGTGCTACTCTTATTCCGGCCATTACGATTCCAGTATCCCTGATCGGCACCTTTGCGGCTATGGCAGGACTTGGTTTTTCCATCAACATGGTAACCTTGTTTGGAATGGTGCTCGCTATCGGGATAGTTGTGGACGATGCGATCGTGGTGGTGGAGAATGTCGAACGCAATATGACCGAATTTGGACTCAGCCCAAAAGAGGCTGCATTCAAAGCGATGGATGAGGTCACGGGAGCCATCATTGGTATCACGTTAGTTCTGATGGCCGTCTTTGTGCCGGCTGCGTTCATGGGAGGAATAACTGGTGAGCTTTATAGACAGTTCTCACTTACCATTGCAATAACGACCCTGTTTTCAGCTATCAACGCATTGACCCTCAGCCCAGCACTGTGCGCCCTGCTCCTCAGACCGGGCCATGGACCGAAGAATGCTTTCTTCAGGGCATTCAATTCCGCATTCGATCGAGTCACGAACTTTTACACATCAGTTGTTTCGATATGCGTCCGTCGCGTGGCTCTAGTGATGCTCCTTTTCCTTGGTCTTGTGGGTCTGACAGTTCTTGGATTCGTGCGTGTTCCGACTGGATTCGTGCCGCTGGAGGACGACGGACTGATCCTTCTCAACATCCAAATGCCGGACGGCGCTAGTCTTGACAGAACCGAAGCAACGGTCGAGCGGGTAGGAGCAATCCTCGCGAAGACTGACGGCATTGCCGGATATGCTTGTCTCGGGGGGTATTCGATGATAGACGGCGCAGCCCCAAATCTGGCTGCAGTTTTCGCCCCTTTGGTCCCGTGGGGGGAACGTCTGAAGAAGGGACGTAGCCGAGACGTGATTATGACGGAGCTCTCAGCACAGTTCAGGAAGATTGAGGAAGGAATAGTCTTTCCCTTCACTCTGCCGCCGATCATGGGTCTTGGAACTGGTGGCGGCTTCGAGATGCAGCTACAAGACAAATCAGGCCTGGGGCTCATTGCGCTTCAGAACGCCGGACAGGAGGTTGCGGTCTCTGCCTCAGCGCAGCCGACCTTGACAAACGTATTCTCCACGTTTCGGGCCACCGTGCCATCTTTGTTTGTCGATGTGGATCGCGAGAAAACGTTCAACATGGGAGTACCGCTTCAGACAGTGTTTGACGCCATGGGAGCTTACCTCGGGGCGGCTTATGTAAACGATTTCAATAAATTTGGTAGAACCTGGCAAGTAAAGGTTCAAGCTGACAGTGTGTTCCGGAGCAAGTCGGAAGACATCATGAAACTGCAAGTGCGGAATCGGGACGGCCAGATGGTGCCTCTGGGGGCAATGGCCACCGTCAGGGATGCTCTGGGACCTTTGAAAGTCGACCGATACAATCTGTATCCGACGGCAAAGATCATGGGGAGCCCTGGATCAGGGTTTAGTAGTGGGCAGGCAATCCAAACAATGGAGAAGCTTGCGACAACTCAGCTACCCGTCGGAATGGGCTACGAATGGACGGCCATGGCATTTCAGCAGAAGAAGGCGTCCGGGCAGGCAGCGATTATTTTCGCTCTTGCCATCATTGTGGTATTCCTGATTCTTGCAGCCCAGTACGAGAGCTGGGCCGATCCTTTTGCGGTGGTGCTTGTGGTTCCATTGGCCGTCTTGGGTGCAGTTCTTGCGCTCATGATTCGTCACATGGACAATAACATCTACACCCAGGTGGGCTTGGTGTTACTGGTTGGGCTTTCCGCCAAGAACGCCATCCTGATTGTGGAATTCGTCCGGGAGGCGCGATCCAAGGGAAAAGAGCTTATCGAAGCCACTGTGGAAGGAGCGAGACTGCGCTTCCGCCCCATATTGATGACGTCGTTCGCGTTCATTCTCGGTGTCACGCCGCTGGTTGTGGCTCAGGGCGCGGGAGCCGTTAGCAGACAGGCATTGGGCACTGCAGTGTTTGCCGGTATGCTCGGAGCAACGATTCTCGGGGTGTTTTTCACCCCGGTGCTCTATGTGTTCATGCAGAAAGTGGCACAACTGAGGGCCAAGAGTGCAGTGGACAAGGGCACATCAGCGGAATCTTCATGAATCTCACGGTAGGGAGACGAAAGAGGGACTCTCGATCTGATCTCATTAGTGTAGAGCTTGCCGCAAATACAGCAGGCGTAATTTGAATCCTTGTGAGACTCTTTGCGTCATGGCTGCTCATACTGTCTCACGGACTTGAGCTCAGCCACTCGTGTCATCATCATGCACTAGTCCCTTGCTGTTTAGATATCGAGAGTACCAGGCTGTAAGGGGCACAGCGGATAGACCGTGCAAGAAGATGCTCAGAAGCACGGTCAGCGCAATAACGGCAAACCCTCGCTCATATCCTGTGACTCCCAATTTGCTCACCGCTACAAGCGCATACAGCACGGAGGCGATGCCACGGGGCCCAAACCACGCGATGAACCACATTCCCGGGCCGTCAAGGCCTGCACCTCGAAGACATAAGACGACCGGTATCATGCGGATCAGAGTGAGACTCAAGATAGCGTAGCACAGAGCCTCAATGTCCCAGTACTTGACCATGGCAGGAACCATAGCAATACCGAATATCAGGAACACGAAGAGGGACATCTGCTGACCCTCCGCCTCTCCGAACTCCTGAATTCGCACTCGAACAGCGTGTGTCTGCGTGCCGAGAAACAGGCCGGCACAGTAGGCGGATATGAAACCATTTCCGTGAAACGTTTCGGCCGCCGCGTAAGCCAATACGGCCAGCGATCCTGCAACCAGGCGCTGGAATGTCGGCTGCATCCAACCTCTGTGCGATGCGCTGTCAACAAGACGGCCTCCCCACCAACCGATCATGATTCCGAAGAGGGGCCCAAGCGTGAGCTGGCGAGCCATGAAAACAAGCCATGAATCCGGGTGAGAGCTCGTGTGCTCAGCTCCGGAAAGAGCTGCGAGGCACATGAGGATTGGAGGCAATGCTATTCCGTCATTGAGCCCGCTTTCCACGTTGATGGCCTGGCGGATATTCTCCGGAAGGCGCTTACTGGCAACCACAGCCTGGCCAAGGGCTGCGTCCGTTGGAGAGAGTATGAGCGCAACGAGGGCCGCAATCCATAGATTCTGGACATCGATCAACCATGCTGCGACCAAAAAGCCCAACACCATCGTCAACGGAAGTCCGAGGCCGAGCAGACGGAGCGGCATTGCTCGATTCGTCCTCAACGTCCGCAGACTGACTGTCGATGCGTCCACGAACAAGATGATCACCAAAGTGATCTCGGCAATCAGCTTGACGAGAGTAGCGTTAAGGTTGACTTCAAAAAGATCGAGAGCCAGTGGTCCGGCCAACATTCCTATTCCGCAGAAGAACATGGGTGCCGAAATCGGCCAGCTCTCGGACACACGGGAGATCAGGCCATAGCCAAAGATCAGCAAGGCAGCGAAAATGATCGTGGGATAATCAATCATGCCGCCTCCGATAGCGAGATTGTTCGTGATCAAACATGAGTCGCGTCCCCCGTGAAGCTAAGGATTGAAGAAACAAAAGATGCCTCGCCGCCTCGGGCCACACACTTTCCCGAACCAACATCAATCATGCTGATCGTCTCGGTGGTTTGATCCCCCATCGACCCCTCGAATCTTCCGACCGATAAAAACGCTCACCAGGTAGGCCACCACAATCGCCACGTAAAACTGTCCCATAATTACTTCTACAATGGCCAGCCGTTGGGCGATTTGCGTCTTAGGTGTGATATCACCGTACCCGAGCGACGCAAGGGTCACGAAACTGAAATAGACGAAATGGGATGCCGAGTCCTTCTGCTGAACATTCAAGGAAAATGCTTCCGGCTGAATCCAGTCGAGCACGGTGTACAGGTGAGCCCAGAATATCCCCAAGATTATATACAGGTTGACCGCCCAGACAATCAGGTGATGCGTGACCTCCTTGGCCCTCAACAAGATCAAGAGAATCTGACCCGCACAGTAGGAGTACAAGATGAGGACGAAGATGAGGAACAGCAGGCCGATGGGCACACGCTCGGCTTGGACCACTGGGATGGGAAGAAGCCTGGTAGAGGCGAAAAGGACCAAGACGGCCACGGTCGAAAGGAGTATTAGCGCTCTCGATAGGCTCCTTTTCTTGCTGAGGAGCCAAGCCCCTGCGACACCGATTATTACGAAAGGCAGTACTGTGAGAGATGCCGGGACCAGCGGGTCCAAGAGCAGGAGGCTCAGAAACAAGACAAGAACGAGCACGGCCTTTTCCCCGAGGACTTGCTCCACAGTGCTCATGGATTACGCTTCCTTTCCATTCGGTTAGGTGCGAAGAGCGCCATTTCGTAGGTGCGGTTGCGCGTTAGCGGCAACGCTGTTCAGGGAAGGGCGGGTATGAAACCCGCCCTACCACGGGGATCTCGGAGCCGATTTCTCGTAGCGCCGGAGTCTCGCCGGTCATCTTTTTCTAAACGTGCTTCGAGGAAAGGGGCGGCTTAAAACCAGGTCGGGACCTGTTCTTAATGCTCTCCACTATAGTTACGGCTTCTTGCCGGCGCTCTTGTCCTCTTGGGGCTCTTTGAGTCTTACCATGAGCCATTGCTGGGTCTTGTCTTTGCCGAAGTGAACCAGCGCCTCGGTCTCATCTTGGGTCAGATTGTAGATACCCGTTTCCATTATTATGTCCGTGTTTTTTCCGTCGGCGAATGTCCAGGCGGCGCGCTGGCTTTTCTTGTCAACCATTCCTTTGATGGGGCGCACCGCGTCTGTTCCGGTATTGTAATAAGTCCCCGCTATCGCGCCGTCCTTGTTGATGGCAAGTTGTAGGATCATATTCGATGACGCCACGTTACCGTGGCTCAGCGCGAAAACCCCGAGAGGCAACCAGTCCTCAGGTTGCGGATCTCTAGCCGCCGGAGCGCTGGCGGCCAAGTCTCCAGCCTGCTGGTAGTACTCTTCGGCTGTCGCAGCCTTCTGGCCTCCCACGTAAACGTCTTCTCCCTCGTAGTAGATCGTGTCTCCATAGTCATAGTACACAGGTTCCCCATAACCGGCCGACGCTACCGCTCCGGCAGTAAGACCGGCAATTGCGGTCCATGTTGCAGGGCGCCACCAGTGATTTCTGGCGTATTGGTACTTGCCGAAGTTGTCCCAGTACGCTTTCGAGGCATTCGGATGGTCTCTCCACCAATCGGGGGTGAACACATGGTCATACCTGTTTTGCAAGTTGTTTCTAATCTGGTCGCCAGCGGGCCTTGCAGGGAGTTGGGAAGGCCTTTCCGTCGCCGCGGGTCGTCGGCTCAAACCAGGCCTTTCAGCTAGGCCCGGTTGATCGCCAGCCCTAGCCCTATCGCCCACACCGGGCCTCTCGGGGAGTTGCGTCGGTCTTTCCAGGCCAGCCGGTCCTTGTCCCTCCAATAAGCGGCGGGCTCCCTCAGCGCCCAGCGCCCCCACAGCCGCGCCGACCCCTATTTTCGCCAGGTCGGATCCTCTCCCAGGTTGTTGGCCTTGTGGCAAGTTGAGAAACTGCTGCACTTGTCCTTGCGTTGGCTTGCTCACTCGGTCGCCTGGAGCTCGCTCAGCCGGCCTTGAGCTCGGGACGGCCCCGCTGCCGGGTCGCGAGGCGATATGCTGCTTGGGCGGACTTGCCTTTTTTGCCGGCGAAGCAGGCTTGGACATTGCCTGACGGCTTTGAGGCCTGCTCGGTTGATGAACTGCTGGCCTCGACGATGACGGCCGACTCATGGATGGGCTTCTCTGGACGGCCCCCGAGCTCCGGTAGGCTCCGCCCCCGCCTCCGTGAAATCCTCCACCTCCTCCACGAAAACCTCCGCCCCCGCCTCGTGCCATGAGGTCATCAGCCGAAATGGATAGAAGGAACAGAATAGCTGCTATGAGCACTGTTGGCCTTTTCATTTTCACACCTCGTCTCACTTTTTCGGCCGTGACGCCGATTCGGGAGCGAGCTTGCGCACGACGGTCACAGGATCGATATTGGGCATGAGCACGCCTCCCACCTCACGACCGATCGATTGCCATGTGAAGGTGTTGTCGTCGACGTAGGTATACGTGTTGATGGAGGAGGCTTTCTCGCCGGTTCCAAGCACGTGGGTGGCATTTACCACCCATTGATTTCCTTGCCTGGACCATGTGCCTTCTCCAAAACCGCCAGCGGAGTCGAAGTTCCAGGATCTTACGGTTTTTCTAACAGGGTCCCATCCGATGACCAGCGTGCCTTGAACATCGATTTTTCCCTGGGCGGAAACGCTGTAAGAGGATGTCATGAAGCTCTTGTTCCTTGCCCACCGAAATGTGGTGTTGACCTCGGAGTCCTCGTCCGCGTCGACCCATTCTCCGATGAGCCATTCAAGATTTTTCAGGTGATCGAAGCTTGGGAGCACGTCAGAGCTCTCTTCATCCCTGACCGTCGCGATTTTCCACACACCTGCCTTTTTCACGTGCGTAGCCGTGTACGGAACTTCCTCAGGGTTTTCTCCAGGCCGTGTGACAATAGCTATGCCTGTCTCTACGGCACGGCTGGGAGACTTGAACAGTATGGATGTTGGAGTGGCCTGGAGTTTCATGCCCTGATTTTCAGCAAAGAATGTCTTGAAAGCTGCTTCAATCTTCTTGCGGCCCTTGAATGACTCGCCTTGTGAGCTAACGTACTCCCCGTCATCGCTCCAGTGAGCTGCGACCGCTGCAAAATCACCTTTGTTGAACGCTTCAACGTAGGAGACCACGGACTTGCGGATGGCCGCCTCGTCTTCGGCCTTCTGGTCGGCTACACCAGCAACGGCAGAAGCGACCATCAAGAACGCAATGAGCAAGGCTAATATGGAAATCCTCATTTGACACTCCTCCCCTCTTAGCCCTGACGGCTTGTCTGCCGGGTCAATTTATTGTCGGCCCCCGATAAGCACTGCTACGACAGTGCCAAACCATAATTACAGAGAGTTCTTCCCCGTCTTAGCATCATCGAGAAGATAACATCACGAATACTGGTCCCTCCAAATCCGGAAAGGCTGCTCAGTCCCTTCTTGTCAAACTCGACACGAATAAGACAATAATCGGATTCATGAAAAACCTCCCTCTCCCTTGTCAAGAAGCATACCACGCGGCACACCTCCCGACAAGGGCCGCCTTCCGTCACTGTTCGAGAGTAGAAGCTCGGCGCTCACGATGGAGCCGGAAGTCCGGGAGGGCATAACGCCACGCTGACTTCGCAGAAAGGGATACGGGAGAGATTACATGCGAGAAATCGGTCGCAGGAGCTCGTGGGATCCATCGATGGGATGAAATTCGAGAATGGGGAGACGGAGATATGAGTGGAAGATCGATGATCGAGGGACAGAAATCAAGTGTGTGTGCTCCAACACTGGGCCGTTCATGCCTTGACTTCCCGTCTCCTGACGCATATCGTGAGTTTACTATCGGGGTTACGCATCTGGAGGTGTCATGGCTTTGTCGCTTGCAGAAATTGAGAGAGAGGTCAGTAAGCTCACGCTTTCTGAAAGAGAGCGACTGATCGGTTTTCTCTTAGCCACGCTTGAGCCGGCCGATGAGGAGGGCGTTGACGCAGCTTGGGAGGAAGAGGTGCTCGCTCGCTCAAAGGAGCTTCAAGAGGGCCGCGTCGCTTCTGTGGCCGCTGACGAGGCCCTTGCTCGCGTGCGGCGCAGCCTGCTGTGAACAAGCTAGAGATTCATCCTTCGGCAGAGAATGAGCTTCGGGTGGCAGCTCAATTCTACGAAGCAAGACTGGCTGGGCTCGGCGAGGCATTCCTTGTGGAGGTAGGGCGGTCTTTCGACCGTGCGCATCATTCCCCGGAGTCGGGTGCACCTTGCTATGGCAGGTATCGAAGGCTGATGATACGTCGATTCCCCTATTCGGTGGTGTATGAAGTCCTGGCCGACGCGATCCTCATTCTGGCTGTGGCTCATCATCGTAGGAAACCAGGTTATTGGCTCCGAAGGGCGTAGATGGGGTCAGGTCCTGTTTTTTGACGTCTTCTTCCCTGGCGAGCAATCCTGCTGACTGTAAAGTCATGGACTCCGACATTCGCTGGGATTTCCTGTTGGCCGTGGCCATGGCGGTCACGAGCCTAGGCGATTGCCCGGTCTTGTTCCGAGCTGAACCGGACTCGTTGCAAGAGACGATCGGGAGGAGGGGGCGACATGTCGTTGGTGGGAGGGATCTGTGAGGGAGGTTTTTCTCCTTCAGGCACGAGGTAACAGTTTCCTATGAGGCAGTACGCATGACAAATCCCCTTGTGACGATTCACAAGACCGGCGAGGGAGGAGAAATAGCTCCGGGCAGGACCATGACGACTAAAGCAACC
>CAYZET010000035.1:0-20977 GCA_964477215.1 uncultured Syntrophaceae bacterium | reverse complement strand
GGGGATATACGACTAAGGATAATGTAGGTGGCCATTTTTCATTCCTCCCCATGAATCAATTATGTCAGGCCAGATAGCCTTACTATCTTATGCTTTCCGATTCGGACCCGTTTGTCAATGCACTTATGGTGGCTGGATTTATGGGCGCTTGGAGCTCCCGAAATGAGCCTTGCAAGAGGTATGTGGGGGGCAGAAGAGAACGCTTTCCCAACGGGTGCAGACATGGCACGGATCCCGGCCGCTGACCTTCATGTTCAGCGTCGTGATCGCGCCAGTCGTCCCCTGAAGATCGGCGGATGTGATGCTCACCACCCAAACAGGGCGCTCTGAATTCGCTTGTTCACATACGCTATTTGCCGAGCTGTGAAATAGGAGCCTCGCACTCTGTGCGTATTCCTCCGGTATTCTTTGACGTGCTCTTCTGACCAGAAGAAGACACTCTCCTTTCAAAACGCATCTATTATGCTGGGATCTTTCAGCGTTGCGAAATCTACTTCCGGAACGAAGACTATAGGGCTGCAATCGACCTCCTCCGGCGAGCAATTCATGTCGCTGTCGATCTGCATACGCATGGGTCGCTTGCAGTGGGCACATTCAGATAGCACGCTCACAGACATCTCTAGGCCCCTGAGTCGCCCTTGCACGAAGGGCGTCGCAAACGCGTCCACCGCTCAAGCAGCATACAACTGTTCTCCTGAATCAAAGGTGAGTGAATGAGGTGTTTTTTCCACTGTAACCGGATATGCCCAGACAACTTGTCCCTTGTCGTCCCTGTACACGAAAGTCAAGTGCTTCTCCAAGTCCTCCAGTATCTCTGACGCACGCCCCGGCGCTAAAGCCAATTCCTGGGCCACCAAATCCGGCGGGATCGGCCTGCCGTGGCGCGGCAACTCCCTGACCACGTAGTGATGAACCAACCTGTGTTCGGCGGACATGAAGCCTGTGGAACGTTTGACCTCGTGAACATCCCTCTCAACTTGCTTCTCCCACAGACACGGCGGCACACGCAATATGTAGCGCCACACTCCTGCCATCAGCTTGTTTGGCATGATCGACCTCTCTTGATTGCATCATAGGGTTTGGCTTATGTATTTTAGATACTATAAACACAAGCCAAAAAAAAAGAATTACTCCAACTCGTCGAGAAACTCCTCCATGTGCAGAAGGAACCTCTCGATTACTTCCTCCTCCCTTTCAGGGAGGCCGGCCAGGTAACTAGCGAAAGATCCCATAGCTGAGGCCCGCTCCTCCTCAAAGCCCTGGATCGCCGCTCTCCCTGACGCAGTAAAAACCGCGGTTACCCTGTTCTTCAGAGATGGATCCTTGACTTTCCTGATAACCCCTTTCCTTTCAAGCCGAGCCAAGGTCTGGGATACCGCGCCATTACTGACTCCCAGGCTCTTAGCCATTTCGCCGGCGTTCAGGTCCGGCTGCTCCTGTATGACCTGCATCAAATGGATTTCCGAGGGGTGGAGCCGGAGCGTCCCACGTTGAAAAACGGCGCGCTTTTCCAAGAATATCAGTCTGTTGATAACGCGGTCGATTTGTTTGGTGAGGTTTCTGGGCTCCAATGTCATGCAGTGTTTTTAGTATCTAAAAACATTAGTGTCAAGACTTTTTTCGCCACGCACCTTCTGGGCCAATCGCCCGAATTAGGCACTCCGAATCAAATAGCTAACCGGATTCCTCGAGACGCGAACCCAAGGGAATGCTCAGATGGGGGCGTCTCGCTGTCAGTTGCAGAAAGCTCTGTTCCATTCCCGTGTGCCGATGACATTCATGCGAGGAGCGCAGACCAGTGTAACGGTCGTCTCGCCCGTTAGTCGGGCGGAATAGGCCTCTTGCCGGTCACAGTTAAACGGGAGAAACGGGCATTACTCCTGGCGACGGCCATATACATCAAAAGCATTATGATACAAACGACGTAAGCATTGAACTTAACTGCTATTCGTAGTATGTTGCATGCGGTGCCGACTCGCGCGGGCAAAGATTCTCTCCGCAATGAGGTTCCCCCATGACATTCGAAGAAGCGCTGATACGTTTCATCCGACACCTGGAAACGGAGAAGCTCCGCTCTGCGGAGACCGTGCGTGCTTACAGGGCCGATCTGGAGGACTTCCGGCGATACCTGGACAAGTTGGGCCCGGGAAACAAGGTCAAGGGAGTGCGTGACCTCGATCCGTTTCACGTGAAGGGATTTTTCGCTGCTCGTTTCGGGAAGATCAAGAAGGAATCGGTGGGCAGGAAGCTAGCGGCAATCAGAACGTTTTTCAAGTTCCTCGTACGAGAAGGGGAGATCCCGCGCAATCCTGCCGCGGGAATCCGGGCTCCCAAGCCTGCCCGTCCTCTTCCAAGGGCAATGAGCGTCGACGAGGTGGACAGGTTCTTTTCGAGAAACGGTGCCATGTCGACGCGAGATCGCGCAATATTCGAGCTCCTCTATTCTTCCGGCCTCCGGGTCGGAGAGCTCACCTCGCTCAATGTGGAAGATGTCGATCTCGGCAACGGCTGGGTACGAGTAGTTGGGAAGGGAAATAAGGAACGCTATGTTCCGGTGGGATCGAAGGCGTGCCAGGCCCTGCATGCGTACCTACCTCTGCGAGCGTCCCTTGAGCTCGACGCGACAGGGGCAAGGAGCCTCGGTCGGTTGTTCCTCAATTCCCGTGGAGGTCCATTGTCTTCGCGCAGCGTCAGGCGTATACTGAAAGCCTATCTCGATGCAGCCGGGATTGCTAGGGATGTTTCTCCTCACGCTTTCAGGCATTCCTTCGCTACCCATATGCTTCAAGGTGGTGCGGACTTGCGGTCTATACAGGAATTGTTAGGGCATTCGGGACTTTCGACGACCCAGCGGTATACCAACGCGGATTTGGGCAGGCTAATGGAAGTCTATGACCGGTCGCACCCCAGAAGCGGAGCAAGACTGAAAGGTTGACGGAAGCCTGAGAACGGGGAGCGCTGACCGTACCGCGGTCCCTTGCTGACATCGATGCGCGCCAGGAGTTGACGATGAGGCAGCGATGTTATATCCGATCGACGACCGTGCTGTGCGTTCGCCGAAATAACAAGGTTGTTATGGCCGGAGACGGGCAAGTCTCCATGGGAGATACCATGGTCAAGCAGTCCGCTCGGAAGGTGCGGCGGCTGGGAAAGAACAAGAATGTTCTGGCAGGTTTCGCCGGCTCGACGGCAGACGCTTTGACTCTCCTCGAAAAGTTCGAGCAGATGCTGGACAAGTACTCGAGTAACCTGGTTCGGGCCGCGGTGGAGCTGGCGAAGGAATGGCGCACAGATAGAATGCTGAGGAGACTGGAAGCCCTTCTCATCGTGGCGGACGCTGAAAAGACTCTCCTGCTGTCAGGGACAGGGGACGTGGTGGAGCCTGACGACGGGCTCATTGCTATTGGTTCCGGAGGCAACTACGCTCTGGCAGCGGCAAAAGCGCTTCTCTCCCATACTTCGCTCGATGCGAATGACGTCGCCCGCATAGCCATGTCCATAGCCGCGGATATATGTGTCTATACGAACAAAGAGCTTGTTGTGGAGGAATTGGAAGGAGAGTGAGGACGGCCTTTGAAGGCTGCGCGCCCGATTGCCGTGCTAGGGGCTTCCCTGGCAAGGCACATCTTCTTCGTTGGGGGATTGTTCGAGCATGAATCAACAAAACGTGGAGACTCTGACTCCTCGCCAAATAGTCGCAGAATTGGATAAGTATATCGTCGGACAGAACGAAGCGAAGCGGATGGTGGCTATAGCACTTCGAAACCGCTGGCGGAGGCGGCAAGTGCCGGAAGACTTGCGCGATGAGATTATGCCCAAGAATATTATCATGATAGGTCCTACCGGTGTGGGAAAGACCGAAGTAGCGCGTCGCCTGGCCAAATTGGCGCAGTCGCCATTCCTCAAGGTTGAAGCCTCGAAGTTTACCGAGGTGGGGTATGTGGGGCGGGACGTCGAATCCATGATCAGGGATCTCGTAGAGATAGGCATTTCCATGGTACGCGAAGAAGAATACGAGATTCTTCGGCCTAAGGCGGAGCAGTCCGCGGAAGAGCGTCTCCTGGACCTTTTTCTCCCCTCCCGGCCTGCCAGGAGGCCGAGGAGGCCCTCTATGGCGCCTGTGGCCCAGGAGAGCGCGGATGACCTTGAGGTAGCTCAGCGAACCAGGGAGAAGTTCCGAAGACTCCTGCGGAACGGCAAGCTAGACGATCGCGAGGTAGAAATCGAGACGCAGGTGAGCGCTATGCCAGTGGTAGAGGTCTTTTCGCCCGGCGGCATGGAAGAGATGGACATCAATCTCAAGGACATGTTCTCGAACCTGTTCCCCGGAAAGACCAAACGGCGGAGAGTAGGCGTCCCTGAAGCCCTGGAGATGCTCATTCAGGAAGAGCTGACCAAGCTCGTGGACACCGACAAGGTCGTGAAGACCGCCAAAGAGCGAGTCGAACAGACCGGAATCATCTTCATTGACGAATTGGACAAGGTGGCGGGAAACGGAGCGGGCCGGATCGGACCAGATGTTTCACGTGAAGGGGTTCAGCGGGATCTGCTCCCCATAATTGAAGGCTGCACAGTCAGCACGAAGCATGGCGTGGTCCGAACGGATCATATCCTGTTCATCGCTGCAGGCGCATTTCACGTCTCAAAGCCCTCGGATCTCATCCCTGAGATACAGGGGAGATTTCCCCTGCGCGCTGAGCTCTCAGCCCTTACGCGCGCGGACCTCGTGCGTATCCTGACGGAGCCGAAGAACGCGTTGGTCCTTCAATATCAGGAGCTCCTCAGGACCGAGGGCGTTATTCTCACATTTCAGCCAGAGGCAATCGAAGAGATTGCCACCCTCGCAGAAGAAGTGAACGAGCGGGCGGAGAACATTGGAGCTCGCCGGTTGCACACAATAATGGAGAAGCTTCTCGAGGAAATCTCGTTTGAAGCGCCCGACATGAACGGAGTGACCGTTGAGGTGACGCCGGCCATGGTGCGGGAGAAGCTGCACGACATTGTTGCAAGCGATGATTTAAGCCGCTTCATCCTTTGAAAGATAACCGCCTCGCGTGCCTGCCGGAACAAGGCGACTCGACACCACCCTTGTATACTGCCACGCATTGAATATGCGTGGCATTCATTGCAGTTGAAAGCCAATGAGCCTTCGGTCGGCCTGTGCTCATAACAGAGGTCGAGATTTCCCCTCGGTGTCTGTGAAGCTCCTGGCTTATGGCCAACACGATAGTGGAGCGCGGCCGTTGGTTTCACGCCGTGGTTAATGACTCGGTTTGCGAATCAGGTTCCGACCCGTTCTTGATGCGCTCCACTCTAGCTCAGGGGAGTGGCCAGTACGCGCGGAGGGCGGTTCTCTTGCGCGAAAGTGCCCTCCGCAAGTCTTGGGTCAAGAAGTCGCACCTCACCTGTGGCAACTGGCGCAGTAGCGCGAGTACACGCGGTCGAGGGACGTACGTGTCCGGAAGAGGTACGAAGCTTAGCCGGGTGACGAATGCTTCCTTCTTACCTCTTGCCAGCCGCTCGCTTCGAAGCTTTGAGGGGGTTGAGCTTCTGAGTTTGTTCGGCTGCTTTTCGCTCGATGTGGGTCGCGAAGTTGCATGTCCCCCGCGCCCATTTTGAGGAGGGATTCGGAGCGATGCCGCAGAATGTCATATCTTCGATAGTAATGGCCCGAGAACAACCGTTGCAAGATTCGACGACCGGATGGCACTGGCCGCCGTTGAACGTGCACCCTTTACTAGTCATAAATGCGCACTCGACACCCTTCTTCAATGTCACGCACTGCATTGTCTTCCTCCGTCGGGATTGTGGGGTGGATGAGCTGGTTGGCTATCCACTATAAACGTACTAATTTACCAGCGCCTGCTCGTCCGTCAAGGCCAAATCGACTCTCTCGCGTTATTTTTTCGTGAACGCTCGTCTGCTTCACCCAGACTCGACCCCTTGGTGCACCGGGAAAAGATTTCACCCGGACCCTTGCAGTCACCAAACGCACCGTGAGTCACGCCTGGCTGCTACGAATCCTCGCCGCCTTTCTGCTCCAGATCCGGGAACCTGCCATACGTCTTTGTCATGGAGAGAAGTGTCTCGCGCACGGCCTGAGTAACAAGGTCCCAGTCCAATCTCCAGCGCCAGTTGCCGTCCGAGACCGAAGGGGTGTTCATTCGATCTTCAGCGCCCAACCCGAGAATGTCTTGCATGGGAAACACTACCGTGTCGGCCACAGACATCATGAGGAGTCGGATGAGCGCGCAGTGCAATTCGTCAACCGAAATCTCTCGACCAATATAACGAATCAGAGCTGATTTCTCCGCCCAGGACGCTTCCTCTTCGAACCAGCCACGAGCGGTATTATTGTCGTGAGTGCCTGTGTATGCGATGCAGTTTCGTTCCAGATTGTGAGGAAGGTACGGATTTGTAGGGGAGCCGTCGCCGAACGCGAAGAGGAGAACCTTCATTCCGGGCAAATCGAATTCCCGCATCACTTCGACGACATCTTCGGTAATTACCCCCAAATCTTCCGCGACAATGGGAAGATCCGGAAACCGATCTAACACCGCCCTGAAAAAGTCTTGGCTCGGACCCTTCACCCATTTGCCATTGATGGCGGTGGTTTCGCTTGCAGGCACTTCCCAATAGCCAACAAATCCGCGGAAGTGATCTATGCGGACCAGATCGCACAGCTCCAAGTTGTTGCTTATGCGCTCTATCCACCACTGGTATCTCGTGGACTTTAGAGTGTCCCACGAGTAAATGGGGTGTCCCCAGAGTTGCCCCGTCTTGCTGAAGTAATCCGGAGGCACACCAGAAACTGCCATCGGGCGTTTCTCCTCATCCAGCTTGAACAACTGGGAGTGCATCCACACGTCAGCGCTATCATAATCGACATAAATGGGTATGTCCCCGAATATGCGAATTTCTCGGTCATTACAGTACCGTTTCAGCTCCAACCACTGATTCCGAAACACGTACTGAAAGAATTTCTCTCGTGCAACCTCGTCCTTCAACTCTTCTCTCGCTTCGGCCAGTGCTTCCGGCTCACAATCCCGGAGCTCTGGAGGCCACTCATGCCACACCTTGTCGTCGAACCTGGCCTGCAATGCCACAAAAAGGGCAAAGTCATCGAGCCAATGCCTGTGGATCTCGCAAAATCGCTTATACTCGACCGTGGCTCCACGTCTTTGAAAGGACCGATATGCCTTTTCGAGCAGCCGGTTTTTCAGAGGGATCACGCGGTCGAACTCGACTCGGTTGCGAGGGAAGTCCGGAAGAGACGCAATGTCGCTCGATTGGAGCAAACCGTCTCGGACGAGAAGGTCCGGGCTTATGAGGGCAGGATTGCCTGCAAAGGCCGAAGGGCTGAGGTACGGAGAGAAATGCCCTTTTCTCGGCGGGTTTAGGGGGAGGATCTGCCAGATGCTCTGCCCTGTCTCCTGGAGGAAATCCGCAAATCTGTACGCATTGGGACCCATATCCCCGATCCCGAAAGGGGACGGGAGAGAGGTCACGTGCAAGAGTACCCCGCTGCATCTGTGGTTCATCGAGCGTCTCGTTTCTGTCGGCAAGTAAGGAGAGCCGAAAACTGGCGCCGGACAAGCAACTTCCGCCTCGACTTTCGGCTTCTCCCTGCCAACGAGTCGATCACATCATGGTGATTGACACCTACTTATCCGGCAAGTTTCAACACGTCCGGAACCCGTCTCCTGTCCTTTCCTCCCCGAAGGCAATATGCCATGGCCAAGAGGATGGAATTGAATTTCGTGGACGCGGTATCCCCCCGAGAGGTGAGGACAATAGGGACGGTCCCCGGTCCCGCAGTGATGATCGCCCCGTTTTGGATGAGGAACCCGAGGCTGCCCATGGTCTTTGACAGCATCTTGTACAGAACGTTGGCCGTGTTGATCTCCGTGGCAACGAGACAGTTGGCGTCGCCCTGAATCCGTCCTTGATAGCTCTTTTCCTCTGCCACTTCCGGGACCGTGGCCAGGTCGAAAGATAGAGGACCTTCCACGATCAGCGGGCCATATTGGCTTTCGAGGAGCGCGGCCTTCCTTTCTGCGTCGCCGGCAAGCAGAGTAGCGGGAATGGCTTTTGTCTCTTTCTCCACTGCGGTGATGATGGCTACTTTCAGCACACTATCCCTGTCGAGAACCGTGCGCACCACATCCAGTTGGTTCTCGATGGCAAGCACGAGGTTCTCGGCACTGGAAAAACTGGGATTCACCGCTGCGTCGGACAGAGCGTAAAACCGACCGTTCGGAAGCTCGAAAAGCGCCGTATGTGAAGCTAGCACCTTGCGATCTTCATGGTCCCCCTCCGCGGGACGATAGATCTTGAGCGCCTGACGTAGCAGCTTTGCTGTGTCGAGGCTCCCCTTCATGACGATGAAGTCTGAGTTTTCCTTGAGGAAAGCCCCGAATTTTTCCGCCACGGAATCCTTCTTTTCTTCAGCGCTTCCGGCAAGCGGGTCTATGGGGATTATATCCAAGTTCTTATCCTCGCCGGGGGAGAGGGGAACCCTCGTTCTGTGGAGAGCTGCCCGGATGTCCGACGGATCTCCTATCAGGACGATGCGGTCCAGAAGTCCTTGGTACTTGGCATTGGAAACCGCTTCCAAAGCATCTTCGTTGTCAGCCCCCACGAGGACGAGGTTTGCTCGAGAGAATGTCCCCTCCTCTACAGATCGTTGGATTTGGGTCAACAGAGAATCGAACGAGAAAACGTACCTCCTCCTCTTGCCCTCCGATCCAAGTATCTGGAGGGCCTTTGAGATGCTCCGGGATTCGACTGAGAAATGGAGGCGTCGATCCCCTTCTCCATTGACGTACAGCTCGAACAGGTGGTTGGCGATCAGGTATTCGTGCTCGAGAGAATCCAGCACTAGCATCGGGGTAAAGGGGTTATCAATGCGGACGCGAACCTTCGCGAAGAGTGTCTGAAAATACGGGTCAAGAGCCATCGTGGTTGTTATAGCAATGAAGTGCGGACGCTCCGACGGCCGGCCTGCAGAAGCCATTTCCAGCACCCTGGCCACTTGTCGTGCGTAGGAGTCCACCACGTACTTGAGCTCCCGTTTGAGCTCGTCCGAAATCTTCCCAGACCGCATGATCATGAGAAGCTCGCAGATCTCTCGGACCCCCGTTCCCGTCTCCGGATGTGCAAGAGAGAGGTTTCCGGGGATTTCAAACTGCTCTTCTCTCAGGCGATCCACTATCCTCGTGAAATCGAAGTCCAGCAAGAGACTGTTCGCCTCCTGCGCTGCCAGCTCCCTGATGAGTCGGGGGCCGGTCTTTCTTACGACCGACGCGAACAATCCGTCTAACGTGAGCACGAGAAGATTGAGGCGATCACGGCTGATTCCCAGTATCTCGGATATGAGGGAAGAGACTGATTTTAATGGGGTCACCTTCACATATCCCCGGAGATTCTTGCTCAGCTCCCTGGATTCTTCTTTAAGAAACGAGGACATGTCCTCAGATCTCAAGGTGGAGAACGACAAGGGGTTGCACAACGAAACATTGAGTCGGCCGCTGCTCTGCTTCTCAAGGAGCTCTCGCAATTCCCAGGCAACGAGCGCGCCCAAGTTGAGGGAGCTATGCGGAAGCCTTCGACGGGACTCGTCGCGTACGTTCTGGGTCAGGACGTAGATGCCGTCAGGCAAGGTGCCGATGTCCCCCCCTCCGCAGACAATGTCTGTGACCTCGGAAAGGCGAACGCCCGCTCGCAGAAGGACGTTGGTGACTTCCAACGCAAGGGCCTCGGGAGATTTCCCGTGGTCATGGTACTCAATGTCCGCACGCACGAGGACTTTCAGGCCTCGTGTGATAAGGGCGTAGAGCGTGTGTCTCTTGGTTATGAGAGCGATGGTGACTTTTTCATTCAGACGTCGAAGCGCTGTTTCCAGCCACTGCTGATCCATTTCAACAGCCTTCCGACGGGCTATGTTCGTGAGGATCAGTCTGATGAGGGGGCTCTCTCGCCCAGGGGCTCCACGTCGATAGAGGCTCAAGATATGCGTTGAGAGTAGCTCCCCGTACACATTCACGAACTCCTTCTCTTCTTTGAGCGGGTGGACCACCTCCAGTAGTGCCCTGAGGAATTCGCTGAGGTCGTCGAACCGATCGGGGTCACGGATCTTCTCGTCGAGCCTCAGTACCTCTTCAACCACAGCGGTATGGAGGAGCTCAGAAATCTCCTTGATTCGTCGTCGAGACTGCGCGCAAATGCCCAAGTCACTCTCGAGCTTCGAAGGTCCGGTTAGGACGGGCTGCTCAAGGTCGAATCCGCCGTAAAAGGCCCTCGGATCGAAATACCCCGAGCTCAGGACCGCCTGTTTCATTCTCTCGATCCTCGTTTCTATCTTCAGGTCATTCGCCATGATTGCGCTCTCACTCTCTCAGATGTGTACTAAGACTGAGCCCTGCGGATCAAACACAGTATAATCATGGATCGTATCATCAGAAGGCAGCGCCGTATAGTCATCTCTCCCTTGCTGCAGGGGCGAGCATACTATACCCTGCGGAAGAGAATTTCGAGACCTCATTGCAGGAAAACGACTACAGGGAAGATAGGGAAAATTACAATGAAGATTCTGGTAGTGAACAGTGGGAGCTCCTCTCTGAAGTACACTCTATTCGACATGGCGGACGAGTCAATCCTGTTTTCTGGTGAAATTGAGCGGATAGGTCTCGAAAACAGCAATCATTCATTCCGCTCCCGACAGGGGGAAGAGAAGACCCGGGAGGCAAGGATAAGAGGCCACGGACAAGCCCTGGATGCAATGCTCGAGGCACTCGCTCAGGAGTCTCTGAGCTCGCTGGACGACATCGTCGCGGTCGCGCACAGAGTCGCCCATGGCGGGAAATACCGTGACGCGGTAAGGATCAGTCCAGAGGTCATGGACGAGATAAGGCGTATGACGCCGATGATACCGTTGCACCATCCTCCGATGATCTCAGAAATAGAGGAATGCCAATCACGTATGCCGCAAGCTGTGCACGTCGCCGTATTTGACACCTGGTTTCACGCTTCCATTCCTGATGAGGCAGCCATATATGGTCTCCCGTACCGGTATTTCGAGAAAGGATATCGTCGCATCGGTTTTCACGGGCACTCCCACGCGTACGTGTCCGCGTGTGCTGCCAAGTATTTGAAGCAACCTATCGAAGCGCTCAAGATGATCACCTGCCATTTGGGGAATGGGGCGAGTCTCTGTGCTATAGACGGGGGGCGCTCCATAGACACCTCCCTTGGAATGACGGCCCTGGAAGGGCTTATCATGGGAACTCGGTCAGGTGACGTCGATCCAGGGCTTATCCCTGTGATCATGAATGAAGAATCCCTCTCCCCGGACCAGATGATGAACATGCTTTACCGGGAATCCGGGTTGAAGGGCTTGAGCGGTGTGAGCAGCGATATGCGCGACGTCGAAGCTGCGGCCCACAATGGCGACCGTCGGGCTCTCCTGGCTCTCGATGCATTCTGTTACCGGGTGAAGCGCTACATTGGCGCGATGCTCATGGTGTTGGGAGGTTGTGACGTACTCGTCTTCGCAGGTGGCATAGGCCGGAACAGCGGCATGGTGAGGAGAAAGATCCTCCAAGGGGCCGAAGGACTCGGGTTCGTGCTGGACGAAAACAAGAGCGTGACGGAGAGCGCCGAGGACCAACAAGTTCTGGATGTCACGGGCCCCGGCTCAAGAGTAAGGATCCTCGCTGTCACCACCTGGGAAGAGATCGTGATGGCTCGCCAATGCCTCTCGGTCTTGAACAAAGGGGCATAGCCCGGAGTGGATACGCAGAGTCCGTGGTGTAACCAATGGCCATAGTGAGACATAGATCTAACGAGCTGCAGTGCAAAATCGTGTATTACGGCCCCGGTCGCGGGGGAAAAACCACCAATCTGATCGCTATTCACAAACGGGTTGGCAAGAGAGCCCGGGGGGAGCTTATCTGCATTAACACTGCCGGGGATCGGACCATATTCTTCGATTTCCTCCCCATGGATCTGGGCAAGGTCCAAGATCTTAGTATCAAGATCTCGGTCTATACCGTTCCCGGCCAGGTTCTCTACAACGATACCCGCAAGCTTGTCCTCAGGGGGGTGGATGGTATCGTATTCGTGGCCGACTCCCTCGAGATTCGCAGGAGGCACAACAGGGAAAGCCTCGAGAACCTGGCAGACAACCTCAAAGCGCTCGGTGCGGATCTCTCGAACATCCCCCTCGTGATGCAATACAACAAGCGCGACATAGAGCCGGCTAGATTGATGTCAGTCGCGGAAATGCAGGAAGGCCTTCTTGTGGACTCCAAGTGGCCTTGGTTCGCGGCAAGCGCTCTTATGGGCTCAGGGGTCAAGGAGACTTTCCGGGCAATTTGTATGCTCACCGTTTCCGATGTCTGCAAGAAGCTGCTTGTGACGCAATGAGCAAACACTTCCTGCCGGCTATAATCAATTGCAAAGGCGGCTCTGTCCGCTTCCCGTGTGTCCGGAACGTTGATGAGAGGTTCACAGGCCGGTGGAACGGGCGTCTCGCGCGTCATTGTGGAACAGGAGAAACGGACATTATTATTGGCAACCGGTATGCCATGCACCTTCCTCGTGCGGCACTCCATCTCGGAGCTCTCAATATCCGCCCCCTTGTCAGCCGGGGGAATCCGAGGGATTGAAGTCTTTGGATTTCATGCCATATCGCTTCATCACCTGCTGAAGAGCCTGCCGCTCGAGACCGCACTCTCGGGCGGCTCTCGTTATGTTGCCCTGAGTCCGTCCCAAGGCACTAGAAATGTATTCCTGATGGAATCGCTGGAGCACGAGGTTCTTTGCGGCCTTGTACGGCAGTCTTTTCACCTCGTCTGTAACCAGGCACTCTCCCTGGTCTTCATCCCCTAAGTCCATATCCTGTGTCCTGATTTCACACGCGGGAGAAAGGATCACCGCGCGCCTGACAAGGTTTTCCAGCTCTCGCACATTCCCGGGCCAGGGGTGTCTTCCAAGACGCTCAACGAGCTTGGGGGAAAGTCTTTTCGGTTCCTTGGAATGCTCTCGGGAACATTTCTGTACGAAATGGTCCGCAAGGAGGGGAATGTCTTCAGGCCTGTCCCTGAGGGACGGCATGTGAACGGAGATGACGTTGAGTCGATAGAAGAGATCCTCGCGAAAGAGCTTCCTCTCTATCTTGTCGTGCAGGTTCTGGTTCGTCGATGCGATGATCCGTACGTCGACCCGAACGCTCTTCGTTTCTCCCAAGGGTCTGATCTCTTTGTCTTGAAGGACGCGGAGCAGCTTCGTCTGGAGTGTGAGGGAGATGTCACCGATCTCGTCGAGGTAAATCGTCCCGTCCTGGGCTTCCCAGAACAGTCCCTTCTTGTCTCGCACAGCGTGGGTGAAAGCGCCTTTTCGGTACCCGAACAGCTCGCTCTCTAGGATTTCCTCCGGGAGATTAGGGCAGTTCACTGCTACAAACGGCTTGTCTGCCCGCGGGCTGAGGCGATGGAGGGCCCTTGCGGCCATATCTTTTCCGGTTCCTGACTCCCCTGTGATCAGCACTGTTGCATCGGTCTTGGCGACCACCCTGATAGTCTCGAAGACTTTGATCATCTTCGCGCTCGAGCCTACCATCTCCTGAAAGCTCTCCTGTTCCCGGATCCTCCGCTGCAAGAGACGGTTCTGGCGGATGAGACGACTTCTCTCGAGTGCCTTTGCCACCAGATGAATGGCCTTGTCCAGGTCGAAGGGCTTGGCCAGAAAGTCGTACGCCCCCTGTTTGATAGCCTCCACTGCCTGATCGATAGTGCCGTACGCTGTCATCATTATGATCGTCGTCTCCGGGTACTCCCGCGCTATCTCCCGCATGAATATCATACCGTCCATCCCGGGCATGCGAATATCCAACATGGCTAGGTCGTAGATGTTCTTATCCATGAGCTCCCGGGCTTTGTACGCATTGATCGCGGTGTCCACGTCGCAATCGATCTCAGCCGACACGCTTCGGTCAAGCAGCCGCAGCATGTCCTCTTCGTCGTCCACTATGAGCAGCCTGGCTCGAGATGGTTCCACCATACGGTCCCTCTTCTTCCGAAAATCCAAGGGGAAGTTCGGGTCTGTCTTATATCTGCGTGCCGTGTCATGCTATCGCATGGGTGCCGTCCCGGCCGCAACGGTCGCTGTCAGCGATCCTTCCAGACCGCGCTGTGGGAGATGGATCGTGAACGTGGTTCCGACTCCTTCTTCGCTCTTGACCTCTATGGAGCCGTCGTGCTCGTGAATTATTCCATAACTCACGGCCAGTCCGAGGCCTGTCCCTTCCCCTACGGGCTTCGTGGTGAAGAAAGGATCGAAGATCTTGTCCACCATGGCTTCCGGTACTCCGCACCCGTTGTCGGAAACCGTTATTTTGATCTGCTCGGTACGCGGTTCGGCCTCCGTGATTATCCAGATCGTTCCACCGTCAGCTATCGCTTGTTTGGCATTCATAACCAGATTCATAAAGACCTGCTTCATCTTTTCACTGTCTCCTACCACGGCAGGAAGATCAGGGGCCAAACGTATGTTCACCGTTATGTTATCCCGTTCCAGTTGGCGATTGAGCAGAGCGATAACTTCCCGAAGTGATTGATTAACGTCAAAAGGAGCCCTCGTGGTTTCAGCGGCCCGCGCGAATTTGAGCAGATCCGCCACGATCCGTTTACAGTTTCCCGCTTGCTTTTCGATTGTCTGCAGGTCGAGATATGCTTGGCTTTCGGGAGAGTGCTCCTTCATCAATAGTTGAGTGTACCCGAGAATGACTCCCAAAGGATTGTTGATTTCATGAGCTATGCCTGCAGAAATCTGGCCCAAAGAGGCCAACTTGTCCGCTCTCTGGAGCTGGCGCTCAATGCGCCTCCTGGCAGTAATATCCTTTGCGATTCCGTGATACCTTGTAATATGACCCGAATCGGACTTGCCTGCGGTCATGCTCAACAGGACCAGCGCCTCAGAACCTGAGCCGACGCGCAACCTGTATTCCCGGTCCCTCACGAAGCCGTCTCTATGCAGGTTCTCCATGAGCCCTTGGAATTCGTCAGGAAAGACGAACGTATCTTCGAGAGTCTTGTGAAAAACTACTTCTTCAGGCGCATCGTATCCTAGGGTGGTGAGTCCTGCCAGATTGATGTCAGTGAATCGGCCATTCTTGTCAAGGACGAACACGATGTCCGTAGAGCCCTCGAATATGGTCCGATACTTCTCTTCTGACACAGCCAGCTCACGGGTTCTCACCTCTACCAGAGACTGGAGATTTTCGTTGAGCCGCATGACCTCCTGAGACGCTGTCTCGAGGGCTTTCTTATCATTAAGAATCCCCGTGTTGATTTTTTGCACGCGCTGAAAGAAAAGCGTGATCGATCCGGCCACGATGAAGGTCATCGTGTTGATCGCTCCGCTATAGGGAGCCAAAGCGTCCCAGATCTCTTCTCGTCCTGCCAGAAGGAGCAACCTTTTTGCGAGGTGCCCCACTCCGCGGGAGAGGGCAAAAGCCGCCAAGGCCGCTGACAGGGCAATCAGATAGGTCCACATGATATTGGTGGGTTGGGCGCGGCCGAGATGCACCGCGTACCACAGGCAGAGAATCGTGAGGGCAATCATCAATGAAGACCCTATGACGTCGGTGAACCATATAGGTGCCATGGAGATCCCGTCGATCATCCGGTCTTCTCCTTCCGCACGATCTCTCCATAAAGCTGCCGAAACCCGAGCAACAGAAAAAAGACGGCGGGAACGCAGAAAAGATGATCCAGGTTCAAGAAAAAGTACGCCGTGGCCCACGGCGTTTGGTCCGCAAGAAGAATTGTTGACCAAGTGCCCGCCTCGCCTGCAATCATTTCCGGCTGGATCTGCAGTGAGACAAGGTGTCCTGTCAGTGCCACCAGGTTCCACAGTACGAGCAGCAGACAAGCCACCTGAATGTTGCGCCACCCGCGAGACTCGATAAACCTGTTTGATTCAAGCCAGTAGGCCAGGAGACCCATAGTGGCGCCGAAGAACAGGTGGGCCAGCTCGTGAATCACCAGTCCCTCGGGTTCGCCGTGAACTTGAAGAGCAAAGGAGGACCTCGGAAGACAAAGGATTCCCCCGATCAGCAGGCATGTGGTTAGCCCGAAGTGCCGGTTCGACCACGTTCTCATCTTATGGTTCTCCCCAATCGTGTCCACCGGTCATGACGCTCTTTGTTCGGCCTGCGCTGATTTTCGGAGATGGTCGAGAAAGGCATTGCACAAGGGGGACATTTGTCGACTTTTTCGCAGGGCGAGATAGAGGGGTCTGACTATCCGAATGCCCCGGATGTCAACTTTCACCAGATGACCGTACTGGAGATCTTCTTGGACAGCTTTCTGAGACAGAATTGAAACACCGATCCTGGACTTGATTCCCTGACGAACGGCTTCGGTGCTCCCCATCTCTGCCACAACATCCATCCGGCCAGGGTCGAGATCGTGCTCTTCAAGCGCCTGTTTCATGACCATTCTCGTACCGGATCCCTGTTCTCGAAGAATGAATGGTTCCCGCATTAACTCTTCCGGCTCTATGATTCCTCGACTTGCCCACGCATGTCCGGGAAACACGGCCAGCACGAGCTCGTCCGAGAAAATCTTTTCGGTGATGAGCCGCCGGTCGGCCCATTTTGACCCCATCACTCCTGCTTCGATTGTTCCTGCAAGGACTTCCCGGACGATCTCCGCAGTGTCCGAGATTCTTAGCGTGATCTGAATTGCGGCGTGCATGCG
Organism: uncultured Syntrophaceae bacterium; assembly: GCA_964477215.1. Lineage (GTDB taxonomy): Bacteria > Desulfobacterota > Desulfomonilia > Desulfomonilales > Desulfomonilaceae > JBFMDN01. Next base: position 4,214 of record CAYZET010000035.1, on the reverse strand, counting down.
CTTGAAGGACCCGATCAACTTTGGGAGCACATACGTTCCCGGAATGGTGCTGGCCCCCAGGATGAGAGAGCCGGTCAAGTTCCCTCTGAATTGCTCGAGGGCTTGGACTGCCTCGTCTCGGAGCTGCACGATGTTCCGAGCGTACTGATAGAACAACTTCCCCGCGGGGGTAGGAAGCACTTCGCGGCCAAGTCGGTCGATCAGTCGCTCCTGGAGATTCTCCTCCATGGTGCGGATATGTTCACTCACGGTCGGTTGGGACAGCGAGAGCGCCTCAGCCGCCTTGGTGAAGCTCCTGAGCTCGACCACCCTGCAAAATACCTCCAGGCGACGCATATCCATCGTCAAATCCTCTCCTCGCTTTCAGGAGGCAGCTCGTCGTATTCTCTGCCGCTGAAGGCTGTAAATGCCTAAGTATAACACTAGTCCCGGGATGAAGGAAACGTAGCGGTGCGGGAGTCTCCACCAATCCGCTACAAGGTCCGGTCTGAACATGATGAGGGTGACCGACAGAAGGACGATGGTTTCGTACCACCGATTTCGCGTCACGAACCATCCCTGAGTCGCTGCCACAAATGCTATTGCCCCCAGAGCTGCGCTACCCAGGATCATTACTCCTTGGGCCAGCCCGGTGACCCCAATCAGGAGCAACTCGTGGTTGAATATGAACATGAACGGTAGAATGGCGGTGCGAATATCGTACATGAATCCCTGCAGTCCTGTAGGTATGGGGTCCGATTGTGCGATTGCAGACGCAGCGTATGAGGCGAGCCCTACCGGCGGGGTGTCGTCCGCGAGGATCCCGAAATAGAAGCAAAAGAGGTGAGCCGCCATGAGAGGCACGATCAGACCGTTGCTATCCGCAAGGGAGACGAGGGCAGGCACCGTCAGAGAAGCCATTACAACGTACGTAGCCGTAGTCGGCAGTCCCATGCCCACGATGAGACAGGCCAGGCTGGTTATTCCGAGCATTGCGTAGAGATTTCCCCCGCTGAGCTGGTCGATCACTTCCGTGATCAGTCCACCCAGGCCTAGAGTCACCACTCCAACGATGATCCCGGCGGACGCTGTGGCTATGGCAACCGGCACCATGTTCCTTGCCCCCGCAGCGAGACTCTCCCAGAGCGTGCAACCCAATCTCGCTAGACCGTGTCGAACCGTCAGGCCGCTTCTCAAGGCTTCCACGGGATACTGGATACACAAGATCACCACAAGACAGAGTATTGCCCTGAACACCGCCATTTGCGGCGAATGGCGAAAATACAAGAGCTCAGCTACGAGCACGCCAATGGGAATGAGGTACTGGGCCCCTTGGGGAAACACGTCCCGAAACCTCGGGGTCTCCTCCCGGCTCAATCCCGCTATCCCAAGCTTGCACGCCTCGATGTGAGTAATATACAGGAGCGCGATATACGAGACGAGCGCTGGCACCAATGCAGCCTTGATCACCGCGACGTACGGGACGTTCACATACTCGGCAATAATGAATGCCGCTGCCCCCATCACCGGCGGCATCAGTTGGCCGTCGATGCTGGCCGCCACCTCTACGGCTGCAGCTTTGGTGGGAGGGTATCCCACCTTTTTCATCAGAGGAATGGTAAACGTCCCTGTTGTAACAACGTTGGCTATGCTCGAGCCTGACACCATTCCTGTCAGGCCGCTGGCAAGTACCGCTGCCTTGGCAGGGCCGCCTCTGAATCTTCCCATAAGCGAGAGCGCAAGTCGTATAAAGTAGCTGCCCGCTCCGGCTCGCTCCAAGAGAGCCCCAAAAAGCACGAACAGGAATACCACGTTTGCCGATACATCGAGAGGTATCCCGTAGACGCCTTCTGTAGACATGGTCATCTGTCCCATGAGGCGATTCACGGACACGCCTCTGAACGAGAGGAAGTCCGGCATGTAGCTTCCATAGAGAGCATAAAACAGAAAGAAGACACTGATGATGGGTAGAGCAGGGCCCACTACTCTCCGGGCTGCTTCCAGGAGAAGGATAAGCAGCACAATTCCGAAAAAGATGTCCCTCGCAAATGGCATGCCGAGACGACCACTCAGTCCCTCGTAATCGATCACCATGTAGATCGATGAAACGAAGGCCAAGGCTGCTATCCCGAATGCGAGCGCGACCGACCACCACCTCTCTCCGATGATCCAAAGGCGATCGTCCTGACGTCTCCTGAAAAGGGGATACCCGACGAACGCTATGATCATGGCGAAGCCCAGATGTGTCGCGCGGATTGCAACACTGTCGAGTATGAGGAAGCTGGCGAGAGACATCTGAAAAAGGGACCAACAGACAGCTAAGACCGTGATCGTGCGTGCCCTCCACCTTTCGGAACAAGGGCGGTCCTGAGCGAAGCCCGCTGACACAGACTTCTCCGTGTCTTCCCCTTCGATTCCCGCTTTCCTTGATTCGACTGCCATCCGAGCTCTCATGTCTGATTTCGGAAGCAACAAAGCATGAAGGGCCTCGGCTCAGCACACCATTACGCAAATGCGTTGCGTGTTGTGCCAAGGCCCGTGAAGAGACTTGAGCTCTGGAGCAGCGCTACTCGAATGATCCCGCGGGATGCTCGATCTCAACCTGCGCTCCGGCTCGTTTATTGCCCGTGTTGGGTTGTGACGAGCTTTTCCAAACCACGCTCTCGGAAGTAGGCTAACGCTCCTTCGTGCACCGGGAGAGGCAAATTGGCCAGCATCTGTTCGACCGTAAGCTTTTCCAGCGCCGGGTGGAGCTGTTTAAGCTCAGAGAGATTCTCGAAGAGCTCTCTGGTCAAAGCAGCTACCACGGTATCGGGAACCCGCTCCGTCGTCAGAAGGCAGGCCCTGACCCCGAAGGTAGGCACATCTTCGGAGTTTTCCACTCCCGGATACAGCGCTATGGGTATCACCGCCTCGGAGTAATAGGGGGTCTTCTTGAGGAGCTGGTCCAGGTTCGTCAAGGGCACGAATCTCACCTTCGTTCCGCCGGCTGCGGCCTCTTTGATAGACCCGTTGGGATGTCCCACGGTGTAAAAGTAGGCTTCGATACGGCCGTCCTGGAGGAGGCTTGCCGCCTCGGCGGGCTTGATTCCTTCAGCCTTACCCAGATCGCTGAAAGACAGGCCGCAGGTGGAAAGGGCATCGGCCGAATTATCCCTGGTTCCAGATCCAGGGGGGCCCACGGCCACGATCCTCCCGCGCAAATCCTGGCACTTCCTTATATCGCTGTCCACCGATGCTATGAGGCACACCGTCTCGGTCTGCAATGCACAGATCGCGCGCAGGCTTTTCTGCGGGCCGCGGTCTTTCCATTCTGCCGTACCCTGCCACGCCTGTCCCGCTTTGTCTGATTGAGCCAATCCGAAGTCCATGTCACCCACGACGAGCGAATTGATGTTGAACACGGAGCCTGCGGTGGCTTCCGCGGTCAGCTTCAAGCCGTACACACTCCGCTTCTTGTTCACAAGCTTGCTGATTGCTCCGCCCACGGGGAAATAGACTCCCGTCACTCCGCCGGTCCCGATGGTCACGAATCTCGTTTCTGCCGGGGATGATTCCCAACAGCCGAGTAGGAAAAGGCATGTCACGGTAAATAAAAGGAGCTTTTTCACGACACCTCCAGTCCGGTGGATTCACGAATCGAAGCCCGATGTTCCTCTCCGATTGATCGCGTAGGCCCCTTGAGGGCTCACAAAGGGCATGATCAGGATGCGGAACAAAGTGAGACGCGCAGGGTCTCGAAACTGCTTCAATCCGATCGTCATTCCCTCGTGTCCGAGGGTCGGCTGGTCTCTATATGTGCCGCACAGCCTGTCCCACCAGGGCAAGTTGAATCCGAAGTTGCTGTTGGCCTCCGCCGGAAATACGGAATGGTGGACCCGATGCATGTCGGGAGTCACAATGAGCCATCGCAAGACCTTGTCAAGGCCCAGGGGCAATCTCAGGTTACCGTGGTTGAACATGGCGATCCCGTTCAACAGCACTTCAAACGCTATCACCGCAACGAGGGGTGGACCGAGCACCAGTATGGCGCTCCCTTTGATGACCATGGAGATCAGTATTTCAATGGGATGAAACCGCGTCCCTGTGGTGACGTCAAAATCCATGTCCGCATGGTGCATCATGTGAAGACGCCACAGGGTTGGAACAGCGTGGAACATGACGTGCTGCAAATAGACGACGAAGTCGAGCACAATCACGGAAATCACGACTTCAAGCCAATACGGGAAGCGGGC
>CAYZET010000034.1:6790-20992 GCA_964477215.1 uncultured Syntrophaceae bacterium | reverse complement strand
TGAGAGCATTTTCGTAATCCTCGGTCTTCACCTGTATGATGCCGATTTCGCCCAGGGCCCACAGTTCCTTTTTCCGATCCTGCTGCTTTCGCGCAGCATCCAGGGTCGACCGCAGAAGCTTCAGTGCCTTGTCGTATTCCTGCATGTCCTCGTACACGCTCGCCATCTTCAAATCGATGGCTGAAGCGGCCGATGCGTCGCCGGTACATTCCGCGAGCTGCCGGGCCTTGGCCAGCAGCGACAGTGCCCCCGAGGTGTTTCGCCGCAGCCTCTGCAGCATTGCGAGATCCGCCAGGAGTGCTGCTTCACTCCGCGGATCGTGAACTGAAGCAAGAATCTTCTGGGCCTCCTCCAGGTGCTTGGCCGCGTTTTCCAGGTCACCCTTAGTGAGATATACCCTTCCCATGCTCGTGAGGTCAGTCCCGATTCCCCTTGCGTCCCGGATCTCACGATGGATCGAGAGCGCTTGAGAGAAGTTATCCAGAGCTGATGAGAGTAGCCCTCTGGCAGCTTCCAGATTCCCGATGTTGGTGAGCACATCCGCTTCTCCCTTGCGGTCGCCGAGCTGCTGGTATATGGAAAGCGCCTTCTGCAAGTGCTTCAGGGCTTCCGGCACATCGTTCTGGTGCCGAAGTATATTGCCGACATTGGCCAAGTTTGCAGCATATCCTCTCTGATCTCCAATCCCCTGACGAAGATCCATCGCTCTCCGAAAATGGTCGAGCGCCTGGTCGGGTTGCCCCTGGTTCTTGAAATGGACGCCCAACGCGGTCAAATCCTTGCCTTCTCCGTAGCGATCCCACGTCGCTTGGTGGCCTTCCAGAGCGCTCGTCAGCGCAGCCATAGCCTTGTCTCTCTCGCCGCGCAGCTCGTACACTACCCCGAGCATATGGTCGCAGTCAGCTAGACCCCGTCGGTCGTGAATCTCGAGATAGCTCTTTCGCGCTTCCTCAATCGCCTGCAGTGCCTTGTCCAGATGATTGCGAGCCACTCGGTAACGAGCGAGAGCGAGTCCGAGGTCTGCCCGCGCTTGGGCGTTGACACCTACCTTTGCGTAGTCTACTGCCTGGTACAGCATTTTTCCTGCAGCCGCCGAGTCGCCGAGCCCCTCGTGGATGTCTGCCAGGAGGATACACGCTTGGGTCGCATTATCCCGATCCCCGATCCGTTTTCCCAGGCTCGCAGCTTCCTCGGCGTACTCCAGCGCCTTCTGTACGAACCCCTGACGGTAGTAGACTTTCCCGATGAAGTGGAGCGCATAGGCCTCGCCACCGATTGCGGAGAGACTCCTGAAATCAGCCAACGACTTTCCCGCCAACTCAAGAGCAGATCCCGACCGAGAGCTGTCGAGCTGGACCTCCGCCAGAGACAAGCGGATCCGGGCCTGCATCATGCGATCGCCGGTTTTTTCGCAGAGGCGAAGAGCTGCCGTCAGGTCCCGTGAGGCCTGGTTCATCCGGCCCTCCCTGTAGGCTCGCATGCCTCGGACCACGAGGGGTAGAGCCCCGCCCCCCACCTGTCCATTCTCCGAGAGCAAGGCCTGCCCCTCCTCGGCACACTGATCCGCGGCCTTCAAATCGCCCAGCATTTGAGATACGTACGCAATCCTGTACAGGGTCTCGCCAAGCTCGCGTTGGCGATGCTCCGACTTATAGACCTCTTTCGCCTTGGTGAAATGTGACGCTGCAGCACGGTAATCGGAGCGCGCAACGAGCAGCTCTCCGATCGACACGCTCAGGCGTGCCGCCTCGATCTGATTCCCTTCCTTCACAGCGGCACTATGCGCTCTCGTCAACTCTTTCAGCGCATCGCCGTACCGCAAGAGGCTCAGGTAGCACAGTCCTTTCTTTTCCAGTAAGGCCGGCAGGACAGCGGACTCCGACACGGGCAGGATCTTCTGGGCCTCTTCGAAGGATTGGAGAGCAATGTCAGGCTTGGACAGCGACATGTAAATGCTCCCCGCAAGGAGATAATCCCGGCTGCGAGCCCTGGCGTTCTTGAGTTGCTGATTCAACACTATGGCTCGCTGCACATGTTCCAGAGCTTCACTCGGTTTTCCCAGATCGTGCAGTGCTTGGGCCGCTCCGTGGCGGGCCGCTGCAGCTATTTTGCCGTCCTTCTCTCGCTTGGTCCCATCGATTACCCGTTCAAAGATTGCCAGTGCGGAAGAATGCTCCCCTTTCTCCAGCAGCTCCTGGGCCTGCTTGAGCAGGGTTGGGAAATCCGCGGTACTCTCCTGGGGCACGGATTCGGTTCGCTCCGGAGTCGCTTCCAGTGGGCTGGCTCCCTCATCCCTGGTAGTCTGGGCTTCGGTCTCCGGTTTCGAGGGCGGCTCGTCCGTCTTTTCTCCCTGGTTCGATGCTCCAGCCTGGTTTCGCCACGATTCTGTCGAATCCGAAATCGGTAGCCTGCCCGGGGCAGCGGCATTTCCTTGCGCCTCTCCGCTGCAAGCTCCTGACTCCACGGGCCCCGAGCCAGCCTCCATCGCTGACTCGCTGGAGTCGGAAGGTGACGTTACGTCTGGAGTTTTCCCTGCCATGAACGTCTCGACCACGGTTCCCTGGAAAACCGGTTCTGCCCGCTCTGCCAATGCAACACCCTTCATGCCGGCACAGTGGACCGAAACGAGGCACACGGCACCGGAAAGCGCGGCGGCCCGTAGCAAATGCTTTGTCAGTTTGCGGATCATATGTCTGTCACTCCGCCTGGGTATTCCTACAGTGGAGCGCACCAAGTCCAAACGGCAAAGGCCGTTCATGGCCGCTCCCAGGGAGCTCACCCCGCTTTCGGATTATCCGAGCCTCTCCGCACGTAAACGAGCAGCCCCGTGCCCGCGCATATCATGCTCAGGCAGAGGATCTGCCCCATGGTTAGCCCGTAGAAGACAAATCCCAGTTGAATGTCCGGCTCACGCACGAATTCGATAAGAAATCTCAGCGCGCCGTATCCGATGAGGAACGTCGCGAGCAGCTCGCCGTCGCGGCCCGTACGAAGCCGAAGCCACCAGAGAAGAGCGAAGAGGAAAGGCCCTTCGAGCACGGCCTCATACAGTTGAGACGGATGGCGGGGCACGTCTCCGCCCTGGGGAAACACCATTCCCCACGGGACCGTGGTGACCCGCCCGTACAGCTCCCCGTTAATGAAATTGCCTATCCTGCCGAGCATCAGGCCGAGAGGCGCGGCGAGAGTCCCAATGTCGGCCAGCTCGAGAAATGCAGCCCCCTGCTTGCGAGAGAAGATGAATCCGGCAACCACCATGCCGATCAACCCACCGTGGAAGCTCATTCCTCCATGCCACACAGCCAATATTTGCCACGGTGCGGCCACGTACACCGGCAGGTTGTAAAACAGCACGTACCCTAGGCGGCCTCCTATGAGAAGCCCGAGGATAAGATAGAAGAGAAGATCTCCAGCCGCGTCCTGGGGAATGGGGCCCTTTCGCCGGCGGAGCTCTGACCTGATAACGAAGTAGGCCACAATGAACCCGATGAGATACATGGTCCCGTACCATCGGACTTCAAGAGGCCCAATCCGAAATATCACCGGATCGATGAACATGTGCTCAGAGCCGGTCATTGATTGTCCGAACCCCCGGAAGCCGACGGCCTTTAGGAATCATGTGTACGCCTCGTTTGTTCAAGCCTCCGGATTTTCTCGTCGGCAAGTCGAATCATCGTGTCCATCTTGCGAAAAATTCCGCGAACGATCGTCACGTCTCGATCATCCATGCGAGCGCTGTTGAATATTCGCCTGAGCTCTCTCATCATCCGCAGAGGATTCTCGCGGTCCAGGAAGCCAGCCCGGACAAGCACGCACTCCAGGTGAGCGTACATTTCCTCCCTGCGGGCGTTTGAAGCCGGTCGGAACGTGCTTACCGCAAATCCCGCAGGCCTGCAGGCTCTTCGAAAGATTTCGTAGCAAGTCACCGCAACCGCGTGGGCCACATTCATAGACGCAAATCGTGCATCGGTGGGAATAATCATATGGTGAGTGCAAAGCGCAAGCTCTTCGTTCGTCAGGCCGCGGGACTCTCTCCCGAAAACGCACGCAACCGGCCCGGTCATAGCCCTCTCGAGCAATTCCGGGATCACCTGTTCAGGGGTTAGCGGGCTCAGCCGCTTACCTCCCAATCTTGCGGATGTGCCGACCGACATGATCGCAGTATCGAGAGCCTCTCCCAGTTCCGTGCAGTAGGAGGCCCCCTCGACAACATCGTAGGCGCCGGAGCTCATGGCCGCGGCTTCCGTCTCAGGCCCGCAGTCAGTTGAAGATACGAGCGTAAGACGCTCTATTCCCATGTTTTTCATGACCCTCGCGACAGCGCCTATGTTCCCTGCGTGGGTCGTTCCTACCAGGACGATTCGTATGTTGCCCAAAGCCCGGCTCCAGTCCGGGTGTACCGTAAATCCTCTCTGGACTTGTCTGGATGGCTTTAATGGCGGCATGCGACTTCTGCCCTGGCAATGGAGCAATCCCCTGCAACACCACGCGGTGAACACCGGCCCACCGTTTCTGCGCAATACTCACCGAACACGCGAGAGCGACGGCCTCAAGGGCCGGTCGTGACATTACCGCTTTCGGAGGTATTGGCAACGACTGCCGAGAGATTCGTCTTCCTCCGACAATGGGCTTCTTGGGACCCTCTCGGTCGATAGGGAGCATATTACGGGGGAACCGGATTGTCAAGCAATGTCAAATGACAGGCTGGCAAGGATAATGTTATGGTAGAGCGTATTGGCTGCGCACGTGAGCTGGATCGCGGGTACTGTGCCGTATTCTCAGCATCGCGGTTGATCCGATTGTGAGACCGCGTGGGGAATGGCCGCGACTCCCGAATTCAGCCGAGGGCGGGTTTGAAGAAAGTGTCTCAAGACCCTGAGCAAGTAGCGCTAGGACAAGAAATGGGCCATCGCAACAGACCGAAATCCGGTTGCCTCAGAATGCGATTCGAACGCGCAGGAATGCAACGTGCCACGACTTTGGCCTCTTTCGGAGTTTTGAGACAGTTTCTGAATCCCGGCCCTGGCTGGGACCTCGGGCAAATTTCCCGATGGGGCCGGCGTCTCGCCGGTATTCCTGTCCTGGGCTGCCCTTGACGAAAGGGCGGGTTTGAAACCCGCTCCTACTATGGGATTTCTGCCGCGGAGTACCCGTGGCGCGGGCGTCTCGCCGGTTTCTTCGCGATTGCAAAAACATCACCGGCAAGATGCCGGCGCTACGAATGCCGGTGGATGGGGGCTTTTTCCGGTGATTTCCCGCCTGTTACCACCCATCATTTTCGGCGATCACTCTAGACGCGCCCCACGATTCTTTCAAAGTTCTCCCCCAGTATCGCTTTTCGACCCGTCGGGTCGATTCCTGCCTTGTCGAGCTCCCTGATATACCGAGGCAAGGATAACAGAGGGTAATCGCTACCGAAAAGGACCTTGTCCGATCCCAGGATCGAGCATGCCACCTGAAAGATCTTCGCGTCATAGAGAAACGGCGATGCAGCCGTATCGACGTACGTTCTCCCGAGAGTCCGCCCTACCTCCGGCATGAGAGCATAGAAGAAAAAACCGCCTCCAAAATGGGCAAGTATGAAATCCACTCCCGGATGTGCTTGTATGATCTGAAGCAGACCTTGAAAATCCACGGGAATCTTGCCTGGATATGTATGCCCTACTGGCTCGTTCACATGTATGAGGACCGGCACGCTCTTTTCTTGAGCAAGGTCCAACACAGGAACGAGCGCTTCGAGCTCAGCGGTCTGCCATCCATGAGCATAAGAAGCCAATTCTCCGAACCCTTTGAAGCCCCCGGCCACGGCCCTGGTTGCTTCTCGAAAGGCCGGATCCGGCCCGTTCGGCGAGAGTACCGCGAACGGAATGATTCGGGTCGGATTGCGCTGGTAGAAGTCCCACACCTCTTCGTTATTCTCCGTGACAAGGTCTGGGTCCTCCCAGGGAAAACCGAACACAACCGCTTTATCTATACCCGACTGGTCGAGATAATCGATGATGTCGGCCTCGGATGCGAGTTTTGCTTTCTCCGATCGGTACACCGATCCAAAGGCCGCATCAGTCAAGCAGAACGGATTCCTGTCGCTCTGAACCCGTCGAGGCAGCAGATGGACATGGCAATCGACTATCATGACTCACTTTTCCTCTTTTCCACTGCGGCGCGCGCTCTCTGAATTGCCTTCGCTCCCAGCCCAATTGACTGGCAAGATGACGCGACTGGCTTGGGTTGACACCGACCGGTTTGGCAATCATAATGCGCATCCGCAATTTTGTTGGCAATTGGCTTGCTTCCGCTTCAGACCAGTGCCACCGGGGAGGAGCTATGGATCAAAATACGACGGAGTCCGAACGGCGACTGAACTGGGCGGAATGGACAGGCATTATATCATTCCACGTTCTAGTGCTGTTCGTAATCTTAAACGTGGGGATTTGGGCAGTTTCCCAGGTCAGGTCCCTGATGCAAAATGGCCATGCTTCCGAGAAAGCTCCATACAAACACAAGGAATTCGATCCGGCACTAATTCCTGTCTATCCAGACTTGAATGCGGAAGAGATCGACCAGCTCATCTCGGATTCTCGCCGAGTAACCCAGGAGTATGAGTCATTTACCCAGTTTCGGGAAATCGCGCCGTACAGGTCGAAATACGTCAATGTTGACGAGCACGGTACCAGGTTGTCCAAAGAGCAAGGGCCTTGGCCGCCTTCCCCGGACAATTTCAACGTATTTTTCTTTGGAGGCTCCACCGCATTCGGGTACGGGTTGCCGGATCATCAGACAGTGCCTTCATTTCTCCAGGATTTCTTGCGCCAGGACGCTCGATTGTCAGCAAAGGTCTACAATTTCGGGAGGGCATCCTACTTCTCAGCCCAGGAGCGGGTGCTTCTCGAGAAGCTCCTTCTCGGGGGCTTCCTACCGGACATGGTCGTGTTCCTTGACGGTTCCAACGAATTCGTTTTTTGGGACCACGAGCCGGGGTACACAGGACGGCTGAAAAGGTGGCTGCCTGAAGGCGACATTTCTGTCACGAGACACATCGTACGAGAGCTTCCAGTTGTTAAGTTGGTACGGAATTGGGTTGGAAAAACAGCAAAGGACGAAGTAGCCAGAGAATCCAAGCCGCACAAGGCGGGGAGCCAGGAAGTCCAGAGATGGCTGGAAGAAACCGTAGACAGATTTCTCCGGAACAAGCGGATGATCGAGGCGATCTGCAAAGAATTTCGGGTGACGCCAGTGTTCGTGTGGCAGCCTAATCCCCTTCACAAATACGATCAAAAGTACCACATTTTTGCACAGTTTGACTACGAGGGGTTCACTCCGCTGGTGAAGCCAGGATTCGACTTTATGGCCCGGGAATGGAAGAGCAAACCCTTCGGAGACAACTTCATATGGTGTGCCGATATTGGAGAAGACTGCCGGGAGCCTCTATACGTTTCTGCCTTCCACTATAGTCCGAAAATGGCAAGAATGGTGGCAGGATGCATTTTTCGCGCGCTTGCGGAAAGGGGTTTTCTTCCCAACAACGCCGGGAGAGCGGCCCGATAGAGGGTTGAAGCCGGTCGAGGAGGATCCTGCTTATCTGTAGCCTGATTCTGGAAGCAGCTCTGCTCCCACCTTGACAGCATCGAGAGGCAGAGCTTAAAATCCGCTCCCGTTACAATAGCCGTTTAACGGCTCTCATCGAGATTCTGTGAAACGGAATCAGTCGTCAACTCGCGTATGGGGTTCATGTGTGAGCACAGCTATGGGACATGCACAGAAGCCGACGGAATCTCAGACCCAGTGCCCGCCGTGGAATGTGGGAGCAATGCTTCGGTGCCCTGTCACCGGAGCCCCCATGAATCTCGAGGATAACGCGTATTCGAGTCCTTCCGATTCCTCGGTGCGATTTCCCGTCCGCGATGGGATTATTCTGGCCCTGCAGAGACATGGTTCCTTTGAAACCGATGTTTCCAGGCTCATGCGGGAGTTCTATGAGGAAAACCCCTTCCCCAATTACGAGCCGAACGAAACGCTTGGGTCGCTGATTGGCAAGAGCAAGGCCCGTGTCTTTCCGGAAATGCTCAATCGGTCTATCCGGCCTAATTCGGCTGTTCTTGAGGTCGGATGCGGAACCGGGCAACTGTCGAACTTCCTGGGCATTGCCCGGCGAACAGTGCTGGGTGTGGACATGTCCCTTGGGAGCCTCTCCCTCGCTGAGGAATTCAGGAGCCGAAATCGGTTGAATACGGTTGCTTTTGCGCAGATGAATCTATTTGAGATGCCGCTCCAGCCCGAATCATTCGACACAGTGATCTCCCTCGGGGTCCTCCATCACACGAGCGATCCAGAGGGCGGGTTGAAGTCGATACTGCGCTTCCTCAAGAAAGACGGACATATCATTGTGGGCCTTTACAACCGTTATGGAAGGGTCAAAACCCATTTGAGGCGCGCTCTGTTCTCCGTCTTCGGTGAACGTTTCCAGAGCCTGGATCCGTATGTCCGGTCTTACAATGTCAAATTGGCCAAGCGCAAGGCCTGGTTCATGGACCAGTATCGGAATCCCCATGAGTCCTGTCACACCATGGATGAGGCGTTGGAATGGTTCGACCGGGGAGGGGTTCGATTTATCAGAGCAGTACCGAGCACCGTGTTCGGTTCCTCTTTCTCTCTCGAGTACAAGCGGTCACTACTCGAGGAGCAGGACCGCGGAAGCACCATGGATCGTATGCTGTCTCAACTTCGACAGATGGTGTGTGACACGGAAGGGGGGCTTTTCGTCATGGTTGGGAGGAAAGAATAAGATACATTGGTCAGTCGTCATAGTGGCGCACGCTGAGAATTGGGTTCACGACAGAGGCCAGACATGCCGGTATATATTGCTGGAATATCAGCCTTTTATCATGATAGCGCAGCCTGTATTCTTCGTGACGGAGAGCTGATAGCTGCCGCTCAGGAAGAGCGCTTTTCAAGGATAAAAGGGGATGCCCGATTTCCAGCTCACGCTCTTCGGTATTGTCTCTCCCACGCAGGCATCGACGGATCTCGATTGGACATGGTGGCCTACTACGACAAGCCTATCATGACCTTTGGGCGCCTTCTTCAGACCTATCTCGAATATCCTCTCACGAGCTACCGCTCGTTCAAAGTGAGCATCCCGAAGTGGGTGAAGGAAAAGCTCAGAATTCCCAAGATCATCGATGAAAACATCCCGGGCTTTGAGGGAGAGATAGTATTCTGTCGCCATCACGAGTCTCACGCAGCATCAGCATTTTTTACCAGCCCTTTCGAAGAAGCTGCCATCGTGGTGGTGGACGGAGTGGGGGAGTGGGCTTGCACGTCAGTAGGAGCGGGGAGAGGAAATTCTCTGCAGCTCCTGAAAGAAGTCCGGTTTCCTCACTCTCTGGGACTTTTTTATAGTGCGATGACCCAGTACCTGGGTTTCAAAGTCAACTTCGATGAATACAAGGTAATGGGCCTTGCACCGTACGGAAAACCGAAATACGTGGATCTCTTGACGAGCGAAGTCCTGGATCTCAAGTCCGATGGCTCATTGAGCTTGAACCTCGAGTACTTCGACTTTCCCCAGGGTCTCACGATGATCAATGGGAGACTGGGCGAGCTGCTGGGGCAGCCGCAGCGCGAACAGGGACAAGAACTAACCCAGTTCCATATGGACGTAGCCGCTTCCGTTCAGTCCATCACCACAGAGACGATGATTCGCCTTGCAAGGACTGCCCGATCCATCACGGGTCTGTCGAACCTGTGCCTGGCCGGAGGAGTCGCTCTCAATTGTGTGGCCAACGGGATCATCTACCGCGAAGGCATTTTCGACAACATATATATACAGCCGGCTTCGGGGGACGCAGGTGGAGCAGTGGGAGCTGCTCTGCAGGCTTGGCATCAGGTCATGGGTAAACCTCTGCACGTGACGGGCAGAGACGGCATGAGCTCAGCGTACCTGGGCCCGTCGGTCAAGAACGGGGAGGTCATTCCCTATCTGGAATCCCTGGGCGTGGAGTTTCTTACCCTGGCTGTCGAGGATCTGCCCGAGAGCGTAGCCCGGTGGATCGCCCAGGGCCACATCATCGGCTTTTGTCATGGACGCATGGAATTCGGGCCCAGAGCGCTGGGGCACAGGAGTATTCTGGGAGATCCACGCGACCCTGACAATCAGACCCGGATCAACCGAAAGGTGAAATTCCGCGAATCCTTTCGGCCTTTTGCACCTGCGTTGCTGGAGGAGTACGCTGCCGAATTATTCGATCTCCGGATTCCAAGCCCCTATATGTTGATGGTCATGCCTTTGAAGCCCAAGTGGCGCAAGGCAGAGCGAGAGAATGCCGAGAAACAAGCCATGGAGCGGCTTCACGTTGTCCGATCGCATGTTCCCGCTGTAACGCACGTTGATTATTCTGTAAGAATTCAAACTGTATCGAAAACACACAACGATGTGTTTCACGCCATAGTGTCCGCCTTTCACAAGCTGACAGGCTGCCCTATGATTGTGAATACGAGCTTCAACGTGAGCGAAGAACCAATAGTGTGCGATCACCATGACGCATACTGGTGCTTTGCCATGACAGACATAGACATCCTGGTCCTGGACACTTGTGTGCTGGTGAAGCCCGGAGTGGACTTGAATGCTCCCCTCAGAGAGTATCCGGAGATCATCAGCAGGTGAGAGAGTGATCGATGTTTGACGTTAACTACAATCCCCCGAGGAAGTTGCAGCGCCGCCAGCTTCTGGTCCTGTCAGTAAGTCTCGCTGCGGCAGCCTGCGGAATTCGATATCTGGCGGCAGCTCCGATCGCTGCATGCATAGTCGGAGCTCTTTCCTTGATGGCATTTGCCGGGTTTGTTGCCTTCAATCTTATCGGTCGCGACGTCTACCTCCTGTTGATGGTGCTGTTCGGCATTCTGGGTCGATTGATCTCGTGGGTCATCGTGCTCTTGATGTTTGTGTGCGCTGTCACCATCCCGGGACTAATCCTGCGACTATTCGGAATGAACCAGCTTGACAAGGATTTTCAAGCATGTCGGAAAAAGCAATCTCTGTTTCGAGATTCGCCCGCAAGCGATTCAGAGAGCTTCAGGAGGCAAAGTTGAAGAAAGGATCTTCCAATCCCAGAAGAAGAGGTCTCATGAATGAGTACATCTATTTCCTGAAGACGCACAGGATGTGGTGGCTCGCTCCGACTCTCTTGGCCGTATTCGTATTGGGTGCCCTGGTTGTGCTCGGGGGGAGTGCCGCTGCCCCGCTGATCTACGCGCTCTTCTGATTTGCTGGGGATTGAGTTCCTCCAGCAACGCACCCGGACTGCGCAGCAGATGCAAGGAGAAGCGGCGGACTTGTTTGAAAGGAACGTGCCGCAGGTTTGTTTCCTCTTGCTGGATTGGTCCTCGCGTCAGGCAACGCCTCGTGCAGCACCTTCCTTGCCTGAATAAGAATCGGCATCAAATGGTCCGAAGCATGTCCTTCAGTCTTCCATAAGAGAGCTGTGCATACGGCGGAGCGCGACCCGCTCCAGCACGGTGGTCCCGATGCGCTCCGCTATGAGTTTCGACATCTTTCCGTTGTAATGAAAGGCATCCACATAGACCGGCTCTTTCAGGTTTTGTTGCATGTCTCCAAGCCAGAGGAAGTCATCCCCCATGGACTCAGATTTCACCACCTGCGCCATTAGTCGGAATCCCGGTTCCACGTGTGGAGCAAACTCATTGTAATTAAATTCACTGAAGATATGATACTTCCGGTCGTAGGCGTAGAGTGGGATGGGTTGCCAGACAAAGAGGGGGGTAATGTTGAACCCGCGACAAATTGACTCAGCAATCTCTTTGTTTGCCCTGTACCGACCGATCACGCGCTGCAGCGAATTTTCACGGTCGACATCCTCGCGGTTTGTGGTCGATGATGCTTTCTTGCCGTCGATGTCCTCGGGTAACGCCAAGAAGGGCTTCGCCAAAGGCAGAGCGAGAGCAATCCTTTTGGACAAAGGAACATCGCGCTCCAACATGAACTTCGCCAGATCAGGGGTGTATCCGGGTTCTCCGTTGACATGAACGAAGTCGTTCAGGCCGTCCAGAAAGATCACCAGATCAGGGATGTGTCCGTCCAGAATCAACTTTTCGAGAAAAATCCGCTCCTGAACACTAAAGTATGCGCACCGGCCGAAATTGTACACGCGAACAGGCCGCAATATCCGGGTCCCCAGAAACTCCTGCAAGTGCGAAGGTATTGTCTGATCGTCGGAAACTCCGTACCCAAACGTGGTGGAGCCGCCGAACATGAATATTGTGAGCTGGTTGCCGGATACCGGCCATTGACCCTGGTTCTTGGATACCCGAAATCCGACTGGGCTAACGTTCACGTACTTGGATTTGTACGCAGGCTCCTTGAACTGCGTGTAGGAATCGTACACCTGGGGGATCCGACGCGTGTCAAGAAGAAGCTGGGATATCTCTTCTTTGCTCATGTCAGGATAAACCCCCGCCAAGCTCGGATGAAAATCCTTATACTTCATCGGCGCGCTCGCCGCCCCCGTCCTATTCCGAAACAGGTCTCCCACGCTATAAGCCAACGCGACTACCACGTTTGCGACTATGAAGAGGATTGTGGCATTGAGAAGCACAACCGCGACTTCGCGATACACGCGGGTTATCCGCGGTAAGACCCCTCCTCGCTCCGAAGAGTCTTCGGTCTGCGTGTCTTCTCTTGTCAGCAACATGTGATACGACCCATCCTTCGCAAAAGCCATACTTCCAGATTGAATTACATTACCTTGCATAACCGTATCCCCCCTGGGAATACCCAGAATTTCGTCCGCAGCGACGAGCGGAGCATGCAAACACCGTGTGGAGACCCCACGTTGGTATACTACATGTAGTGGTCGAGGGGGGACACTGCCACAAGCAGCCCCCCCTGTCAACAAAAATTCAATGGATTCCGTTTGATTGGTGAACAAGTGTTAGCCAAAGCTTCAGGCTTCCTCTGCAGAACAATCGCGCAAGGCCCTTGGGTCGGATTCGCTCCCGATGACACGAAAAGTCATCAGGGACTCTGTGACGGTGCTCTTCCCGGTGAAAAGAAAAACACACAGCCATAGCGTTTGGAGCGATAGTATGATGACGGGATTCCAGAGAGAAAGCAGCCCATTCCACAAGTCCGGGCAGGGTACGCTTTCGGAAGGGAGGAGCATTGCTACTGTTAGGGAGTACAGGATACCTACCATGGCCAGGACTTGGTATGCAGAGATCCTCCCTTCCCCGCGGTAATCGGCTCGCAAGAGCTCGGACAGGACTCTCCAGCCCAACGTAGCAATGATGGTGCATGCAAAGGCCAGAGAGAAGTATCCTCGGAGGAACAGGGCTGTACCTATCAGGCCGGTCGACGCGTAAATGAGGGCAGTGACTGCCTGGATCGGTACAACCTCCGCGCCCTCCAAACCGCCCTCGTACGCCACCTTTTTCGTATGACCGAAATACACAAAGTTGAACCGCCTGAATATATGGCGAATTCGAGGCGAGCACTGGCTCAGCGGTCGGCCGTAACAGCATCCGAAGCTGATGCATCCCAGTCTGCCCAGGCCCTCACCCAGTGCGTACCCGATGGAAAGTGCAGCGAGGCCCGGAGCCATGGGAATGCGGTATCCTGAGATCTCGTCGACTGCCCATATCGCCAAAGGCGCAACGACAAGCCCAACGAAGGATGCGCCGCCGATGGTGAATGTGTGTTTTTTCTTTTCCACTATCCTCGCGATGATCCGTGTCGATGGGAAACAAAGCCCAAGCATCGATACCATTACAAGCAGAATCGCGAAGGGATGAACGCCAATAGAGCAAGCAAGGATTATGATCAGCGCTGCGCTCGCTGCTGACGCACCTGCAAGGAAGAATCCATAGAAGGTGAAATTGCATCCACGCCACATCCGGGAGCCCTCCCTTACGAGGGGAACAGCGGCCATTATTTGCCAGCCCTCTTGGGGCAGAACTGCAAAGCCCCATCGGAAGAGAACTCCCACGAGCACGGCTAGAGCACTCACAAAAGTCAGGTCAATCATCTCCGTCATCCTCTCTTCGTCAAAGCTCTTGCTGAAAGGACTGTCCAGCATCAGGAGCCGCGGGTGAGAAAGGAGCTCCGTTCACCGCGGTCGCGAGGAGAGACCGTACTCTCACATCGGTTTCCACAAGAGGGCTGCCGAATCCGATGGAAAAACGACTCTC